>NC_004193.1:102500-423229 GCF_000011245.1 Oceanobacillus iheyensis HTE831
GTTCGAGCCCTGCATCCTCCACCACGCCGGCCTAGCTCAACTGGTAGAGCAACTGACTTGTAATCAGTAGGTTGGGGGTTCAAGTCCTCTGGCCGGCACCACTTTTTCTAACAGAATATTAACGAATGGTGAATAAATTTAAGTTGTACGAGCCATTAGCTCAGTCGGTAGAGCATCTGACTTTTAATCAGAGGGTCGAAGGTTCGAATCCTTCATGGCTCACCATTTTGCGGGTGTGGCGGAATTGGCAGACGCGCTAGACTTAGGATCTAGTGTCTTCGGACGTGGGGGTTCAAGTCCCTTCACCCGCACCATTTAGAAATTTGCCAATGCGGAAGTAGTTCAGTGGTAGAACACCACCTTGCCAAGGTGGGGGTCGCGGGTTCGAATCCCGTCTTCCGCTCCAACCCTGCCGGGGTGGCGGAACTGGCAGACGCACAGGACTTAAAATCCTGCGGTAGGTGACTACCGTACCGGTTCGATTCCGGTCCTCGGCACCATTCGCGCCTGTAGCTCAATTGGATAGAGCGTTTGACTACGGATCAAGAGGTTAGGGGTTCGACTCCTCTCAGGCGCGCCATCGGGAAGTAGCTCAGCTTGGTAGAGCACTTGGTTTGGGACCAAGGGGTCGCAGGTTCGAATCCTGTCTTCCCGACCATGAAATATATTTAAATAAAGGGGCCTTAGCTCAGCTGGGAGAGCGCCTGCCTTGCACGCAGGAGGTCAGCGGTTCGATCCCGCTAGGCTCCACCATTTCTTAAAAAACTTTTAAAAAAGTTATTGACAAGATTTGGAGAAAATGTTAAATTTATAAAGTCGCTGTTTTGGAGGCGACAACGAAATTGCTCTTTGAAAACTGAACAAAACAACCAGTACGAAAGAAGAAAAACACCTCGTTTTTCTTAAAAAGAAATGAAGTCAGAAGTTGACTTCTGAAGCACAAGAAACACAACTTTTATGGAGAGTTTGATCTTGGCTCAGGACGAACGCTGGCGGCGTGCCTAATACATGCAAGTCGAGCGCATGAAATTATTTGATTCTCTTCGGAGTTGACGATAATGGAATGAGCGGCGGACGGGTGAGTAACACGTAGGCAACCTGCCTGTAAGACTGGGATAACTCGTGGAAACGCGAGCTAATACCGGATAACACTTTTCATCTCCTGATGAGAAGTTGAAAGGCGGCTTTTGCTGTCACTTACAGATGGGCCTGCGGCGCATTAGCTAGTTGGTAAGGTAACGGCTTACCAAGGCGACGATGCGTAGCCGACCTGAGAGGGTGATCGGCCACACTGGGACTGAGACACGGCCCAGACTCCTACGGGAGGCAGCAGTAGGGAATCTTCCGCAATGGACGAAAGTCTGACGGAGCAACGCCGCGTGAGTGATGAAGGTTTTCGGATCGTAAAACTCTGTTGTTAGGGAAGAACAAGTACTATAGTAACTGATAGTACCTTGACGGTACCTAACCAGAAAGCCACGGCTAACTACGTGCCAGCAGCCGCGGTAATACGTAGGTGGCAAGCGTTGTCCGGAATTATTGGGCGTAAAGCGCTCGCAGGCGGTTCTTTAAGTCTGATGTGAAATCTTACGGCTCAACCGTAAACGTGCATTGGAAACTGGGGAACTTGAGTGCAGAAGAGGAGAGTGGAATTCCACGTGTAGCGGTGAAATGCGTAGAGATGTGGAGGAACACCAGTGGCGAAGGCGACTCTCTGGTCTGTAACTGACGCTGAGGAGCGAAAGCGTGGGGAGCGAACAGGATTAGATACCCTGGTAGTCCACGCCGTAAACGATGAGTGCTAGGTGTTAGGGGGTTTCCGCCCCTTAGTGCTGAAGTTAACGCATTAAGCACTCCGCCTGGGGAGTACGGCCGCAAGGCTGAAACTCAAAAGAATTGACGGGGGCCCGCACAAGCGGTGGAGCATGTGGTTTAATTCGAAGCAACGCGAAGAACCTTACCAGGTCTTGACATCCTCTGAACACTCTAGAGATAGAGTTTTCCCTTCGGGGACAGAGTGACAGGTGGTGCATGGTTGTCGTCAGCTCGTGTCGTGAGATGTTGGGTTAAGTCCCGCAACGAGCGCAACCCTTGATCTTAGTTGCCAGCATTAAGTTGGGCACTCTAAGGTGACTGCCGGTGACAAACCGGAGGAAGGTGGGGATGACGTCAAATCATCATGCCCCTTATGACCTGGGCTACACACGTGCTACAATGGATGGAACAAAGGGAAGCGAACCCGCGAGGTCAAGCAAATCCCACAAAACCATTCTCAGTTCGGATTGTAGGCTGCAACTCGCCTACATGAAGCCGGAATCGCTAGTAATCGCGGATCAGCATGCCGCGGTGAATACGTTCCCGGGCCTTGTACACACCGCCCGTCACACCACGAGAGTTGGTAACACCCGAAGTCGGTGAGGTAACCGTAAGGAGCCAGCCGCCGAAGGTGGGACTAATGATTGGGGTGAAGTCGTAACAAGGTAGCCGTATCGGAAGGTGCGGCTGGATCACCTCCTTTCTAAGGATTATTACGGAATCGTACTTGGTTGTTTGGTTCAGTTTTGAGAGAGCAATCTCTCGATTGAATAAACTTCTTTTACAGAAGTTACTACATTGTACCTTGAAAACTAAATAAGAGTAACAACGACATCAAATTAGAAAGCTGAAGCAACT
Source organism: Oceanobacillus iheyensis HTE831 (assembly GCF_000011245.1). Taxonomy (NCBI): domain Bacteria; kingdom Bacillati; phylum Bacillota; class Bacilli; order Caryophanales; family Bacillaceae; genus Oceanobacillus; species Oceanobacillus iheyensis. The sequence goes on from NC_004193.1 coordinate 105,174, forward strand.
ATTTTTAATAGGAGCTGAAGCTAGATTATTTTTTTGAAACAAGGCTATTAAATTAGCACGCTTATTTACTGAAATAACTTAGTTAAGTGAATAAGGGCGCACGGTGGATGCCTTGGCACTAGGAGCTGACGAAGGACGGGACTAACACCGATATGCCTCGGGGAGTTGTAAGTAAACTTTGATCCGGGGATTTCCGAATGGGGAAACCCACTGTTCGTAATGGAGCAGTACCTATACCTCAATACATAGGGTATAGGGAGCAGACCCGGGGAACTGAAACATCTCAGTACCTGGAGGAAGAGAAAGAAACCTCGATTTCCTGAGTAGCGGCGAGCGAAACGGAAAGAGCCCAAACCAGAAAGCTTGCTTTCTGGGGTTGTAGGACACTCCTTTGGAGTTACAAAGAAATTCTTTAAATGAATCGATCTGGAAAGGTCAGCCGAAGAAGGTAACAGCCCTGTAATTGAAAAGGAATTTCCTCCGGAGTGTATCCTGAGTACGGCGGAACACGTGGAATTCCGTCGGAATCCGGGAGGACCATCTCCCAAGGCTAAATACTCCCTAGTGACCGATAGTGAACCAGTACCGTGAGGGAAAGGTGAAAAGCACCCCGGAAGGGGAGTGAAATAGAACCTGAAACCGTGTGCCTACAAGTAGTCGAAGCCCGTTAATGGGTGACGGCGTACCTTTTGTAGAATGGACCGGCGAGTTACGATCCCATGCAAGGTTAAGTGGAAGACACGGAGCCGCAGCGAAAGCGAGTCTGAATAGGGCGAATATAGTATGTGGTCGTAGACCCGAAACCGTGTGATCTACCCATGTCCAGGGTGAAGGTCAGGTAACACTGACTGGAGGCCCGAACCCACGTATGTTGAAAAATGCGGGGATGAGGTGTGGGTAGGGGTGAAATGCCAATCGAACACGGAGATAGCTGGTTCTCTCCGAAATAGCTTTAGGGCTAGCCTCAAGATGATGAGTACTGGAGGTAGAGCACTGATTGGACTAGGGGCCCCTACCGGGTTACCGAATTCAGTCAAACTCCGAATGCCAGTTACTTAAACTTGGGAGTCAGACTATGGGTGATAAGGTTCATAGTCGAAAGGGAAACAGCCCAGACCGCCAGCTAAGGTCCCAAAGTATACGTTAAGTGGAAAAGGATGTGGAGTTGCCCAGACAACCAGGATGTTGGCTTAGAAGCAGCCACCATTTAAAGAGTGCGTAATAGCTCACTGGTCGAGTGACTCTGCGCCGAAAATGTACCGGGGCTAAACGTATCACCGAAGCTGCGGATTGTTCTTACGAACAATGGTAGGAGAGCGTTCTAAGTGCTGCGAAGTCAGACCGTGAGGACTGGTGGAGCGCTTAGAAGTGAGAATGCCGGTATGAGTAGCGAAAAAAGAGTGAGAATCTCTTTCACCGAATGCCTAAGGTTTCCTGAGGAAGGCTCGTCCTCTCAGGGTTAGTCGGGACCTAAGCCGAGGCCGATAGGCGTAGGCGATGGACAACAGGTAGATATTCCTGTACCACCTCATGATTGTTTGAGCGATGGGGGGACGCAGTAGGATAAGGAATGCGCACCGATGGACGTGTGCGCCCAAGCAGTGAGAAAGTCAGATAGGCAAATCCGTCTGGCAATTTCAAGCTGTGATGGGGAGGGAAATTGAGTACCGAAGTTCCGGATTTCACACTGCCAAGAAAAGCCTCTAGTTAGATCATAGGTGCCCGTACCGCAAACCGACACAGGTAGGCGAGGAGAGAATCCTAAGGTGAGCGGGAGAACTCTCGTTAAGGAACTCGGCAAAATGACCCCGTAACTTCGGGAGAAGGGGTGCTCCTTCATAGGAGGAGCCGCAGTGAATAGGCCCAAGCGACTGTTTAGCAAAAACACAGGTCTCTGCGAAGCCGAAAGGCGAAGTATAGGGGCTGACACCTGCCCGGTGCTGGAAGGTTAAGGGGACGAGTTAGCTCTTCGGAGCGAAGCTTTGAACCGAAGCCCCAGTAAACGGCGGCCGTAACTATAACGGTCCTAAGGTAGCGAAATTCCTTGTCGGGTAAGTTCCGACCCGCACGAAAGGTGCAACGACTTGGGCACTGTCTCAACGAGAGACCCGGTGAAATTATACTATGCGTGAAGATGCGCATTACCCGCGACAGGACGGAAAGACCCCGTGGAGCTTTACTGTAGCCTGATATTGAATGTTTGTGCAGCTTGTACAGGATAGGTGGGAGCCTTTGAAGCGTGAGCGCTAGCTTACGTGGAGGCACCCGTGGGATACCACCCTCGCTGTATGAACATTCTAACCCAGGACCGTGATCCGGTTCGGAGACAGTGTCAGGCGGGCAGTTTGACTGGGGCGGTCGCCTCCCAAAGAGTAACGGAGGCGCCCAAAGGTTCCCTCAGAATGGTTGGAAATCATTCGTAGAGTGTAAAGGCAGAAGGGAGCTTGACTGCGAGACCTACAAGTCGAGCAGGGACGAAAGTCGGGCTTAGTGATCCGGTGGTTCCGCATGGAAGGGCCATCGCTCAACGGATAAAAGCTACCCCGGGGATAACAGGCTTATCTCCCCCAAGAGTTCACATCGACGGGGAGGTTTGGCACCTCGATGTCGGCTCATCGCATCCTGGGGCTGTAGTCGGTCCCAAGGGTTGGGCTGTTCGCCCATTAAAGCGGTACGCGAGCTGGGTTCAGAACGTCGTGAGACAGTTCGGTCCCTATCCGTCGTGGGCGTTGGAAGTTTGAGAGGAGCTGTCCTTAGTACGAGAGGACCGGGATGGACACACCGCTGGTGTACCAGTTGTTCCGCCAGGAGCATGGCTGGGTAGCTACGTGTGGTAAGGATAAGTGCTGAAAGCATCTAAGCATGAAGCCCCCCTCAAGATGAAACTTCCCATCACTTCGAGTGAGTAAGATCCCTCAGAGACGATGAGGTTGATAGGTCCGAGGTGGAAGCGTGGCGACACGTGCAGCTGACGGATACTAATTGATCGAGGACTTATCTAAGTTCTTATATTGATGTCACGTTACTCTTATTTAGTTTTTAGGGTACAATCCTAAAAAAGTGTTGCATTTTGTCTAAGAAATGCATATAATATAACTTGTCCTTATTTTTTTGGACTACATATTATACGAAAGTCTGGTAGCGATAGCGAAGAGGCCACACCTGTTCCCATGCCGAACACAGAAGTTAAGCTCTTCAGCGCCGATGGTAGTTGGGGCTTTGCCCCTGCAAGAGTAGGACGCCGCCAGGCAACGAAAAAGAGTTAAGCATTATTTGCTTAACTCTTTTTGTTATAACTAGATATTCATACGATATAAAATAAAAGCATAATTATATAGTTGGTTAACAAATAAAGAGGGGAGGAAAATGCATGACTTCCTTAGTGGAATATTTAGTAGGAGAAGATTTTTTAGTTATTGCTGGTAGATTATTCATTGCATTAATATTATCTGGGTTAATTGGTTTTGAACGTGAAATTAATAATCATTCAGCAGGTTTTCGAACACATATATTAGTGGGTGTTGGATCTTGTCTAATGATGATTTTATCACTTTTTGGATTTTTGAGTTTTATGGAAATGCATGATAATGTTCAATTTGACCCAGCACGTATTCCTTCTTATGTCATTAGTGGAATAGGTTTTCTAGGGGCTGGAACTATTATAGTATATGGAGGTACAATACGAGGCCTTACTACAGCAGCATCTATTTGGACTGTAGCAGGTATTGGTTTGGTAATTGGTGCAGGTATGTATAGTGTCGCTATTGTAGCTACCCTTATTATTCTTGTGAGTTTAATTTTCCTAAATCAAATAGAAAATCTTTTTCCAAAGTATAAGTCTAGCAACTTCTTAGAAATCATTGCTTCTGATGGATTTCATCTATCTAGAGCTGTAGAAGTAATTGAAAAATATCATTTTACCGTGAAACGGGTTGAGATTCAAACACTTGAAGGTGGACAAAGAAAAATACATGTTTGGACCAATATAAGAAAAAATAACGAATTGATGAATGTATTCGATGAAATATCCAATATGGACTCTGTCCAAAATGTATCTAAACTAAATTAACCTTATATCGTAAGAGATTCTTTAAAAAAGGTCTTTTACGATATAAGGTTTTTGTTTTGATTTTAGTATTATTTGTCTAAAATAAGATATGTAATCTATTTGCAAGTTTATTTAATTAGCGTATAATAAAAATATAGTCAAAGATAGTCAAAGTCAAAAACAAATTTACATCTTTATAAGATATGAGGTGCAAATTATGAGCAATATATCTGACATAATCGAGCAGTATTTAAAGAAAGTTTTACAATCACAAGGAAAAGATGTTATTGAAATTAAACGAAGTGAGATTGCGGATCAATTTCAATGTGTACCATCTCAAATTAATTATGTAATTAATACAAGATTTACAATAGAGAAAGGATATATTGTTGAGAGTAAACGTGGTGGCGGTGGATATATTCGGATAATGCGAATTCAGCATCAAAGTCAGTCTGTATTAATTGATGAGATTATACAATTAATTGGTGACTCTATCCCACAGCGATCAGCAATTGATATTTTGGAAAGATTACTGGAAGAGGATTTAGTTACTGAACGAGAAGCTAAACTGATGGTTTCAGCAATTGATAGAACGACACTTGCGTTTCAATTACCAATTAGAGATGAAATTCGTGCTCGAATTTTAATCTCTATGTTAACAACACTTAAATATTTGAATAAATAATTCATGTAAGGGGGAATGGATTTTGGAATGCCAAGAATGTCATGAAAACCCAGCGACACTTCACTTTAAACATGTAATTAATGGAGAGGAAAGAAAGTTAAGTCTGTGTGAGACGTGTGCAAAGAAAAAAGGTTATGTTACATTTCCTGAAGAAGGGTATTCCCTGCATGACTTACTCACTGGATTATTTAATGTAGAGACATTAAATATGAATTCAACAAGTGCCAATCAAACGAAACAGTTAAAAGAAGTGACATGCTCTTCATGTGGCATGACTTTTTCTGAGTTTAAAAAAATAGGAAAATTCGGTTGTGCTAATTGTTATTCTTCATTTGCACAAAAAGTTGAACCAATATTTCGCAGGGTTCATGCGGGAAATACTAAGCATAACGGAAAGATTCCTAAACGTACAGGAACAAACTTAAAAACTAGACGACAGATTGAAATGTATAAACAAGAATTAAAAAAGTTTATTGATGATGAAGAGTTTGAAAAAGCGGCTGAATATAGAGATAAGATTAAGGCTTTGCAAGCAAAAGCTTCTCAGGAAGATGATTCGAAAGAGGGTGATGATCAATGACATTAGATAAATTTATTGATCAAGCAATTAGCCCTTGGATGCGCGAAGAAGGTCCTGATAAAGACATCGTAATGAGTAGTCGGATAAGACTTGCAAGAAATTTTGCCAACCAAACTTATCCTATATTAGCTAAGGAAGAAAAATTAGTTGAGATTCAAGAATTTATTCGAGATGAATATGCAAATAAATCTTTTCAAACGTATAAAGATTTGCAGTATGTTCCTTTGACAGATTTATCACCAGTTGAAAAAAGTGTGCTAGTAGAAAAACATTTAATAAGTCCACATTTAATAAAACATTCCGATTTTGCTGCTACATTAATTTCGGAAAATGAGCAAGTCTCTATAATGGTTAATGAGGAAGACCATCTTCGCATACAAGTATATTATCCAGGTCTTCAATTAAAAACAGCTTTAGAGCAATCATTCGCATTAGATGATTGGTTAGAAGAAAAAGTGGATTATGCATTTGATGAGACAAAAGGGTATTTAACAAGTTGTCCAACGAATGTTGGAACAGGAATGAGAGCTTCCGTAATGATGCACTTGCCTGCATTGGTTCTTACCAAACAGATTAATCGTCTAATCCCTGCAATAAGTCAATTTGGGTTAGTCGTTAGAGGTATATATGGAGAGGGAAGCGAAGCGCTCGGAAATATATTTCAAGTTTCTAACCAAATCACCTTAGGTAAATCCGAACAAGATATTGTAGATGATCTAGAAAGTGTCGTTCATCAACTTATTGAGCATGAACGAATGGCACGTAATCATATACTAGAAAGAACAGGGAAAAAGTTAGAGGATCGTATTTTCCGATCGTACGGGACACTAGCATATAGCCGTATTATTGACTCTAAAGAAGCATCTAAGTGTATTTCGGATGTTCGACTTGGAATTGACCTGGGATTGATAGACAACACTTCTGGTAACATTCTGAATGAATTAATGGTTCTAACGCAACCAGGTTTCTTACAACATTATGCGAATCGATCTCTACGGCCAGATGAGCGAGATGTTTTACGTGCATCGGTGATTCGAGAGAGATTGAAGCTAGAAGAGTAACGTATGTATAAATGTTTAGAGATAATGAATACAAGGAATAAGTTAGAAGGCTTTTGTTTCTACGTATAATCACATTTAAATATATAGCCGATATTCGACCTACCGATATCGATTAAATCTCAGAATAATAGGAGGAAAATCCTTATGATGTTTGGACGCTTTACAGAAAGAGCACAAAAAGTACTCGCACTATCACAGGAAGAAGCAGTACGTTTAGGACATAATAACATTGGTACAGAACACATTTTGCTAGGACTTGTACGAGAAGGAGAAGGAATTGCAGCAAAAGCTCTACAATCTCTAGGTCTAGAAGTATCCAAAATACAAGAAGAAGTAGAGAAATTAATCGGAGTAGGAAAACAACCTACACAATCGATTCACTATACACCTCGTGCCAAAAAAGTAGTTGAACTTTCTCAAGATGAAGCACGAAAACTAGGTCACTCTTATGTAGGTACAGAGCATATTCTACTTGGATTGATTAGAGAAGGAGAAGGAGTAGCTGCTAGAGTACTTAATAATCTAGGTGTAAGTCTTAATAAAGCAAGACAACAAGTTCTCCAACTACTAGGTAGCAATGAATCACAAGCTGGTCGTCAAGGGCGTTCAGGACAACAGTCAAATGCAAGCACACCAACATTGGATTCATTAGCTCGAGATTTAACAGTTAGTGCCAAAGAGGGCAAAATTGACCCAGTAATTGGTCGCTCTAAAGAAATTGAACGAGTGATTCAAGTGCTTAGCCGTCGTACAAAGAACAATCCTGTTTTGATAGGGGAACCTGGTGTAGGTAAAACGGCTGTCGCCGAAGGACTTGCACAACAAATTATAGACAATGAAGTTCCAGAAACCTTACGTGATAAACGAGTAATGACATTAGACATGGGGACAGTTGTTGCCGGTACAAAATATCGTGGTGAATTCGAAGACCGCTTGAAGAAAGTAATGGAAGAAATTCGCCAGGCAGGTAATATTATTCTATTCATTGATGAGTTACACACGCTTATCGGAGCTGGAGGAGCAGAAGGGGCTATTGATGCTTCAAACATCCTCAAACCATCTCTTGCACGTGGAGAATTACAATGTATTGGTGCAACTACACTTGATGAATATCGGAAATATATTGAAAAAGACGCTGCATTAGAACGACGTTTCCAACCAATTCAAGTAGATGAACCAACATTGGAAGAAACCATTCAAATTCTAAATGGATTACGTGATCGTTATGAAGCGCATCACCGTGTAACCATTACTGACGAAGCGATCGAAGCAGCAGCTTCACTATCTGATCGTTATATTACCGATCGATTCTTGCCAGATAAAGCGATTGACTTAATCGACGAAGCAGGATCAAAAGTAAGGTTACGCTCTTATACTGTTCCACCAAACTTAAAAGAGTTGGAACAGAAACTAGATGAAGTTCGTAAAGAAAAAGACGCGGCGGTACAAAGCCAAGAATTTGAAAAAGCTGCATCTTTACGAGATTCGGAGCAACGTTTCCGCGAAGAATTAGAAACAACGAAAAATCAATGGAAAGAAAAACAAGGGCAAACAGATTCAGAAGTTACCATGGAAGATATTGCTGCAGTTGTGTCTACATGGACGGGAGTACCTGTTTCTAAATTAACAAAAGATGAAACTGATCGACTTCTAAATATGGAAAAAATCCTTCATGACCGCGTTATCGGGCAGTCGGAAGCGGTTAATGCAGTTGCTAAAGCAATACGACGTGCTCGTGCAGGTTTAAAAGATCCAAAACGTCCAATTGGTTCGTTTATTTTCTTAGGACCAACGGGTGTAGGTAAAACGGAACTTGCTCGTGCGTTAGCAGAAGTAATGTTTGCAGATGAAGATGCGATGATCCGTATTGATATGTCTGAGTATATGGAGAGACATGCAACTTCACGCTTGGTTGGTTCACCACCAGGATATGTTGGATACGACGAAGGTGGACAATTAACTGAAAAAGTTCGTCGTAAGCCTTACTCTGTTGTTCTATTAGATGAGGTGGAAAAAGCACATCCAGAAGTATTTAATATTCTTTTACAAGTGCTAGAAGATGGTCGCTTAACTGATTCAAAAGGAAGAGTGGTTGATTTCCGTAATACAGTTATCATCATGACGTCCAATGTTGGGGCAAGCGAATTAAAACGTAATAAATATGTTGGTTTCGCTTTAGATAATGAGGAAAAAGACTATAAAGATATGAAATCAAAAGTGATCGAAGAATTGAAGAAAGCTTTCCGTCCAGAGTTTTTAAATCGTATTGATGAAACAATTGTCTTCCATTCTTTAGAAAAAGAGCATATGAAAGATATTGTGACATTGATGGTACAACAATTACAAAAACGACTAAAAGAACAAGACCTTCACCTATCATTAACAGATAAGGCGATTGAAAAAATAGCTAATGAAGGCTTCGATCCAGAATACGGTGCTCGACCTTTACGTCGATCCATTCAAAAAAATATCGAAGACTTATTGTCAGAAGAGCTATTAAGAGGAGCCATTGAAAAAGAGCAACAGGTTAAAATTGGTTTAAATAATAAAGGTGAATTTATTGTTTTACCATAGAAAAAGGTAATATGATGGAATAGTGATAAAGCTAGAGGATTTGATTCTTCTAGCTTTTATTTCCATTTAAGGGATTTCGATGTCAAAACGCTTGGTTGTGGCATAAATATGGAAGATAAATTTGTAAATTGATAGCTTTCTGTAACCTACTACATAAAAAAATAGGCTACAATAAAGAGAAGGGGTAATAAATTTGGCAAAAAGAAAAACAAAATTTGTATGTCAGGAATGTGGGTATGAATCAGCTAAATGGATGGGGAAATGTCCGGCTTGTCATCAATGGAATACCATGGTGGAGGAAATAGATCCAGCCTCAGTAAAAGGTCGGACAGGCTATGCTACTAGTACGACATCTGCAGGTAAGCCTGAAAAAATCACAGCCATTGAATCCAAAAAAGAACCTAGAATCACTACAAAAATGAGAGAGTTCAACAGAGTTCTGGGAGGCGGCATTGTACTAGGCTCACTGGTTTTAATTGGAGGAGATCCGGGTATTGGTAAATCGACACTTTTACTCCAAATATCCGCTCAGTTAGCAGAAAAAGATATGTCAGTACTTTATGTTTCTGGAGAGGAATCTACTCGCCAAACAAAATTACGAGCAGATCGACTCGATATTACAACAGATCAGTTATATGTTTTATCAGAAACAAATTTATATGATATTAGTAAACAGGTGGAAGAAGTAAAACCTTCCTTTGTGGTTATCGATTCGATACAAACCATATTTAAAGAAGAGGTAACGAGCGCTCCAGGAAGTGTTTCTCAAGTACGTGAATGTACAATGGAGCTTATGAAAATAGCAAAATCAAATGGGATACCTATTTTTATTGTTGGACATGTAACGAAAGAAGGTTCCATAGCTGGTCCTCGGTTATTAGAGCATATGGTAGATGCTGTTCTGTATTTTGAAGGCGAGCGACATCACACATATCGTATATTACGAGGAGTAAAGAACCGTTTTGGTAGTACGCATGAAATGGGAATATTTGAGATGAAAGAAGAAGGATTACGAGAAGTTATGAATCCGTCTGAGATATTCCTAGAAGAGCGGTCAGAAGGGGCAGCAGGATCAACAGTTGTGGCATCGATGGAAGGAACAAGAACGGTATTGGTAGAAATACAAGCATTAATTTCTCCTACTAGTTTCGGAAATCCACGTCGTACCGCAACAGGTATAGACCACAATCGTGTACCACTATTAATGGCTGTTTTAGAAAAGCGTGTGGGCTTGATGCTTCAAAATCAAGACGCATATATAAAAGTTGCTGGCGGGGTAAAGTTAGATGAGCCAGCTATTGACCTTGCATTAGCTGTAAGTATCGCATCTAGCTTTCGAGATCAACCAACAAATCCGAATGATATTTTTGTAGGTGAAGTTGGTTTAACTGGTGAAATTAGAAGGGTTTCTCGAATTGAACAGCGTGTACAAGAAGCTGCAAAATTAGGGTTTAAACGCGTAATATGTCCAAAGAACAATTTGGATGGCTGGAATTATCCTAGTGGAATTGAAGTCATCGGTGTATCAAGTGTACAAGAGGCTTTAGATATTGGATTACGTCATTAATACTACTTTTTATTCTATGAAAAAACCTTATGGGATACTTTTCCAAATAATAGGCAATACTGGAGTTAGGAGGTGAGCGATGGTGCTTAAAAAGATAGTTCATTTATTCTTTATTATATTAGGTGGTACCGTCGGGTATTTATATATACCGGAAATTTTTAGTTTGTTAAACGTAACAGATCCTGCATGGTTGAATTCGCCGATATTAGGTATGATTATTGGTGCTATTATATTCTTCATACTTTCCTACTTATTGGTAGATTATATTGTAGGTTTCTTACGTTGGGTAGAAGATGCACTTATTAAAATCCCAGCCATGGATTTATTCTTTGGAAGTATAGGTCTAATTGTAGGTTTAGTGATAGCGTATTTTATTAACATTCCGCTTCAAGACACAGGAATTCATATCTTGTCACAGGTGTTACCATTTTTCATTATGATTACCTTTGGATATTTAGGGTTCCAAGTTGGTTTTCGCAGACGTGAAGAATTTGTTAGCTTAATGCGTGCTAACAAAAAAGATCGACGTCGTATTCCAGAAGAAAATGCAGCACCGGCTGATAAACCAAAAGCGAAAATTCTAGATACAAGTGTCATCATAGATGGAAGAATTGCAGACATTTGTCAAACCAATTTCCTTGAAGGAACGATAGTTATTCCGCAATTTGTTTTAGGAGAATTACAGCATATTGCCGATTCATCGGATACTTTAAAACGAAATCGTGGTCGTCGTGGCTTGGATATCTTAAATCGTATTCAAAAGGAATTACCGATTCATGTGGAAATATATGAAGGTGACTTTGAGGAAATCCAAGAGGTTGATAGTAAACTTATTAAATTAGCGAAAGTAATCAATGGTATTGTTGTTACGAATGATTTTAACTTGAATAAGGTTTGCGATTTTCAAGGTGTGAACGTTCTGAACATTAATGACTTAGCAAATGCAGTAAAACCAGTTGTATTACCTGGTGAAGAATTACATGTACAGGTTATTAAAGATGGTAAAGAGCAAAATCAAGGTGTCGCCTATTTAGATGATGGAACGATGATTGTCGTAGAAGAAGGCAGAGACTATATAGGGAAAAATATTGAAGTAATTATAACGAGTGTACTGCAAACTTCTGCGGGTCGAATGATATTTGCAAAACCAAAATTACTTGAAAAAGCCCTCTAAAAAGGGTATAACTGATAAAGGACGAAGAAAAGTGATAGCATGAAATATGTTATCACTTTTTCATATAGAACTTATTCGATTATAAGCAAATCCATATTTTATTCCTAAGGGAGGCAACAAGTAATGAGTAAAGAAGTTCGCGTGCGTTATGCACCAAGTCCAACAGGACATTTACATATTGGGAATGCAAGAACTGCATTATTTAATTATTTATATGCAAAACATTTTGATGGAAAGTTTATTATCCGTACGGAGGATACAGATGATAAAAGAAATGTTGAAGGTGGCGAAGAAAGCCAATTAAAATACTTAAAATGGTTAGGTCTACAATGGGATGAAGGCGCTGATATCGGTGGAGAGTATGGCCCTTATCGTCAAACAGAACGCCTTGATATTTACCAAGAGTATCTTAATGAATTATTTGCAAAAAATTTAGCTTATAAATGTTATATGACAGAAGATGAATTAGAAGCAGAACGGGAAGAGCAACGCCAAAATGGACAAGTTCCCAAATATTCTGGAGCTCACCGTGACTTAACACCTGAGCAGATCGAACAATTCGAAGCTGAAGGTCGTCAACCAAGTATTCGTTTCCGAGTTCCGGAGAATACTACGTATACATTCAATGATTTAGTTCGCGGGAAGATTACATTCGAGTCTAGTGATTTTGGAGACTGGGTTATTGTGAAGAAGAATGGAATTCCAACGTATAATTTTGCTGTAGCGATTGATGATCATTTAATGAAAATCAGTGATGTTTTACGTGGGGAAGAACATATTTCGAATACGCCGAAACAAATGATGATTTTTGATGCGTTTGGATGGGAAGCTCCTCGTTATGGACATATGACACTTATTCTTAACGAAGAACGCAAGAAATTAAGTAAGCGTGATGAACATATTCTTCAATTTATAGAGCAATATCGTAATCTTGGTTATTTACCAGAAGCGATGTTTAATTTTATTAGCTTACTTGGATGGTCTCCGGTTGGGGAAGAAGAGATGTTCACACAGGCACAATTGATTGAGATTTTTGATCCAGAACGTCTATCTACTTCTGCAGCAATCTTTGACCAACATAAGCTGAAGTGGATGAATAATGAGTACATTAAAGCAGCGGATCTTGACAGAGTTATTGATCTTGCGTTACCGCATTTAATAAAAGCTGGAAAACTGTCAGAGGACATGGATGATGAAACTCGTCAATGGGCTGAAAATGTGATCTCGCTTTACCGTGAACAGTTACGCTATGGTGCTGAAATCGTTGAACTTACAGAACTATTTTTCCAAAAAGAAATTTCTTATGACGAAGAAGCAAAAGAAGTACTTAACGGAGAACAAGTTCCTGAAGTACTACAAGTTTTCACGGATAAATTGATTCATTTAGAGTCATTTGACAAAGACGCTATAAAAGCGCAATTTAAAGCAACTCAGAAAGAAACTGGCCATCGTGGCAAGAAATTATTTATGCCTATACGTGTTGCGACAACAGGACAAATGCATGGACCTGAACTTCCGTTTGCGATTGAGTTATTAGGTAGAGATATTATACTTAATCGATTGGATAAACTATTGAAAGAAATGGGAGCATAAGAATTCACATTTAGGCAGATTTGTAATATATTAAGCATATAGAAATTCGATAAATAAGAGTTAATCAAATAGATAAAACGTAGAAGAGGGAAAGTAAGACTAATATGTTTACACAGAGAGAACTACATTTGCTGAAAGTAGTTTTGGACAATTAATCTGAAGTGCTCCTCAGAGTCTGTGATGGAAATATATAGTACATCATAGCGGGAACTCTGCCGTTATAAGAGTCAAAGTTGAGAGAAGCAAATGCTAATGAGTTTCTCTAAACAGAGTGGAACCGCGCGAGAGGCGTCTCTGTGTACATCATACACAGAGGCGTTTTTTTATGGTCTACTCATACGGTTCCGTCCAGGACATACGGTGATAAACGGCCGCTTACGCTTTTGTTCTGATCTAGAAAATTATAAAATTTTGGAGCAGTGGATAAACGTACTAAATGTTTTAGCCACGTCCAGCTCCAGCGCCATCACCTATTGTCCTTCCGGATACCTCCTTACGATAAGTCAACATCGATTCGCATCCGCTAATCGTGTTTCCTTTATCTCATACGGTTCCGTCCAGGACATACGGTGATAAACGGCCGCTTACGCTTTTGTCTATGAAGAAAGGAGGATTTTCTTTTGGGTATTTTTAAGATGATGAAAGAGGATATGGATGTTGTATTTGAACAAGACCCTGCTGCTAGAACGTATGTTGAAGTAATGCTTACTTATTCTGGTTTACATGCTGTATGGTCCCATCGCGTTGCCCATTGGTTTTATAACAAGCGATTATTGTTTATTGCACGTGTTATTTCACAAATAAGTCGGTTTATCACTGGAATCGAAATTCATCCCGGAGCGAAGATAGGCCAAAGGTTATTTATTGACCATGGGATGGGAGTTGTCATCGGGGAGACATGTGAAATAGGCAATAATGTTACCATTTTTCAAGGTGTAACGCTTGGTGGTACAGGTAAAGAAAAAGGCAAACGTCATCCAACGCTAAAGGATAATGCCTTGATTGCAACTGGTGCAAAAGTACTCGGCGCGATTACGATTGGTGAAAACTCTAAAGTTGGTGGTGGATCAGTCGTGCTAAAGGATGTTCCAGATAACTCAACGGTTGTAGGTGTTCCCGGGCAAGTGGTCGTTCAAGATGGAAAAAGAGTAGGAAGAGACCTTGATCATCATAAATTACCAGATCCTGTCTTTGATAAATGCGCCCAATTACAAACACAAATTGATGAGCTAAAAGCGGAAATGGCTTCGATGAAAGAGGAAAAAAGGAGGGTCTTAGAAAATGACCATACAAATATATAATACATTAACAAGACAAAAAGAAATATTTAAGCCACTAGAAGAAGGTAAGGTTAAAATGTATGTATGCGGTCCGACTGTATACAACTATATTCATATTGGTAATGCAAGACCCGCAATTGTGTTTGATACTGTTCGCCGGTATTTGGAATATAGAGGATTTGATGTAGATTATGTATTAAACTTCACGGACGTAGATGATAAAATCATAAAAACTGCAAAAGACGTTGGTGAAGAAGTTCCAGTGCTTGCGGATAGATTTGTGAATGCGTATTTAGAAGACGTAGGAGCACTTGGTGTAAAAAAAGCTACAAAGAATCCAAGAGTAATGGATACGATGGATGATATTATTGCTTTTATTTCAGCCTTAATTGAAAAAGGCTATGCGTATGAAGCGGATGGAGACGTATATTTTAAACCAAGATCCTTTGACACGTATGGCAAATTATCTCATCAATCTATTGATGAACTGCGTTCTGGAGCGCGAATTCAAGTAGGAGAGAAAAAAGAAGATCCACTTGACTTTGCATTATGGAAGCAAGCAAAAGACGATGAAATTGCTTGGAAATCTCCTTGGGGTGAAGGAAGACCAGGTTGGCATATTGAATGCTCGGCAATGGTGAAGAAACATTTAGGAGATACGATTGATATCCACGCTGGTGGACAGGATTTAACTTTCCCACATCACGAAAATGAAATAGCACAATCAGAAGCAATGAACGGGGAGACTTTTGCAAACTATTGGATGCATAATGGGTATATTAATATTGATAATGAGAAAATGTCGAAGTCACTTGGTAACTTTGTACTTGCTAGAGACTTAATCCAAGCACATGATCCAAGAGTTTTACGCTTCTTTATGTTATCTGTTCATTATCGAAATCCGATTAACTTCACTGAAGCTCTACTTGAAAGTGCAAAAACAAGCTTAGAGCGTATTCAAACAGCTTATCATAATTTATCTCATCGACGCGATTCAAGTTTAAATCTAACTAATGATGATGCTAAATGGCTGCAGTTGGTATCAGCAGCAATGAGCAAATTTGAACAAGATATGGACGATGATTTCAATACAGCGAATGCAATTTCGGTTTTATTTGATTTATCGAAAGAAGCGAATGTTTACCTACAAGAAAACCAAACTTCTACTGAAGTTATAGATGCATTCCAAGATGCGATTTCACAGATTCTAACAGTATTAGGAATTAATATTTTAGAAGATGAAGAAACATTACTTGATGAAACCATTGAAGCGTTAATTAAAGAAAGAAATGAAGCACGGAAAAATCGTAATTTCGCTAGAGCGGATGAGATTCGTGATATGCTCAAAGAAAAAGGTATCGTACTCGAAGATACTCCACAAGGTGTGCGTTGGAAAAGAGGTAAGTAATGAAACCGAATGATGTGAAGCAGCTAAAGAGCCTTGCACTTGCTTATATAGGTGATTCTATATTTGAATTATATATTCGAGAATATCTATTAGAGCGTGGTACGGTAAATCCTAATAAGTTACATCAGTCCGCAACATCGTATGTCGCGGGAAAAACACAGGCAATGGTTATTTTATATTGGTTGGATGTTGACGGATTTCTTACGGAAGAAGAACAAAAAGTTGTTGCCCGTGGAAGAAATGCTAAATCAGGTTCGGTACCAAAGAATATAAGTGTCCAAACGTATCGGTATAGTACTGCGTTTGAGGCACTTATTGGGTATCACTATATGATGAAAAACGAGGATCGATTAGAAGAACTTATTCAAAATGCAATTCAGTACGCGGAAGAAAGGAGAGATAGCCGTGGACAATGAAGTCATTATGGGAAGGAATCCTGTTATGGAAGCTCTGAAATCTGGGCGGTCAGTAAATAAAGTGATGGTTACAGAACAAATACAAGGTTCCACTTTTCAAAAAATTAACCAACTAGCAAGAGAGGCTGGAACAATTGTACAAAAAGTTCCACGCTCTAAGTTAGATCAGATGGAATTAGGAAATCATCAAGGGGTGGTAGCATATGTAGCTTCGTATACGTACGCCTCGTTAGACGATTTATTTGACCGAGCTAATGAACGTGGCGAGGATCCTTTCTTTATCTTATTAGATGAATTAGAAGATCCACACAATTTAGGCTCAATATTACGAAGCGCAGATGCGACAGGTGTACATGGAGTTATTATTCCTAAACGACGCTCAGTCGGATTAACCGCAACGGTTGCAAAAACTGCCGCTGGCGCGATAGAACATATCCCAGTTGTGCGAGTAACCAATATGTCTAATACTATTGATGAATTAAAAGAACGAAATGTTTGGATTGTTGGAACAGAAGCGGAAGCAGACCAAGACTATCGACAATTAGATGGATCATTACCTATTGGTATTGTAATTGGTAACGAAGGGAAAGGAATGAGTCGTCTCGTTCGAAAAAAATGTGACTGGACAGTGGGCTTACCTATGGTCGGACAAGTATCCTCACTCAATGCATCGGTAGCTTGCGGACTTTTGCTTTATGAAGTATACCGTAAACGTCATCCTCTCGGAGATCAGTAATGAAAGAAGTCTTGATTGTTGATGGATATAATGTAATTGGAGCTTGGGGAGAATTGCAACGATTGAAAGAGAAAGAAATTGGACAGGCAAGAGATCGACTCATCGAAGTGTTAGCGGAATATCAAGCCTTTACTGGAAAGCATGTTATTCTCGTCTTTGATGCTTATTATGTACGTGGTGTAGAAAATAAACAACAAAAATTTAACATTGAGATTATTTATACCAAAGAAAAAGAGACAGCGGACGAATGTATCGAAAAACTAGTTAAAGAAGTGAAAAACATCCAAACTCAAGTTTATGTAGCAACTTCGGATTATGCTGAACAACGAACTATTTTCGGACAAGGCGCACTACGCAAATCCGCACGAGAGTTACTTATTGAAGTGCAGGATATGGATAGAGAGATTCATGTTAGTTTAGAAGTTCATCGAAAAACAAAACCGCAAGCTAAAATAAAAATTGATAAAGAAATCATGGAAAAGTTTGAACAAATGCGAAGAGGAGAATAATAGCTTGTATGCTCGTCAAAATTAAACAATTCGACAAATTATGACTATTTCCTGGTTTAGGTCAAGTTGACGGTTTTAAAACGCTTCCTGTATAATATTTCCTATACTATAGAAGCGGAATTTGCAGGAGGCGATCTTTGGTGAATATCGGGCAAATAGACACGACCAACAAGGGATTAGAGCAGCTTGATGATACTGATTTGCTACAATTCATTCGTCAAGGGAATAGTCACGCGCTAGACCTCCTTATACAACGGTACATTAGTTTTGTACGAGCAAAAGCACGAACGTATTTTCTTGTAGGTGCGGATAAAGAGGATATTATCCAAGAAGGGATGATTGGTCTATATAAAGCTATACGTGATTATGATGTGGACAAGCTATCCTCTTTTAAAGCATTTGCTGAATTATGTGTCACAAGACAAATTATCACGGCGATCAAAACAGCCACACGTCAAAAACATATTCCATTAAATTCATATGTATCTTTGGACAAGCCGATTTATGATGAAGAATCAGATAGAACTTTGTTAGATATAATAGGTGGATCCATTGATGTAGATCCACAAGAATTATTGATCAGTCAAGAAGATTATGGGACGCTAGAACATAAATTATCGAAATTATTAAGCGACTTAGAAAAGAAAGTATTGCAATTATATTTAGACGGACGCACCTATCAAGAGATTTCAGAGCATTTAAATCGTCATGTAAAGTCGATTGATAATGCCCTGCAGCGAGTGAAACGAAAATTAGAGCAACTAATGGAATCAAATGGAGTTTCTTTGTAAATATAAAAAAACTTTACGACAGAAATCGACAACAAGAATCTGAAAATTACGGGAAGATTTTACTGTTTCTTGTAACAGAAGCGATAGATTGTTGTGATGCCGTTGACATAATTCATGCTAGGTGCTACAGTAATATAGTCTATAAAATCCCTTTATAAGGGGTGGAATAATGAGTAAAAAAATAACATTGGCATGTGCTGTATGTTCAAGCAGGAATTATTCGACAAACAAGAATGTATCCAATCAATCTACAAGATTAGAAGTAAAAAAGTTCTGCAAAACATGCGGAAAACATACACTACATCGCGAGACGAAATAAAATAATGAGTTTAACTTTAACATTAAAAACTATTTGCGAGATTCACCTCCAATTACGAGAAAACAAGTTTTATGTAGGAGTGAATAGCGGAATAGTCAATCTGTTTTATTCAGCTAAATCATTAGGGTGTTGAATCCTGACAGGTGAGCTTTCGTTTTTATATTGAATCGTGTGGGTTCGGGGGGTACAATAAATGTTTAAGTTTTTAAGAAATGTATCTAGAGAGATGAAAAAGGTAAGTTGGCCGAAAGGAAAGGAACTTAGAAATTACACTGTTGTTGTTATTTCTACAGTAATTTTCATGGCTGTGTTCTTTTTTGTTGTAGATTTAGGGATTTCTCAACTTTTAAATGCATTTTTTGAATAATTAAGCTATAATAAGGTATACTGTACTAAGCGCATATAATTTAAACTAAAAACCCGGCTTTTGCGGGTTTTTTAATATTGGAAGAAAATAATTTCTAAAAGACTAACATTTAGTGTGTATGTGAAAACTAATAGCAAGGGAGGGAAGAGGTTAGGACAAACATTTTATTAGAAAGATGAATGATAGCTAGAATAAGCGGAGTATATTACTACAGCGGGTTTTTAAAACCTATTCATTCTGTTTCTAGCTTTGTCTCAACCTCTAAATGAAGATGGAGAAAAACTGGTACGTCGTTCATACTTACTCAGGGTATGAAAATAAAGTGAAAATGAATCTAGAAAAACGTGTTGAATCAATGGGGATGGAAGATAAAATATTTCGAGTGATAGTCCCAGAAGATGAAGAAGCGGAGATCAAAAACGGCAAGAAAAAAATGGTCAAGAAAAAATCATTCCCAGGCTATGTTTTAACAGAAATGGTAATGACGGATGACTCTTGGTATGTCGTGCGTAATACACCAGGTGTAACTGGATTCGTAGGTTCTAGCGGACATGGCGCAAAACCAACTCCGTTAATGCCTGGCGAAATTGATGTAGTATTAAAACGTATGGGTGTATCTGAACCAACTGTACAAGTAGATTTCGAGATAAAAGAAAACGTTCGTGTTACCGATGGACCGTTTACCGACTTTACAGGTTCAATCGAACATATAGATACGGACAAGCAGAAAATTAAAGTACATGTAAATATGTTTGGTAGAGAAACTCCGGTAGAACTAGATTTTTCACAAGTAGAAAAACTATCATAAACTCCCATCACTCAAAGCTTGCATTTTTTCAAAATACATGCTAAAATTCTTATGTTATTCATGTGCCGCCAAGTTGGTGCACATGGTAAATTTGAGTGGGAGGGTTTCCCAAATCTTATAACCCTATTACCACATCACGGACTTTAAGGAGGTGTGTCTCGTGGCTAAAAAAGTAATTAAATTAGTTAAATTGCAAATCCCAGCTGGTAAAGCTAACCCAGCACCGCCAGTAGGACCAGCACTAGGTCAAGCAGGTGTTAATATTATGGGATTCTGTAAAGAATTCAACGCTCGAACACAAGATCAAGCGGGTATGATTATCCCTGTTGAAATTACGGTATTCGAGGACCGTTCATTTACATTTATTACTAAGACTCCACCAGCAGCAGTGCTATTGAAAAAAGCAGCTGGAATTGAGTCTGGTTCAGGTGAGCCAAACAAAAACAAGGTTGCTTCTGTTAAACGCGATCAAGTGAAAGAAATCGCTGAAACAAAAATGCCTGATTTAAACGCAGCTGACGTTGATGCGGCAATGCGTATGGTAGAAGGTACTGCACGCAGTATGGGAATCACGATTGAAGACTAATTGATTCCGCTATTCAATCAATATGACTTGATTGAAATTTACAATAAGAGGTTGCGGCTGGATAACATCCGCAGCCTTATTCGTGAGATGCTAACAAGGTATTTGTGTTAGTGTGCTTGATAAAAGCCTTGTGCTTTTATAAGTGGGAGGTACAACCGTTATAACCACAATAGAGGAGGAAATAAAATGGCAAAAATCGGTAAGAAGCATCAAGAAGCGTTAAAGCTTGTTGATCGCTCTAAATCATATGAAATTAAAGAAGCTGTTGAATTAGCAAAAAAAGCAGCTAAAGCAAATTTTGATGAAACTGTAGAAGCGGCATTCCGTCTTGGCGTGGATCCGAAGAAAGCAGACCAACAAATTCGCGGTGCTTTTGTTTTACCACACGGCACTGGGAAAACACAACGTGTATTGGTATTTGCTAAAGGTGAAAAAGCGAAGGAAGCAGAAGCTGCTGGCGCTGATTATGTAGGTGAAGGAGACTACATCAACAAAATCAACCAAGGTTGGTTTGAGTTTGATGTAATCGTAGCTACACCTGATATGATGGCTGAAGTAGGGAAACTTGGCCGTGTACTTGGACCAAAAGGTTTAATGCCAAACCCTAAAACTGGTACAGTAACGTTTGAAGTTGAGAAAGCTGTTAACGATATTAAAGCTGGTAAAGTAGAATATCGTGTAGACAAGTCAGCGAACATTCACGTTCCAATCGGAAAAATTTCTTTTGATGATCAAAAATTAGTGGATAACTTTGTTGCACTTACAGAGCAGTTAGTAAAAGTGAAGCCTCAATCTTCTAAAGGTATATACATGAAGAACGCTTCTATTACTTCTACTATGGGACCTGGAATTAAAGTAGACGTTTCAAACTTCCGTTAATTGGTAGTTGACTTTTATTGAAACGTTCGATATACTGATTTCGGTAATAAAAAGAATACGTTATACCGTAGACAGCGGGGGCTTTATAGCTTAATAATCCTGCCGAGGTGTTTATGATGAAGGTAGTTTCGCGTTAAAAGCATTGCTATCTGCCATATATAAGCTCTCATGTCTACATGGGAGCTTTTTACATTTCTTACTACTTTTGTATGAATGTGTAAAGCACAAAAGAACGGTGTAATGAGGAATTTAATAGGAGGTGGAACAATGTCAGGAATCATTGAGAAAAAGAAACAAGTGGTTGAAGAAATCGCTGAAAAATTCCGTGCTAGCCAAACAGCTGTAGTTGTTGACTATCGTGGTCTTGACGTAGCAGAAGTTACAGCACTACGTAAAGAACTTCGTGAAGCTGGTATCGAATTTAAAGTTTACAAAAACACAATGACTCGTCGTGCGGTTGAAGCTGTAGAACTTACAGATTTAAACGATACATTAACTGGACCAACAGCTATCGCGTTCAGTAATGATGATGTCGTAGCGCCAGCGCGTATCTTGAATAATTTCAAGAAAGATCATGAGGCATTGGAAATCAAAGGTGGCGTAATTGAAGGACAAGTCGCTACACTTGATCAAATCAAAGATCTTGCAGACCTACCGAACTACGAAGGTATGGTTTCTATGTTGCTTAGCGTGCTTCAAGCTCCAGTTCGTAACTTCGCTTATGTTACTAAAGCTGTTGCTGAGCAAAAAGAAGAGCAAGGTGCTTAATTCACCAATCGGTTTACAAATAAAAATTAATTACAATTAATAGGAGGATTCAATCATGACTAACGAAGAAATGATTAGCGCAATTAAAGAAATGTCTGTATTAGAACTTAACGACCTAGTAAAAGCTATTGAAGAAGAATTTGGAGTAACTGCTGCTGCACCAGTTGCTGCTGCAGGTGCTGCTGGCGGAGCTGTTGAAGAAGAAAAAACTGAATTTGACGTTGTTCTTACAAGTGCTGGTGCATCTAAGATCAAAGTTGTTAAAGCAGTACGTGAAATCACTGGTCTTGGCTTAAAAGATGCTAAAGACTTAGTAGATAACGCTCCTAAGCCAATTAAAGAAGGCGTTTCTAAAGAAGAAGCTGAAGAAGTTCAAGGTAAACTTGAAGAAGCTGGAGCTTCTGTAGAAGTTAAATAAGGAAACTTAAATAAAGTGGGAGCTCGCCGTTTGTTGGCGGGCTCTTTATCACGAAGCCTCCTTATGTTATAAAGGGAGTAGAAATAGAAGGAAACCACCGTTATAGAAGAAAAAGCACATGCTAGTCAGCTAGGATATTTTTCGGTTTATCGGTGGTTTGTTTTTTAAGTTAAAGAATCTCCAACAAACTTTTCATAGTAAAGTAGGTGCCTATATGTCAGAGCATTACTTTTCCAACAATCCTCAGTCAAAAACTTCACCGAGAACGTGGATGTATGAATTTGCGAGGTCGAACCTTTCATTTCACTAGTGATGTAGGTGTCTTTTCAAAGAATGATATTGATTTTGGTTCTCGTCTTCTTATTGAACAATTTCAAGAGCCTCAAATTAATGGAGATATACTTGATGTAGGATGTGGTTATGGGCCAATCGGGCTTTCGCTTGCAGCTGAATTTGAAGATCGTGCAGTTTCGATGGTTGACATCAATGATCGGGCGGTAGAGTTAGCGAAACGGAATGCGAGTGTAAATAATATAACCAATGTAACCATACAAACAAGCGATATATATAGTGCTATCGGTGAAACACTTCGCTTTGCTGCGGTAGTTACAAATCCGCCGATACGTGCGGGTAAAAAAGTCGTGCATCAGATTTTTGAAGGTGCAAAGGATTTACTGCTCCCGAACGGAGAATTATGGGTGGTTATACAGAAAAAACAAGGAGCTCCGTCTGCTAAAGATAAGCTAAATGAAGTGTTCGGTAATGTAGAGATAGTGAAAAAGGATAAAGGATATTATATTTTTAAAGCGCAAAGAGTTTGACCATCACTACCTGGTATGCTAAGATAGGAAGATGGTAGAATGAGGATACTCTTGTCAATGGGTATATTCATTAAAAGTAAATGTATATTTTGATCGTTAGAGGTAAAACTGATAGAATCGGAAAAAATACTGACCGGTTCATTGTTTTCTATAGTTTACCAAAATTTTAGCAATCTGTACAATCGGATTATGGTTGTATCAGAATTATTGCTCGAATGAGATCATCTGGATAGCATGAAATTCAGAGGTTTACTTGTT
Organism: Oceanobacillus iheyensis HTE831; assembly: GCF_000011245.1. Classification (NCBI taxonomy): domain Bacteria; kingdom Bacillati; phylum Bacillota; class Bacilli; order Caryophanales; family Bacillaceae; genus Oceanobacillus; species Oceanobacillus iheyensis. The sequence continues at coordinate 128,820 of NC_004193.1, forward strand.
ACATGTTGTTAGTTTCAAAGAACATATCTGACTAATTTAGTTCAGTAGGTTCTTTTAAATATGATTCACATTTTTATAGTGAAATACTTTTAAAAATGTAAGATTTAAGGGGTGAAGCAGTTGACAGGTCAACTAGTTCAGTATGGACGGCACCGCCAACGCAGGAGCTATGCGCGTATCAACGAGGTGTTGGAATTACCAAACCTAATCGAAATCCAAACCGCTTCTTATGATTGGTTCTTGGAAGAGGGTTTACGAGAGATGTTTCAGGATATTTCTCCAATCGAAGACTTTACGGGAAATCTATCGCTTGAATTTGTTGATTATAGTTTAGGTGATCCAAAGTACCCTGTAGATGAAGCGAAGGAAAGAGATGTAACGTACAATGCTCCACTTCGCGTGAAGGTTCGTTTAATTAATAATGAAACCGGTGAAGTGAAGGAACAAGAAGTATTTATGGGTGATTTCCCACTTATGACAGAAACGGGAACATTCATTATCAATGGCGCGGAACGAGTTATCGTATCGCAGCTTGTGCGTTCTCCGAGCGTATATTATAACGAGAAGATCGACAAGAATGGAAAAAGAGGTATTGGTGCAACAGTCATTCCAAACCGCGGTGCGTGGTTAGAATTTGAAACAGATGCAAAAGATATCGCTTATGTTCGTATAGATCGTACTCGTAAGTTACCAATCACTGTACTATTACGTGCACTAGGATTCGGTACAGATCAAGAAATCACAGATTTGCTAGGTGAGAATGAATATTTACGTAATACATTAGAAAAAGACAATACAGAGAATGCTGAAAAAGCTCTATTAGAAATCTATGAGCGTTTACGCCCTGGAGAACCACCAACTGTAGAAAACGCAAAGAGCTTACTAGTATCTCGTTTCTTCGATCCAAAGCGTTATGACTTAGCGCATGTTGGACGTTATAAAATGAACAAGAAACTTCATATGAAGAATCGTTTGTTCAATCAAATCTTAGCTGAACCAATTGTTGATCCAGAAACTGGAGAAGTAATTGCGGAAAAGGGAGAAAAATTAGAACGAAAGTTACTAGATAAAATCCTCCCTTATTTAGAGCGTGCGGAAGACCGTTTTGGAGAATCAGTTCTATCCCCTCACGAAGGTGTGTTAGAAGATGAAATCACGATTCAGTCTGTTAAGATTATTGATCCGACAGATCCTAATGGAGAAAGAGAACTTACTGTAATTGGTAACGGTGGAGTTACAAACGATGTTAAAAACATCACTCCTGCCGATATCTTATCTTCCATTAGCTATTTCTTCAATCTACTTCATGAAGTTGGAGGAACAGATGATATTGACCATTTAGGTAATCGTCGCTTACGTTCTGTTGGGGAATTATTGCAAAATCAATTCCGAATTGGATTATCTCGTATGGAACGTGTGGTTCGTGAAAGAATGTCTATCCAAGACACTTCTAGCGTTACACCACAACAACTAATCAATATCCGACCGGTTATTGCGTCAATTAAAGAATTCTTTGGTAGCTCACAGCTATCTCAATTTATGGATCAAACAAATCCACTAGGTGAATTAACGCATAAACGTCGTCTATCTGCCCTAGGACCAGGTGGTCTTACGCGTGAGCGTGCAGGCTTTGAAGTTCGAGACGTTCACTATTCCCACTATGGTCGTATGTGTCCGATCGAAACGCCGGAGGGTCCGAATATCGGGTTGATAAACTCGTTATCTAGTTATGCGAAAGTGAATAAATTTGGTTTCATTGAGTCTCCTTATCGTCGTGTAGACCCTGAAACTGGTAAAGTAACAAATAAAATTGATTACCTTACTGCGGATGAGCAAGACAACTATATTGTTGCCCAAGCAAACTCTCCGTTAGATGAAGATAGTCGTTTCCAAAACGAAGAAGTAATCTCACGTTTCCAAGAAGATAACATCGTAGTTTCACGCGATAAGATCGATTACATGGACGTATCACCGAAACAGGTTGTTTCTGCTGCGACAGCATGTATTCCATTCTTGGAAAACGATGACTCAAACCGTGCACTAATGGGTGCGAACATGCAACGTCAAGCAGTTCCATTGATGAAACCACAAGCTCCTATCGTAGGAACTGGTATGGAGTATGTTAATGGGAAAGATTCAGGTGCTGCGGTAATTTGCCACCATGATGGTGTGATTGAACGCGTTGAAGCGAAAGAGGTTTACGTTCGTCGCATCTCTATTGTTGATGGTAAAGAGGTCGAAGGAGACTTGGATCGTTACGGATTACAAAAATATAAACGTTCCAACCAAGGAACGTGTTATAACCAGCGTCCAATTGTTAGTCAAGGAGATCGCGTAACAAAAGGCGAAGTTCTTGCAGATGGACCTTCTATGGAAGATGGCGAACTTGCACTAGGCCAGAACGTTTTAGTTGGTTTCATGACTTGGGAAGGTTATAACTATGAGGATGCCATCATCATGAGTGAACGTCTTGTAAAAGACGATGTATATACTTCTATTCATATTGAAGAATTTGAATCGGAAGCTCGTGATACAAAATTAGGACCTGAAGAAATTACAAGAGATATTCCTAATGTTGGTGAAGATGCTCTGAAAAATCTTGATGAGCACGGTATTATTCGTGTTGGTGCGGAAGTAACAGATGGAGATATTCTTGTAGGTAAAGTAACGCCAAAAGGTGTAACAGAGCTTTCTGCAGAAGAACGTTTATTACATGCTATCTTTGGTGAAAAAGCTCGAGAAGTACGTGACACATCTCTTCGTGTTCCACACGGCGGTGGCGGTATCGTTCTTGATGTGAAGATATTCAACCGTGAAGACGGTGACGAGTTACCACCAGGTGTGAACCAACTCGTACGTGCTTATATCGTACAAAAACGTAAAATCCATGAAGGGGATAAGATGGCAGGTCGTCACGGTAACAAAGGTGTTATCTCCAAAATCTTACCGGAAGAAGATATGCCATATCTACCAGATGGAACACCAATCGACATTATGTTGAACCCACTAGGTGTACCTTCTCGTATGAATATCGGACAGGTGTTTGAGCTTCATTTGGGAATGGCTGCAAGACAGCTTGGTATACATGTGGCCAGCCCAGTATTCGATGGTGCGCGTGAGGAAGATGTTTGGGAAACGCTTGAAGAAGCAGGCATGCCTCGTGATGCAAAAACGGTCTTATATGACGGAAGAACTGGTGAAGCATTTGATAACCGTGTATCCGTAGGTGTTATGTATATGATTAAACTTGCGCACATGGTTGATGATAAGCTACACGCTCGTTCAACTGGACCATACTCACTTGTTACACAGCAGCCACTTGGCGGTAAAGCGCAATTTGGTGGACAGCGTTTTGGTGAGATGGAGGTATGGGCACTCGAAGCATATGGAGCTGCTTATACACTACAAGAAATCCTTACCGTTAAATCGGATGATACAGTTGGTCGTGTGAAAACATACGAAGCAATTGTTAAGGGTGACAATGTTCCAGAACCTGGTGTTCCAGAATCCTTTAAAGTATTAATTAAAGAGCTTCAAAGTCTTGGAATGGATGTAAAAATGCTTTCCAGTAATGAAGACGAAATTGATATGCGTGAATTAGAGGAAGAGGAAGTTCAGGCTGCAACGAAGTTAAATATTGATGTCGAAGAAAGTGAATAAAACAATTAGCACAGAAGGTTTTAGGACGACAATCCGAGAACCTTTCTGTTGCTTTCTATAAATATCTGATCCAGTGGTAAAATCGCACATTAAAAAGGGAGGATTGCCCCTTGTTGGATGTAAATAATTTTGAGTACATGAAAATAGGTCTCGCATCACCTGAAAAGATTCGTTCTTGGTCATACGGTGAAGTTAAAAAGCCGGAAACGATTAACTATCGTACATTGAAGCCAGAAAAAGACGGTCTTTTCTGTGAGCGTATTTTTGGACCACAGAAGGACTGGGAATGTCATTGTGGTAAATACAAGCGCGTCCGTTATAAAGGCGTTGTTTGTGATCGTTGTGGAGTAGAAGTAACAAAAGCGAAAGTACGTCGTGAACGAATGGGACATATCGAGTTAGCCGCTCCTGTGTCACACATTTGGTATTTCAAAGGAATCCCGAGTCGTATGGGATTAGTATTGGATATGTCACCGCGTGCGCTAGAAGAAGTTATTTACTTTGCAGCATATATCGTTACAGATCCAGGAAGTACACCACTCGAGAAAAAACAATTGCTTTCTGAAAAAGAATTCCGTTCTTATTATGATAAGTACGGCAATACATTTAAAGCGCAAATGGGTGCAGAAGCGATCCGTAAACTTCTTCAAGATATTGATCTTGAAAAAGAAGTTGATGCTTTAAGAGAAGAATTGAAATCTGCGCAAGGACAGCGTAGAACAAGAGCAATCAAACGTTTAGAAGTTATGGAAGCATTCCGTAATTCTGGTAATGAATCTAGCTGGATGATTTTAGACGTTCTTCCAGTAATTCCTCCAGAAATACGTCCAATGGTTCAATTGGATGGTGGACGTTTTGCGACTTCTGATTTAAATGATCTATATCGTAGGGTGATTAATCGTAATAATCGTTTGAAGCGTCTTCTTGATTTAGGTGCTCCTAGCATCATCGTTCAAAACGAAAAACGTATGCTACAAGAAGCTGTAGATGCGTTGATTGATAATGGTCGTCGTGGCCGTCCTGTTACAGGACCAGGAAACCGCCCATTAAAATCTCTTTCCCACATGTTGAAAGGGAAGCAAGGTCGTTTCCGTCAAAATCTACTTGGTAAGCGTGTTGACTACTCCGGTCGTTCCGTTATCGTCGTAGGACCTCATTTGAAAATGTATCAATGTGGTTTACCAAGAGAGATGGCACTAGAATTATTTAAACCATTTATTATGAAAGAGCTTGTTTCTAGAGGATTAGCTCATAATATTAAATCAGCAAAACGTAAGATTGAGCGTGTACACCCAGATGTATGGGATGTGCTGGAAGATGTTATTAAAGAACATCCAGTACTTCTAAATCGTGCACCTACACTTCACCGTCTAGGAATTCAGGCGTTTGAGCCAACACTTGTAGATGGGCGTGCAATTCGTCTGCATCCACTTGTATGTACTGCTTATAACGCAGACTTTGATGGTGACCAAATGGCGGTTCACGTACCACTTGGTGCGGAAGCACAAGCAGAAGCGCGAATCTTAATGTTGGCTGCCCAAAATATTCTAAATCCAAAAGACGGTAAACCAGTAGTTACACCATCACAGGATATGGTATTAGGTAACTATTACCTAACATTGGAGCGCGAAAATGCTATCGGTGAAGGGTCTTACTTTAAAGATACAAACGAAGCATTAATTGCATACCAAACTGGTTATGCTCACCTGCATACTCGTGTTGCTGTTCAAGCGTCAAGCTTAAATAACAAAACATTTACAGAAGAGCAAAACAATAAATTGTTACTAACTACTGTAGGTAAATTAATCTTTAATGAGATTCTTCCGGATTCATTCCCGTATATCAATGAGCCGACACAGTTGAATCTTGAAGAAAAAACACCAGAGAATTACTTTGTTGATCCAGGTACTTCCATTAAAGAAGAGATCCAAAGTCGTGAACTTGTCAAACCATTTAAAAAAGGTTTCTTAGGAGATATCATTGCTGAAGTCTTCAAACGATTCCAGATCACAGAGACTTCAAAAATGCTTGACCGTATGAAAGACTTAGGATTTAGTTATTCTACGAAAGCAGGAATGACAGTTGGTATTTCTGACATCGTTGTACTTGCTGAAAAACAAGGTATTTTAGATGAAGCTCAAACTAAAGTGGATAAAGTACTCAAGCAGTTCCGTCGTGGTTTAATTACTGAAGAAGAACGTTATGATCGAGTAATTGCTATTTGGTCTGAGGCTAAAGACGTTATTCAAGATAAATTGATGGGATCCTTGAGTAACCGAAACCCTATCTTTATGATGAGTGATTCAGGTGCTCGTGGTAACGCATCTAACTTCACGCAGCTTGCTGGTATGCGTGGATTGATGGCCGATCCAGCTGGTAAAATCATCGAAATACCAATTAAATCAAGTTTCCGTGAAGGCTTAACTGTAATGGAATACTTTATTTCCACACACGGTGCGCGTAAAGGTCTTGCCGATACAGCACTGAAAACAGCTGACTCAGGTTACTTGACTCGTCGACTTGTTGATGTTGCACAAGACGTAATCATTCGTGAAGACGATTGTGGAACAGATCGAGGTTTGACTGTTTCAGCATTAGAAGAAGGTTCGGAAGTAATCGAACCGCTAATCGATCGTTTGATTGGAAGAACTTCTTTTGAAAATGTGAAGCATCCAGAAACTGGAGAAGTGATAGTTGAAAAGAACGAACTCATTTCTGAAGATCAAGCGAAAACAATTGTTGAGTCTGGTATACAAGAAGTGATTATTCGCTCTGCGTTTACTTGTAATACGAAGCACGGCGTGTGTCAAAAATGTTATGGCCGTAACTTAGCAACTGGTTCTGATGTAGAGGTTGGAGAAGCAGTAGGGATTATCGCTGCACAATCTATCGGTGAGCCAGGAACGCAGCTTACAATGCGTACATTCCACACAGGTGGGGTTGCTGGAGATGACATCACACAAGGTTTACCTCGTATCCAAGAGTTATTTGAAGCGCGAAATCCGAAAGGGCAAGCGGTAATAACTGAAATAGATGGTACCGTACTTGAATTTAAAGAAGTAAAAGATAAACAAGAAATAGTTGTTCAAGGTGAAGTAGAACAACGTAGTTACGCAGTACCTTATAATGCAAGAATGAAAGTATCCATCGGAGACACTGTAGAAGCTGGTCAAGAGTTAACAGAAGGGTCCGTAGATCCGAAAGAACTCTTACAAATTAAAGGTGTTGAAGGGGTACAGGATTACTTGCTTAAAGAAGTACAACGAGTATATCGTATGCAAGGGGTAGAAATTGGCGATAAACACGTTGAAGTAATGGTTCGCCAAATGTTGCGTAAGATTCGCGTCGTATCTTCCGGAGATACTGAAGTATTACCTGGATCCTTACTTGAATTACATCAATTCAAAGAAGCGAACCATAAAGTGTTAATGGAAGAAGGAGAACCAGCAACTGGACGTCCAGTTCTACTTGGTATTACAAAAGCATCATTAGAAACTGACTCCTTCTTATCTGCTGCATCATTCCAAGAAACAACACGTGTTCTTACAGATGCTGCAATAAAAGGAAAACGTGATGAGCTACTAGGTCTGAAAGAGAACGTTATTATTGGTAAGCTTGTGCCAGCCGGTACCGGAATGCCTCAATATCGCAATCTCGAATCAGGATTAGATATGCCAGAATCTGCTGAAGAATCTTCAGAAGAAGAAACACAAACAGTTTAGTATTTAATTTGCTAATATGATGTTTTAAGGTAAGCAAACGGAAGCACCAAAAAAATACCTTTTAGATATTGACATTAAAAATCTAGAATGGTACTATATTCAAGGTGCTTCCGATTATGCTTACAAAGTATTTTCGGGTGCAAAAAGTGTAATCGGAACTTACGGATTACCAGAAACACTATTTGTATTATTAGACTAATCAACGAAGTGACTACATGGTGATTGATACAAAGAGATATAAAGTTTTTGTGTATATAATACGCAGAGACGTTATTTTTTCCCTAAAGATGAACCACCTGGATGTGTGGTATTACAAATCATGATTCTACAGTCACCAATTGATTAATCACATAAATGTAATGAAGGGAGGACAAAAACATGCCTACTATTAATCAGCTAGTGCGTAAAGGCCGTGTCAGCAAAACAAAAAAATCTGACTCTCCTGCACTTAACAAAGGCTACAACAGCTTTAAGAAGAGAATGACTGATCAAAACGCTCCTCAAAAGCGTGGTGTATGTACTCGTGTTGGTACGCTTACTCCAAAGAAACCAAACTCTGCACTTCGTAAATATGCACGTGTGCGTTTGTCTAACAACATGGAAGTAACTGCATACATTCCTGGAATTGGTCACAACCTTCAAGAGCACAGCGTTGTACTAATCCGTGGCGGTCGTGTAAAAGACTTACCGGGTGTGCGTTACCATATTGTACGTGGAGCGCTTGACACTGCAGGTGTTGAAGGCCGTAAACAAGGGCGTTCCAAGTACGGAACGAAAAGACCTAAAAAGTAAGTAAAAATTAATCATCTAGAAGAAAGGAGGATGTAACGATGCCTCGTAAAGGACCAGTACCAAAACGTGATGTATTGCCAGATCCGCTTTATAAATCTAAGTTAGTAACTCGCTTAATTAACCAAATTATGGTTGATGGAAAGCGTGGAAAAGCACAAAAAATTCTTTATAATGCGTTTGAATTAGTCGCTGAAAGAAGTGGACAAAACGCTATGGAAGTTTTTGAGCAAGCTATGAAAAACGTAATGCCTGTACTTGAAGTTCGTGCACGCCGTGTAGGTGGGTCTAACTATCAAGTACCAGTAGAGGTTCGCCCAGAACGTCGTCAAGCATTAGGACTACGCTATATTGTTAACTATTCACGCTTACGCGGAGAGAAAACAATGGAAGAACGTCTTGCTAATGAAATTCTTGATGCTTCTAACAACACAGGAGCTGCTGTTAAGAGACGCGAAGATATGCATAAAATGGCAGAAGCGAACAAAGCATTCGCTCACTACCGTTGGTAATTTTAAAAAAAGCTTTCAATTAGGAAGGAGAAGAATACATGGCTAGAGAGTTCTCCTTGGAAAAGACGCGTAATATTGGTATTATGGCCCACATTGATGCGGGTAAAACAACCACTACTGAGCGTATTCTTTTCTATACAGGACGCATTCACAAAATTGGTGAAACTCACGAAGGTGCTTCTCAAATGGACTGGATGGAGCAAGAGCAAGAACGTGGTATTACAATCACTTCTGCTGCGACAACAGCTGCTTGGAGAGACCACCGTATTAACATCATCGATACTCCGGGACACGTAGACTTCACTGTAGAAGTTGAGCGTTCCCTGCGTGTACTTGATGGTGCGGTGACTGTACTAGATGCACAATCTGGGGTGGAGCCACAAACTGAAACAGTATGGCGCCAAGCAACAACTTATGGTGTTCCACGTATCGTATTCATCAATAAAATGGATAAAACAGGTGCGGACTTCTTGTATTCTACAGGTACATTAAAAGAGCGCCTAGGTGCTAATGCACATCCGATTCAGATGCCAATTGGTGCTGAAGATGAGTTTCACGGAATCATTGACTTAATCACAATGGATGCTTACTTCTATTTAGATGATTTAGGTCAACGTTCCGAAACACGTGAAATTCCTGCTGAGTACAAAGACGAAGCAGAAGAGTTACGTGCAAGCTTAATCGAAGCTGTTGCAGAAACTGACGAAGAACTTATGATGAAATATCTTGAAGGAGAAGAAATCTCCAACGATGAATTGAAAACTGCTATTCGTCAAGCAACTCTTAATGTTGATTTTTATCCAGTACTTTGCGGTTCAGCATTTAAGAACAAAGGTGTTCAGTTAATGCTAGACGCAGTACTTGATTATCTACCTGCACCAACAGATGTACCTCCAATCGAAGGTATCATCCCTGGTACAGAGGAAAAAGTAACTCGTCCATCTTCTGATGATGAGCCTTTCTCTGCATTAGCTTTCAAAGTAATGACAGACCCTTATGTAGGTAAACTTACATTCTTCCGTGTGTACTCTGGAACATTAGATTCTGGTTCATACGTGAAAAACTCAGTAAAAGATAAGCGTGAGCGTGTAGGACGTATTCTACAAATGCACGCTAACTCTCGAGAAGAAATCTCTAGAGCATATTCAGGTGAAATTGCTGCAGCAGTTGGTTTGAAAGATACTTCTACAGGGGATACTCTTTGTGATGAGAAGAACCTTGTTATCTTAGAGTCTATGGACTTCCCAGAACCAGTTATCTCTGTTGCGATTGAACCAGAAACTAAAGCTGACCAAGATAAAATGGCAATTGCTTTATCTAAGTTAGCTGAAGAGGATCCAACTTTCCGTACTGAAACTAACCCAGAAACTGGTCAAACAATTATCTCAGGTATGGGTGAACTTCACCTTGATATCATTGTTGACCGTTTGAAGCGTGAGTTTAAAGTAGGAGCTCAAGTAGGGGCACCTCAAGTTTCTTATCGTGAAACATTCCGTGGTTCTGCTGAAGTCGAAGGTAAATTCGTACGTCAGTCTGGTGGACGCGGACAATTCGGTCACGTTTGGGTTAAATTCGAACCAAACGAAGAAGGCGCTGGATTTGAATTTGAAAACAAAATTGTTGGTGGTGTAGTTCCTCGTGAATACATTCCGGCAGTTCAACAAGGTATCCAAGAGTCTATGGAAAATGGGGTTCTTGCAGGATATCCGTTGATCGATATCAAAGCAACACTTTATGATGGTAGCTACCATGATGTCGACTCAAACGAGATGGCATTTAAAGTTGCAGCATCTATGGCGCTAAAAGCTGCTAAAAACAAATGTAAACCAGTTCTTCTTGAACCAATGATGAGAGTTGAAGTTGTTGTTCCTGAAGAATACATGGGAGACATTATGGGTGACGTAACATCCCGTCGTGGACGCGTAGAAGGTATGGAAGCACGCGGTACAGCACAAGTTGTTAAAGCGTTCGTACCACTTTCAGAAATGTTTGGTTATGCAACTGCCCTACGTTCGAACACACAAGGTCGCGGTGTTTACACAATGCACTTTGATCACTACGAAGAAACACCGAAAAGCATTACTGAAGAAATTATTAAGAAAAATGCTGGTGAATAATTGATTTTTTTATCAATCTAAAGTATAACTTTTAGTAAAGGCTGAGAAATACAAATCTGTATTTCTTGCCACTAATACAAATGGTATTTAATTAAAGGAGGAACTATAAATGGCTAAAGAAAAATTCGATCGCTCCAAAAGTCACGTTAACGTTGGTACTTTAGGACACGTTGACCATGGTAAAACTACATTAACAGCTGCTATCACTACTGTACTTGCAAAACACGGCGGTGGAGAAGCACGTGCGTATGACCAAATTGATGGTGCGCCTGAAGAAAGAGAACGTGGTATCACAATCTCAACTGCACACGTAGAGTATGAAACTGAAACTCGTCACTATGCACACGTTGACTGCCCAGGTCACGCTGACTATGTTAAAAACATGATCACTGGTGCTGCACAAATGGACGGAGCTATCCTTGTAGTATCTGCTGCTGATGGCCCAATGCCACAAACTCGTGAGCACATCCTTCTATCTCGTAACGTTGGGGTACCTGCTTTCGTAGTATTCCTTAACAAAACAGATATGGTTGACGATGAAGAGCTACTTGAATTAGTAGAAATGGAAGTTCGTGACCTATTAACTGAGTACGATTTCCCTGGTGACGATCTACCAGTAATCAAAGGTTCTGCACTTAAAGCTCTAGAAGGCGTTGCAGAATACGAAGAAAGAATTCTTGAGTTAATGGCTGCAGTTGATGAGTATATCCCAACTCCAGAACGTGACAAAGAAAAACCATTCATGATGCCAGTTGAGGATGTATTCTCAATCACTGGTCGTGGAACAGTTGCAACTGGACGTGTTGAGCGTGGAGAAGTTAAAGTTGGAGATGAAGTTGAAATCATCGGTCTTGCTGAAGATGCAAGCAAAACAACTGTAACTGGTGTTGAAATGTTCCGTAAGCTTCTAGATTATGCTGAAGCTGGAGATAACATTGGTGCACTTCTTCGTGGGGTTTCTCGTGAAGACATCAACCGTGGTCAAGTATTAGCTAAACCAGGTTCAATCACTCCACATACTAACTTCAAAGCTGAAGTTTATGTATTATCAAAAGAAGAAGGTGGACGTCATACTCCATTCTTCTCTAACTACCGTCCACAGTTCTACTTCCGTACTACGGACGTAACTGGTGTTATTGAATTACCAGAAGGAACTGAAATGGTAATGCCTGGTGATAACATTGAAATGACAGTAGAACTTATTTCTCCAATCGCGATTGAAGACGGAACTCGTTTTTCAATCCGTGAAGGTGGACGTACTGTAGGTTCTGGCGTTGTTTCTTCTATCCAAAAATAAGTAATTAAAATAAAAACAGACAATGGAATTCCATTGTCTGTTTCTTTATGTGTGTTTTCTTTCCTAACCTATACGAATAATACTTACTGTTGTTTATATCTCATTATGAAAATATATGACTAAATAGAAATGGAAAACAAAAATTTATAAGTGTAGAAACTGACTTATGAATAAGTAAAATTTAAGAGGGAATTAAAGGGTTCGGCGTCCCAAATAAAATGCTTGATAACCTCTTGCATTTACTTATGAAACTATGTATAATATAAAAATGTGCAAACTTATAGGTATTCATTTATTAAGCTTGCATTGATCAATAGTTTTTAGTATACTATTAATGTTGGTCATTTGGTGCGTTGATGCGGAAGGTTGTTGGCACACCCGGCCCCTTTGCCATGGCGAGGGTGTCGAGAAATTTCCGCGGAGAATGTCTATATGAATATGGGCGACAAAGGAGGGAAAATAATGGCAAAAGAGAAAATCAGAATCCGTTTAAAAGCATATGATCACCGTATTTTAGATCAATCTGCTGAAAAAATCGTGGATACTGCGAAACGTTCCGGTGCGAAAGTGTCTGGTCCGATTCCATTACCAACTGAGAAATCTGTTTATACAGTTTTGCGTGCGGTACACAAGTACAAAGACTCTCGTGAGCAATTTGAGATGCGCACACATAAACGTTTAATCGATATTCTCGAGCCTACACCAAAAACTGTTGATGCGCTAATGCGTCTAGACTTACCATCTGGTGTAGATATTGAAATTAAATTATAATTCGTTCTTAATATAGGAGGTGTAACGGATGACGAAAGGAATCTTAGGTCGTAAAATCGGCATGACTCAGCTATTCTCTGATAATGGAGAGCTAATTCCAGTAACAGTAATTCAAGCTGAGCCAAATGTTGTATTGCAAAAGAAAACATTAGAAAATGATGGTTACGAAGCGTTACAAATCGGTTTTGCTGATAAAAAGGAATCACGTACTAATAAAGCGGAAAAAGGTCATGCTGAGAAAGCAGGCACTGCCCCTAAGCGCTACGTTCGTGAAATCCGTGGCGCAGAGGTTAATAGCTTTGAAGTTGGGCAAGAGATCAAAGTCGACATCTTTGAGTCTGGAGAAAAAATCGATGTAACTGGTACATCTAAAGGGAAAGGTTTCCAGGGTGTAATTAAGCGTCATGGTCAACAACGTGGACCAACTACACACGGTTCTCATTTCCATAGAGCTCCAGGTGCAATGGGTGTAATTGATCCAATGCGTGTATTCAAAGGTAAAAAACTACCAGGTCACATGGGTTCTGAACAAGTAACGATCCAAAACCTTGAAGTTGTAAGTGTAGATACGGATAAGAATCTACTACTAATTAAAGGTAACGTGCCTGGCGCGAAAAAATCTTACGTTAAAATCACAAGTGCAGTAAAAGGTAACTAATCACACAAACGAAGGGAGGATATGTCATGCCTAAAGTAGCACTTTTAAAACAAGACGGAAGCAATGTAGGAGACATCGAGTTAAACGATTCAGTATTCGGTATTGAACCAAACACTCATGTACTACATGAAGCAGTAGTTATGCAACGCGCATCATTACGTCAAGGTACTCACGCTGTTAAAAACCGCTCTGAAGTACGCGGTGGCGGACGTAAACCATGGCGTCAAAAAGGAACTGGTCGTGCACGTCAAGGTTCAACTCGCTCACCACAATGGGTAGGCGGAGGAACTGTGTTTGGACCAACTCCACGTAGCTATAGCTACAAACTACCAAAGAAAGTACGTCGTTTAGCATTAAGATCTGCTTTATCTTCTAAAGTAAATGAAGAAAGTTTACTTGTTTTAGAGAACATCTCTATTGATGCTCCAAAAACAAAAGAAATCGTAAATATCTTGAAAGGTCTTCAAGTAGACGCGAAAGCACTTATCGTTCTTTCTGAGAAAGACGAAACTGTAATTCGCTCTGCTAACAACCTACAAAATGTTACAGTATTAACTGTTGAAGAACTAAACATTCTTGACTTGCTTATGCATGACAAGCTGATCATCACAAAAGATGCAGCTGAAAAAGCAGGGGAGGTGCTCGCATAATGAAAGATCTACGCGATGTAATTAAACGCCCTGTCATCACGGAACATTCCGCTGACTTAATGGCAGAGAAAAAATATACGTTTGAAGTATCTCCAAAAGCAAACAAAACTGAAATCAAAGATGCAGTAGAAACGATCTTTGGTGTTAAAGTTGAAAAAGTAAACACAATGAATCAAAAAGGTAAATTTAAGCGAATGGGCCGTTACGGTGGATATCGTCCAAATCGCAAAAAAGCTGTAGTTCAACTAACAGCTGACAGCAAAGAATTAGATTTCTTTGAAGCTTAAAAATTATACACATTGAGAAGGAGGGACAACGATGGCGATTAAAAAATTCAAACCAACCTCTAACGGTAGACGTAATATGTCTGTGTCAGATTTCGCAGAGATTACTACAGATACTCCAGAGAAATCCCTACTAAGCCCAATCAGAAAACGCGGCGGACGTAACAACCAAGGGAAATTAACGGTTCGTCATCAAGGCGGCGGTCATAAACGTCAATACCGTATCATCGATTTCAAACGTGATAAAGATGGTATACCAGGACGCGTTGCTACAATCGAATATGATCCAAATCGTTCAGCGAACATTGCTTTAGTTCACTATGCTGACGGTGAAAAGCGTTATATCATTGCTCCTAAAGGAATTAAAGTAGGGCAAGAAATCGAGTCTGGCGAAAATGCTGATATTAAACTAGGAAATGCATTACCACTTGGAAGCATCCCAGTAGGTACTGTTATCCATAATATCGAATTAAAACCAGGTCGTGGTGGACAGATTGCACGTTCTGCTGGTGCAGAAGCACAGATCTTAGGACGTGAAGAAAAGTACACTCTTGTAAGACTTTCTTCAGGAGAAGTTCGTTTAATCTTAACTACTTGCCGTGCTACAATTGGCCAGGTTGGTAATATTGAACATGAACTAGTACGTGTAGGTAAAGCTGGACGCTCTCGTTGGAAAGGAATTCGTCCAACTGTACGTGGTTCTGTTATGAACCCTAACGATCACCCACACGGTGGTGGTGAAGGACGTGCGCCAATCGGACGTAAATCACCAATGTCACCATGGGGCAAACCAACACTTGGTTACAAAACGCGTCAGCGTAATAAACCATCTGATAAGTATATCGTTCGTAAACGTAAAAAATAAACTAAAGTAACGGACGGGAAGAATTACCCGTCTCGAAACCCGGGAAGGAGGCTTATCCATGGGTCGTAGCTTGAAAAAAGGACCTTTCGCAGATGACCATTTGATGAAGAAAATTGAAGTGTTAAACACAGACGACAAGAAACAAGTTATAAAAACATGGTCTCGTCGCTCTACAATTTTCCCAACATTTGTAGGTCATACTGTTGCAGTTTATGATGGACGCAAACATGTGCCGGTTTATATTACAGAAGATATGGTCGGTCATAAATTAGGTGAATTCGCACCAACTCGTACGTACAGAGGACACGCTGGTGACGATAAGAAAACAAAACGCTAATGAGAGGAGGTACTAGGCATGCAAGCTAAAGCCGTTGCGAAATCAGTTCGTATTGCTCCTCGTAAGGTTCGTTTAGTAGTAGATCTAATTCGAGGAAAAGAGGTTGGCGAAGCAATCGCTATTTTAAATCATACACAGCGTGGAGCTTCTCCAGTCGTAGAAAAAGTATTAAAATCTGCAATCGCAAATGCAGAACACAACTATGAAATGGACGCAGATAGTCTCGTCATTTCTGAAGCATTCGTAAATGAGGGTGCTACATTGAAACGTTTCCGTCCACGTGCTCAAGGACGCGCAAGCAGAATTAACAAGCGCACAAGCCACATTACAGTAGTGGTAACTGAAAAGAAGGAGGGATAGTCAGTGGGTCAAAAAATAAATCCAACGGGTCTTCGCGTAGGTATCATTAAAGACTGGGAGTCTAAATGGTATGCTGGTAAAGACTATGCAGACTTGCTACATGAAGATATTAAAATCAGAGAATATCTTGAAAATCGTTTAAGCACAGCTGCTGTTTCTTCTATTGAAATCGAGCGTGCTGCAAACCGTGTAAACATTACGATCCATACTGGTAAGCCAGGAATGGTAATCGGTAAAGGCGGTTCTGAAGTAGAAGCTTTACGTAAATCATTAAACAACTTGACTGGCAAACGAGTTCATATCAATATTGTTGAAATCAAAAAAGTTGATTTAGATGCAACATTGGTTGCTGACAGTATTGCTCGTCAATTAGAAAATCGTATTTCATTCCGTCGTGCTCAAAAGCAAGCTATCCAACGTGCAATGCGTGGAGGAGCAAAAGGAATTAAAACACAAGTATCCGGACGTCTTGGCGGTGCAGATATCGCTCGTGCGGAACATTACAGTGAAGGTACAGTGCCACTTCATACTTTACGTGCAGATATTGACTATGGTACAGCAGAAGCTGATACTACGTACGGTAAACTAGGCGTTAAAGTATGGATTTATCGTGGAGAAGTCCTTCCAACTAAAACTGATAAGTAAAGGAGGGGGCTACTTACTATGTTAATGCCTAAACGTGTTAAATATCGTAGACAACATCGTGGTAAAATGAGAGGCCAAGCAAAAGGTGGAACTACCGTTGCTTTTGGTGAGTATGGTTTACAAGCTACTGAAGCTTCTTGGATTACAAGTCGCCAAATCGAGGCTGCTCGTATCGCAATGACTCGTTACATGAAACGTGGTGGTAAAGTTTGGATTAAAATTTTCCCAGACAAACCATACACTGCAAAACCATTAGAAGTTCGAATGGGTTCTGGTAAAGGTGCTCCTGAAGGATGGGTAGCAGTAGTAAAACCAGGAAAAATTATGTTTGAAATCGCAGGAGTATCGGAAGAGGTTGCTCGTGAAGCATTACGTCTTGCTTCCCACAAACTACCTGTTAAAACTAAGTTCGTAAAACGTGAAGAAATTGGTGGTGAAAGCAATGAAGGCTAATGAAATAAGAGATCTAACCACTGCCGAAATTGAACAAAAAGTAAAATCTTTAAAAGAAGAGTTATTTAATTTACGTTTCCAACTAGCTACTGGCCAATTGGAAAACACTGCACGCATCCGTGAAGTTCGTAAATCAATTGCTCGCATGAAAACTGTTATTCGCCAACGCGAATTAAGCGTAAATAACTGATTCTACAGAGAGGAGGTTAGCCTCAATGACTGAACGTAATGATCGTAAAGTTTATACTGGCCGTGTCGTTTCTGACAAAATGGATAAAACAATAACTGTTTTAGTTGAAACGTATAAATTCCATAAGTTGTATGGAAAACGTGTTAAGTATTCTAAAAAATTCAAGACACATGATGAAAACAACGTTGCTAAAAATGGTGATGTAGTTCGTATCATGGAAACTCGTCCGTTATCAGCTACAAAACGTTTCCGTTTAGTAGAAGTTACGGAAGAAGCGGTAATTATATAATTAAAGTTCGCTCGGAAGGATTCCGAAGGGAGGTCACAGCGTTATGATTCAACAAGAAACTCGTTTAAAAGTTGCAGATAACTCTGGTGCTCGTGAAGTATTAACCATCAAAGTATTAGGTGGATCTGGTCGTAAAACTGCTAACATTGGTGATGTAATTGTTTGCACGGTGAAACAAGCAACACCAGGCGGCGTTGTCAAAAAAGGTGAAGTTGTTAAAGCAGTTATCGTTCGTTCTAAATCTGGTGCACGTCGTAAAGATGGTTCATACATTCGTTTTGATGAAAATGCTGCCGTAATTATTCGTGACGATAAAAGTCCAAGAGGAACTCGTATCTTCGGACCGGTTGCACGTGAATTACGTGATGCTCAATTCATGAAAATCGTATCTCTAGCTCCAGAAGTTTTATAAGAAAGAATTACCTTGTCAAGGAGGTGCGTAAAGCATGCATGTAAAAAAAGGTGATAAAGTTAAAGTACTATCCGGGAAAGACCGTGGTAAGGAAGGTACTGTATTAGAAGCATTTCCGAAGAATGAGCGCGTATTAGTAGAAGGTGTCAACATGGTTCAAAAACACGCGAAACCTTCTCAAGAAAATCCACAAGGTGGAATTCTTAACATCGAAGCTCCAATTCATGTTTCTAATGTATTACCAGTTGATCCGAAATCCGGTGAACCAACTCGTGTTGGATACGAAGTGAAAGACGGCAAAAAAATCCGCATCGCTAAAAAATCCGGTGAAGCATTAGATAAATAAGTTGTCTGTGAAAGGAGGGCTACACTATGAACGAATTGAAACAGAAATATCAAGATGAAATCGTGTCATCTTTAATGGATAAATTTAATTACAATTCCGTAATGGAAGTACCAAAAGTCGAAAAAATCGTTATCAACATGGGTGTTGGTGATGCTGTTCAAAACTCTAAAGCATTAGATAGTGCTGTAGAAGAACTTTCTCTAATTTCTGGTCAAAAACCAATGATCACTCGTGCGAAGAAGTCTATCGCTGGTTTCCGTCTACGTGAAGGAATGCCAATCGGTGCTAAAGTAACTCTTCGTGGTGAGCGTATGTATGAGTTCTTGCAAAAACTAGTTGCAGTTTCTCTACCACGTGTTCGTGACTTCCGAGGTATCTCTAAGAAGGCTTTCGATGGTCGTGGAAACTACACTCTAGGTGTGAAAGAACAATTGATTTTCCCAGAAATTAATTATGATAAGGTAAGCAAAATTCGTGGTATGGATATCGTTGTAGTAACAACTTCCAACACTGACGAAGAAGCTCGTGAACTTTTAGCTCAGCTAGGCATGCCTTTCCAAAAATAAGCTAAAAGCTAATACAAGGAGGGAAAATTGTGGCTAAAAAATCAATGATTGCGAAACAAAAGCGCCCGCAAAAATTCAAAGTACAAGAGTACACTCGTTGCGAACGTTGCGGACGTCCACATTCAGTAATTCGTAAATTTAAACTTTGCCGTATTTGTTTCCGTGAACTTGCCTATAAAGGTCAAATTCCTGGTGTCAAAAAAGCAAGTTGGTAAACCCCGATTCGGGAAGGAGGTAATTAGTAATGGTTATGACAGATCCAATTGCAGATATGCTTACTCGTATTCGTAATGCAAACATGGTAAAACATGAGAAGCTAGAGCTTCCTGCTTCAAATATAAAAAAAGAGATCGCCGATATCCTTAAGCGTGAAGGGTTTGTTAAAGATTACGAGCTAATCGAAGACAACAAACAAGGTGTATTGCGTATCTTCTTAAAATATAGCGCAAATGAAGACAAAGTAATTTCAGGTATCAAACGTATTAGTAAACCAGGTTTACGTGTTTATGCCAAAGCTGATGAAGTTCCACGTGTACTTAACGGCTTAGGTATTGCAATCGTATCAACATCTAACGGTCTGCTTTCTGACAAAGAAGCACGCTCTCAAGCTGTTGGTGGCGAAGTACTAGCGTACGTTTGGTAATCACTAATTTTTAATTGAGGAGGTGCTAGGTATGTCTCGTGTAGGATTGAAACCTGTAGAGATTCCTGAAGGTGTAGAGCTTAAACTCGACAACAACACGGTTACTGTTAAAGGACCTAAAGGCGAATTAAGTAGAGAACTACATCCTGATATGAAAATCAATATTGAAGATAATGTACTAACAGTTGAACGTCCGAGTGATCATAAAGAACACCGTGCTTTACACGGTACAACTCGTAGCTTGATTAACAATATGGTAATTGGTGTAAGCAAAGGTTTTGAAAAATCATTGGAAATTATCGGTGTTGGTTACCGCGCGCAAAAGCAAGGTGACAAAACTGTAATTAATGCTGGTTATTCTCACCCTGTAGAACTTGAAGCAATCGACGGTATTGAAATCGAAGTTCCGAAAAACACACAAATTACTGTAAAAGGTATCGACAAAGAATTAGTAGGTGCAATTGCAGCGAACATTCGTGCAATCCGTCCACCAGAACCTTACAAAGGTAAAGGTATTCGTTATACGGATGAATATGTACGTCGTAAAGAAGGTAAAACTGCTAAGTAAGCTTAGTTAGGCGAGAAAGGAGTGACCGAGATGATTACAAAACCTGACAAAAATGTCATTCGTAAAAAACGTCATAATCGTGTACGTAGAACACTTTCAGGAACAGCTGAACGTCCTCGTTTGAATGTATACCGTTCTAATAAGAACATCTACGCTCAATTGATCGATGATAACGCTGGTGTTACTGTTGCAAGTGCTTCTACAGCTGATAAAGAGTTAGCTATCGGCGGAGGAAACGTTGAATCTGCTAAGCAAGTCGGCGCAGCGATTGCGAAACGTGCTATCGATAAAGGTTACAAATCAATTGTTTTTGATCGTGGAGGATATTTATATCACGGCCGCATCAAAGCATTGGCAGAGGCTGCCCGCGAGGAAGGTCTTGAATTTTAAAAGATAAAGGAGGTAACCATTGTATGAACACTAACATTGATCCGAACAAATTAGATCTTGAAGAACGCGTTGTTACGGTAAACCGTGTCGCAAAGGTTGTTAAAGGTGGACGTCGCTTCCGCTTTGCAGCACTTGTTGTTGTTGGTGACAAAAACGGTCATGTAGGTTTTGGTACTGGTAAAGCACAAGAAGTACCTGAAGCTATTAAAAAAGCTGTAGATGATGCGAAGAAAAACTTAATCTCTGTACCAATCGTTGGTACTACAATTCCACATGAAATTCATGGACAGTTTGGTTCTGGTAACGTATTAATGAAACCAGCTGCAGAAGGTACTGGAGTTATCTCTGGTGGACCAGTTCGTGCAATCTTGGAATTAGCAGGTGTAGGTGATATCCTAACTAAATCATTAGGGTCTAACACACCAATCAATATGATCCGTGCTACTTTAAACGGATTAACAAACTTAAAAACAGCTGAAGACGTAGCGAAATTACGTGGAAAGTCTGTTGAAGAACTGTTAGGATAAGGAGGGAAACACTATGTCTAAAAAATTGGAAATAACCCTCAATCGCAGTGTCATCGGTGGCACTGGTGTTCAAAAGAAGACAGTCGAAGCTTTAGGGTTAAAGAAAATTCGTCAATCCGTTGTACGTGAAGATACTCCAGCCGTTCGTGGTATGGTAAACAGAGTGTCCCACTTATTGACAGTTAAAGAAGTTTAATTAATCATTAGTGTAAAGAGGAGGTGCTCGCATGAAACTTCATGAATTGAAGGCAGCAGAAGGAACTCGTAAAGAGAGAAATCGTGTTGGTCGAGGCATGTCTTCTGGTAACGGAAAAACTTCCGGCCGTGGACACAAAGGACAAAAAGCACGTTCAGGCGGCGGTGTACGTCCAGGATTCGAAGGTGGTCAAATGCCTTTATTCCAACGTCTACCTAAACGCGGATTCACCAATGTGAATCGTAAAGAGTACGCAATTGTTAACCTTGATACGTTAAATCGTTTTGAGGAAGGCACTGAAATCACACCAGAGCTATTACTAGAAACAGGTGTCGTTAGTAAACTAAATGCTGGAATTAAGATTCTTGGTAAAGGTACTTTAGAAAAGAAACTAACAGTAAAAGCTCATAAGTTCTCCGCTTCTGCAAAAGAAGCGATTGAGACAGCGGGCGGTCAATCTGAGGTGATTTAATTTGTTTCGTACACTCTCCAATTTTATGCGCGTAGCTGATATTAGAAATAAGATCATTTTCACATTATTAATGTTGATTGTATTCCGAATTGGTACATTTATTCCAGTGCCGTTCACGGATAAAGCTGCAATCGACTTTATGAACGAGCAAAATGTATTTGGCTTCTTAAACACATTTGGTGGTGGAGCCTTGCAAAACTTTTCTATCTTTGCGATGGGGATAATGCCTTATATTACAGCATCCATCATCATGCAGCTACTGCAAATGGATGTAGTACCTAAGTTTGCAGAATGGAAAAAACAAGGGGAAATGGGACGTAAGAAAATTGCTCAAGTAACTCGTTACGGGACAATTGTTCTTGCATTCGTTCAAGCAATTGCGATGTCAGTCGGCTTCAATGCGATGGCAGGCGGCATGTTGATTGCAGACCCTAATGTTATGAAGTTCTTAACGATCGCGATCGTGCTAACTGGCGGTACGGCATTCCTTATGTGGATGGGTGAGCAAATTACAGCACATGGAGTGGGTAATGGTATATCTATCATTATCTTCGCTGGTATCGTAGCCGCTGTTCCTAACGGTGTTGGACAGTTATACTCCCAGTATTTCTCTAATCCTGGAAATGACTTGTTTATTAACATCGTTATTGTTGCGCTAATTGCTCTTGTAGCAGTTGCGGTAACTGTTGGGGTTATATTTGTAAACCAAGCATTGCGTAAGATTCCGGTTCAATATGCTAAAAAGCTAGTGAATCGTTCTCCAGTAGGTGGCCAATCTACTCACCTACCAATTAAGGTGAATGCTGCAGGGGTTATTCCAGTAATCTTTGCAATTGCATTTATGATGGCACCGACGACAATTGCTGGTTTCTTTGAAGGAAATCAAGTAGCAGATTTCATCACTAGAACATTTGATTATACTTCCCCTGTGGGAATGATCATCTATGTAGCGATGATAATTGCTTTCACATATTTCTATACATTTGTTCAGGTGAATCCAGAGCAAATGTCTGAGAATCTACAAAAACAAGGTGGATATATTCCAGGAATTCGTCCGGGTCATAACACGGAAGAATACTTGACTCGCGTAATTAACAGATTAACTTTTGTTGGCGCACTGTTCTTAGCGGTTGTCTCTGTATTCCCGATGATCTTAGGTAGTCTTGCGAATCTACCTTCTGCAGTACAAATTGGCGGCACAAGCTTACTAATCGTTGTAGGTGTTGCATTACAGACAATGAAGCAATTAGAAGGACAGCTCGTGAAGCGTCACTACAAAGGATTCATTAAGTAATTAAGAAGCCAACAAAAGCGAGGGGAAGCAATTGAATTTGATTTTGATGGGCTTACCTGGTGCTGGTAAAGGCACACAGGCTGCGAAAATTAATGAAAAGTATAACATCCCTCATATTTCAACAGGAGATATGTTCCGATTAGCTATTAAAGAGGGTACTGAACTCGGTAAAAAAGCAAAGGAATTTATGGATCAAGGTGACCTTGTTCCAGACGAAGTTACTGTTGGGATTGTTAAGGAACGCCTAGCGATGGACGATTGTGCAAATGGTTTCCTTTTAGACGGATTCCCTCGCACAACTCGACAAGCAGAAGAATTACAAAATCTACTGTCTGACCTAGGTAAGTCAATAGATTATGTCATCCATGTGGATGTACCAGAAGAAAAATTGGTAGAGCGTTTAACTGGACGGAGAATTTGTCCGACATGCGGAACAGCTTATCATGTGGTGTATAATCCTCCAAAAGAGGAAGGCATCTGTGATAAAGATGGCTCCCAGTTAATTCAGCGAGATGATGACCAACCAGAAACAGTTAAAAACCGTTTAGCTGTTAATATAGAGCAAACACAACCATTACTTGATTTTTATCAAGATAAAGGTTATCTTGTGAAAGTGAACGGAGATAGAGATATCAATGTTGTTTTCCAAGATATTGAATCCATTTTAGAGAAAAAATAGTTCACTTATTTAGTAATATTCAGTTTAGATGCATTTCTAGTACTGAAAAGTTATAATGAAATAAGTAATGTGTATTGCTTTGGAAATAGTAACAGAAATGATTGGTTATTCAACCTTGATATAGATACTAACGATTGCCTAAGTGATGGTTAGCGCTGATATACGATGACAAATCGATTCCGAGTAGGGTCAGTTTGTACGTATGAAGCAGGAACTGATTTTAGGTCAGCACACAATTCATTATATGAATGTGAACGACCGGTTTGTCCTGCTGCTGGCCGACGGGGATAGCGTGAAGTCGATCGACCATATAAAGAAGATGGAGCAGCACAGAACTTTAAGTTCGTGTTCAAAAAAGGATAAAAAAAGACCAAGAGTTCGAGGCGGCGTAGCTTTGAGTAACGAAAAAGCAAGCCAACAAAGAATTTCGAAGTGTCATTTTTACCAGGCTTTTTGAACAACCTCTTTAGAGCTGTGTTTCCCCGTGAAACCATACAGCCTTCTAGAAACTGGTCGTGTCACAAATAGGAAGTTACGGTTTGTCCTAATGTAGATAAGGTTGTGACTGATTTGAAGAAGGGAGATCACACGATGGCGAAAGATGATGTTATTGAAGTAGAAGGTACAGTAACAGATACATTGCCAAATGCGATGTTTAAAGTTGAGCTTGAGAATGGCCATACAGTATTGGCGCATGTATCTGGTAAAATCCGTATGCACTTTATTCGCATTTTACCAGGCGATAAAGTAACGGTTGAACTTTCTCCGTATGATTTAACCAGAGGACGAATTACGTACCGTTATAAATAAACGAGCTCCGATATAAAAGGAGGTAATTTTGATGAAGGTAAGAGCATCAGTAAAACCAATTTGCGAGAAATGCAAAGTCATCAAACGCAAAGGTAAAGTAATGGTGATTTGTGAAAATCCGAAACACAAGCAAAAACAAGGCTAATAAACAGGAGGTGCTACTAAGCTATGGCACGTATTGCAGGTATTGATATTCCACGTGATAAACGTGTAGTAATTTCTTTAACTTATATCTATGGAGTAGGAAAAACTACTGCACAACAAATCCTTAAAGAAGCAGGCGTTTCTGAGGACACTCGTGTACGTGACTTAACCGAAGATGAGTTAGGTAGAATCCGTCAAGCAGTTGATCAATACAACACTGAAGGTGATTTACGCCGTGAAGTGTCACTAAACATCAAACGTTTGATCGAAATCGGTTCTTATCGCGGAATTCGTCACCGTCGCGGATTACCAGTTCGTGGTCAAAAAACAAAGAACAACTCTCGTACTCGTAAAGGCCCACGTAAGACAATGGCTAACAAGAAAAAGTAATGTAAGGAGGTAAGCTAACGAATGGCACGTAAAACGAATACACGTAAACGTCGTGTGAAAAAGAATATAGAATCTGGTATTGCTCATATCCGTTCTACTTTTAACAATACTATTGTTACAATTACGGATACTCGCGGTAATGCTATTGGATGGAGTTCAGCTGGTGCATTAGGCTTTAAAGGTTCTAAGAAATCAACTCCTTTCGCAGCTCAAATGGCAGCTGAAACAGCAGCTAAGTCTGCTATCGAAAATGGAATGAAAACTTTAGAAGTAACTGTTAAAGGCCCTGGTGCGGGACGTGAAGCTGCAATCCGTTCTTTACAGGCTGCTGGTCTAGAAGTTACAGCTATTGTAGATGTAACTCCAGTACCTCATAATGGTTGCCGTCCACCAAAACGTCGTCGTGTTTAATTATACCGTATAGAATTTGTCACCCTGTCTATAATGGATGATAGAGCTTATCGGTTTATAAGTTATATGAATTTAAATAACGACATCCGAGACAGATCGTACGAAAGAAATACAGGTAGCGCAGAAACGCCAACTGCCTTATTTGAGGAATTTCGGTTAGACCATATGTCTAGCCGGGGTTTCGACGTTTTAAAGGAGGGTTATGGAATGATCGAAATCGAAAAGCCAAAGATTGAAACGGTTGAAATTAGCGAGAATGCTACATTTGGAAAATTCGTGGTTGAACCGCTTGAACGTGGATATGGTGCCACACTTGGAAACTCCTTGCGTCGTATCTTATTATCCTCACTGCCAGGTGCTGCTGTAACCACAGTACAAATTGATGGAGCTTTACATGAGTTTTCAACAGTTGATGGTGTTGTAGAAGATGTTACAACTATTATCCTCAACCTTAAGAAACTAGCTCTTAAAATTTATTCTGAAGAACCAAAAACATTAGAAATTGATGTTCAAGGTGAAGGTGCTGTAACTGCTGCAGATTTAACGTATGACAGTGATGTGGAAGTAATGAACCCGGATTTGCATATTGCAACGCTTAATAGCAAAGGCAATCTTCATATGAAGCTAATTGCAGAGCGAGGCCGTGGTTATCGTCCAGCAGAAGAGAATAAAAATGATGATCAACCAATCGGTGTCATTCCGATCGACTCCATCTTCACACCTGTTTCGCGCGTGACTTATCAAGTGGAAAACACTCGTGTAGGTCAAGTGGCAAACTATGATAAATTAACAATGGATGTATCTACGGATGGAAGCATTCGTCCTGAAGAAGCAGTTTCTTTAGGTGCTAAAATCATCACAGAACATCTTAATATTTTTGTAGGTTTAACAGATGAAGCACAAAATGCCGAAATCATGGTGGAAAAAGAAGAGGATCAAAAAGAGAAGGTTATGGAAATGACCATCGAAGAACTTGATCTATCTGTTAGATCTTACAACTGCTTGAAACGTGCTGGAATTAACACGGTTCAAGAGCTTGCGAATAAATCAGAAGAAGATATGATGAAAGTTCGTAATTTAGGACGTAAATCTTTAGAAGAAGTAAAAGTAAAATTAGAAGACCTAGGATTAGGTCTACGAGATGATGACTGATCGAACCAGTCACCTTTAGAGTTTCGAAAAAGGGAGGGATAGTCCGTGGCTAGAAAGTTAGGACGTAAAACAGACAGTCGTATGGCTCTTCTTCGCAACCTTGCATCTGATTTGATCATTCATGAACGTATTGAAACAACAGAAGCAAAAGCGAAAGAGTTAAGATCGATTGTAGAAAAAATGATTACGCTAGGAAAACGTGGCGATTTACACGCTCGTCGTCAAGCTGCAGCATTCTTATACAACAAAGAAACAGATGAAGACAACAACGTTATTCAAAAGTTATTTGATGATGTTGCTGCACGCTATGAAGACAGACAAGGTGGATACACACGCGTTCTTAAACTTAATGAACGCCAAGGCGATGGTGCTAAAATGGCAATCATCGAATTGGTTTAATCTACTCTACATGCGGCAAGGGGCAGGACTCAATCTCTCTCAGAGGTTAATCCAAGCCCTTTTTTTGTAGATTCAAATAGTACAAGCAAGACTCAAGGGATAAACGAAGAGGTTAAGTATAACTAGTATAAGTACCATATTTTGTTTATTAGCCCTTTTGCTTATGACCTTGTGGTACTAATGATTTGCGAGGGAATATGGAATAACAAAATCCACTGATTAATGTTTTAGCTTTGGCTTTGATTCGTCTTCATACAGTTTGTTGTGGCTGGTGACGGTTAAAAGTAAGCAATGACTCTATTACCTAAAGAGTTACATAATAGCATCATCTTATATAGTAGGAACAAATTTACAAACTATTAAAGGTTGACCACCCCAAGCTTTTTGTGACTAACCTCATATATGTCATTCCACAGATTAATTCCCCGATGTTATAATAAATACCGGACGCATAGAAGATAGTAGTGCTAGTAGAGTAAAAGCATCATATGGTTGCTGAGGTATTAGAGGAGGCTTATAGATGAGTCGTAAAATAGTAGAGTTTAGAAATGTGTCGTTTCGTTATGACGAAGAAGGACCATGGGTATTAAAAAATTGCTCTTTTGAAATTTATGAAGATGAATGGCTAGCTATTATTGGCCATAATGGTTCTGGAAAATCAACGATCGCCAAGCTTTTAAATGGATTGTTGTTCCCGCAAGAAGGGGAAATTTATATAGATGGTATCAAAGTAGATGAAAATTCGATATGGGATATACGAAAAGAAGTAGGTATGGTATTCCAAAATCCTGACAACCAATTTGTTGGTGCAACTGTTCAAGATGATGTTGCTTTTGGGATGGAGAATCGAGGAATTCCTAGAGAAATCATGAAAAAGAGAATTGATGAAACCTTACAAGCTGTTCGTATGCAAGATTATTTGTTAACCGAACCGCATCGTTTGTCAGGTGGACAAAAACAGCGTGTCGCTATTGCAAGTGTATTAGCGATCTCACCCAAGATACTGATATTAGATGAAGCGACTGCCATGTTAGATCCGGTGGGTCGAAAAGAAATCATGCAAACCGTTAACTCGATTCAAGATTCACAAGGACTATCTCTAATTACAATTACACATGATTTAAAAGAAATAACTCGAGCTGATCGTGTAATTGTTTTAAATAATGGAGAACGTTGGGATGAGGCAACCCCAAGCCAATTATTCAAAAGAAAAGATGCACTGCGAGAAATCGGATTGGATGTTCCGTTTGTTGCGCATTTAAGTGATGCGTTTCGTAACAATGGAATCACAATTGAACATTCACCGTTAAGTCATGAACAACTGTTGGAGGAACTATGGACATATCATTCAAAAATGTAAGTTATATATATCAAGAAAATACTCCTTTTGAACATCGAGCTATAGAGGATTTAAGCTTTACCATTGGATCAGGATCCATAGTAGCCATTATTGGTCATACAGGTTCGGGTAAATCTACATTGATACAGCATTTGAATGGTTTAACCATTCCATCTCGTGGCGAAGTTCGGGTTGGGGATTTTGTACTTAATCAAGATGGAAAACCAAAAGATATCCGCAATCTACGCAGTAAAGTGGGAGTTGTGTTTCAATATCCTGAGCATCAATTATTTGAGGAGACGGTACAAAAGGATATTGCATTTGGGCCACAGAATTTTGGTGTTAACGAGCAAGAAATCAAGGAACGCATTGCTTCAATATTGCCTTCGGTGGGCCTATCTGATTCGGTGCTAGAGCGGTCCCCATTTGATTTAAGTGGGGGACAGAAGCGTCGTGTGGCCATTGCTGGAGTACTAGCCATGAAACCACAAGTGTTAGTACTAGACGAGCCTACTGCAGGTCTGGACCCACGTGGACAGAAAGAAATGATGACTATGTTCGACCACATACATCATGAGCAAAATTTAACTACTATATTTGTTACACATAATATGGAAGATGCACTCAAGTACGCTGATAAAGTAATTATCCTTAATAAAGGACAGAAATTTATGGAGGGCAAGCCTCTCGAAGTGTTGAGACAACGGGAAAAGCTTCAACAAGTTCAATTGGATACGCCAGAAGTAATTGACTTCATCGATAAATACAATCATCGTTTTCATGATAATCTCATTTATCAAAACGAGTCTATTGTTGATATAGCTGCAGAGATGAAGCGTCGATTGGACGGTGGTCAACATGAATAATGCTTTAATTATTGGGCAATACGTTCCAGGCAACTCCATCGTGCATCGTTTAGATCCACGTACCAAAATAACGATCGTATTCTTTTTTGTTTTTATCGTGTTTTTTGCCAATAATGTTCCGAGTTACAGTTTATTAACGGTGTTTGCACTTTTATGTATGTTTTCCTCACGAGTACCAATACGATTTGTCGCAAAAGGATTAATACCAGTTTGGTTTTTAATTGTTTTTACATTTATTCTACACTTATTCGTGACAAAGGAAGGTACGTTGCTTTTTGAGTTTTGGTTTATAGAAATCTATTCAGGTGGGCTTATTCAAGGTTTTGCGATTTCTTTACGATTCTTTTTATTGATATTAGTAACGTCATTACTAACACTAACGACGACGCCTATTGAGATTACAGATGCTGTAGAAGATATGCTTGCCCCATTGAAAAAAGTAAGGTTTCCCGTACATGAACTAGCGTTAATGATGTCTATTTCATTGCGATTTATCCCAACGTTAATGCAAGAGACAGATAAAATCTCACGTGCACAAGCATCACGTGGTGTTGACTTTCGTACAGGCCCGATTAAAGATCGTGTGATGGCGGTTATTCCTTTACTTGTTCCGTTATTTGTAAGTGCATTTAAGCGTGCAGAAGAGCTTGCAATGGCGATGGAAGCACGCGGCTATCAAGGAGGCGAAGGTCGTAGTAAATTACGTGAACTAACGATTGGACCTAAGGATATTAGTATTATGGTTAGCTTTGCAATTGTCATAATAGCTTTATTCTTACTGAGAAAGTAGATTAGGGAAAGAAAGAGGTTGAAGTAAGTGGAAAGATTAAAATGCACCGTATCGTATGATGGATCTGATTTTGCCGGATTCCAAGTACAACCAGATCACAGGACGGTACAAGGTGTCTTGGAAAAAGCATTGTACAACATGCATAAAGGTAAATCAATACGGATTCAAGCATCCGGTAGAACGGATACAGGTGTGCATGCTGTTGGACAAGTAATTCACTTCGACAGTCCACTGGAAATCCCTGAACGAAATTGGAAACAAGCACTAAATACATTACTACCGGATGATGTGCGAATTCAAAAGGTAGAAAAGAAAACAGAAGAATTCCATGCTCGATATAGTGTGAAAGAAAAAGAATATCACTATTTTGTCTTAAATGAAGAGGATCCTAATGTCTTTCAGAGAGGATATGTTTACCACGAACCTAGAAAACTGGATCTCGAACGAATGCAAGAAGCCTGTCAGTATCTAGAAGGTACACATGATTTTACGAGTTTTTCTTCAGCAAAGTCATCAGTAAAAGGATCAAAAGTTCGTACGTTATATCACGTATCTTGTCACCAAACAGGTACTAATATTGAATTTATCTTTCGGGGAAGCGGCTTTTTATATAATATGGTACGTATCATGATGAGTGTACTTATTGATGTTGGTAAAGGGAAGCGAAACCCAGAAGATATTATAGATTTGTTAGCGAGCAAAAACCGTCAACAAATAGGAAAAACAATGGCTCCACAAGGCTTGTATTTATGGCGAGTATCCTATGAAGAAAATGGCAATAATGTGTAATAAATTATTTCACCGGCAGCTTGACTTTTACGGCTAATCGTTATATTATGGTATATGGCATTTTATTTCTAAACCATGATTAGCCCCGGAATCTAATTATGTTAGAATATAAATATTGACAACGAATTTAAATGAATGATTGATATATGGAGGGAAAAATATCATGCGCACAACTTTCATGGCGAATGAAGCGAATATTGAACGCAAATGGCTTGTTGTGGATGCTGAAGGACAACGTCTTGGTCGTTTAGCAAGTGAAGTAGCATCTATCCTTCGTGGAAAGCATAAAGCTACTTACACACCACACGCTGATACAGGAGATAATGTCATCATTATTAATGCTGACAAAATCGAATTAACTGGTAACAAAATCAACGATAAAATGTACTATCGTCACTCTAACCACCCAGGTGGATTAAAAGAGCGTAACGCTTACGAAATGCGTACTAAATACCCAGAGCAAATGCTTGAAATCGCGGTTAAAGGTATGCTTCCAAAAGGACCTCTAGGACGTAAAATGGGCAAGAAATTGCACGTTTACAGAGGAGCAGAGCACAACCATCAAGCGCAAAAACCAGAAGTTTATGAGCTTCGCGGATAATTAAAGGGAGGTAAATGAATTGGCACAAGTACAATACTACGGCACTGGACGCCGCAAAAAGTCAACTGCCCGTGTACGTTTAGTACCAGGTACAGGCAATGTAACAATAAATGGTCGTGATGCACAAGACTATTTTCCATATGAAACTCAACTTTTAATCTTGAACCAACCATTAGCTGCTACAGAAACTCAAGGAACTTATGATGTTCTTGTAAATGTAGATGGCGGTGGATTCACTGGTCAAGCAGGTGCAATCCGTCACGGTATCGCACGTGCATTATTACAAGCAGATCCTGAGTATCGTTCTACTCTTAAATCAGAAGGATACCTTACTCGTGATGCTCGTATGAAAGAACGTAAAAAATACGGTCTTAAAAAGGCACGTCGTGCACCTCAGTTCTCAAAACGTTAATATACTTGTTATATCAAGGTTTTGCCCTCTTTGCTCTTATGGAGCAGAGAGGGTTTTTTATGTTCTAATTTGGAATTGAATACCCCTTGAATACCCCGAGCCTAAAAAGTCATGTACTTCTGGAACATCTCAGCTGTTTTCTCTTTCGCTTCATCGGTCACATGCGTGTAAATATCCATAGTGGTTTGAATATCGGTGTGGCCGAGTCGGGATTGTACATCTTTGATAGAAGCCCCGGCTGCAAACAACAAACTGGCATGTGTATGCCGGAATTCGTGAACTTTTATTTGTGGTAGCTCCGGATTCTTTTGATAAATTCGCTCTAGTTTATCATTTAAGTAAGCCAGTCGACAATAATCCATTTCATGTTTTAACTGATTATAAACCGTAAAGATGGGCTGCTTATCATCAGACTGAAAAGGGGCAGCAAGTTCTAACGTCAGATAGCGTTGTATTTGCTTGCTACGCCATTTCTTTAAGATTGCCAGAGTTTCATCGTCAACGCTAACGATACGCCGAGAGGCCTTTGTTTTCGATGTCTGAAGCTGCTTTTCCCCACCGGTGTAAATTAATGTCTTTTTCAAGCTGATCGATTTTTGATGGAAGTCTACGTCCGACCAATGCAGGGCATACAGTTCTCCCTTGCGTGCTCCTGTGAAGGAGAGTAGCCGTAACATGGTATAAGCCATGTCATCCTTCTGAATCGCCTCTAAAAAGGTTCTGAGTTCTTCACGGGTATAGTAATGCTTCTTTTCTTCCAGCTCTGCAACATATTCCATCTCATGTTTTAGTTTGGGTAACGTGACATAGTCCATCGGGTTACGCTTAATCATGTCCATTTTCATAGCATATCGGAAGACCTGGTTTGCTTGTATCTTATAATCCTTGAAGGTTTTAAGCTCCTTGGCCCAACCGTTGATAGCTTTTTGGCAATGCGATCGGGTTATGTCTTTCATTTTGTAAGGACCGAAGACCGGGAGGATCCTGCGGTTGAATTTACTCTCCATCGCATACACCGTAGTTGGCTTTACTTCTCTACGATGTTGCTTAAACCATTCTTCAAAAACTTCCTGGAAGGTCAGCTGATCATTTTGGCGGATCCCGAGTTCGTCGACTTCAACCAATATTTTAGATAACGCAATATTTGCATCTTTTTTTGTCTTGAAACCTCGGCGTGTGGTTCGTTTCTTTTTGCCCGTGAGGGGATCCTTGCCGAGATAAGCATTAAACATATAAGCGGTGGTACCGTCTTTCTTTGTGTACTTTTTAATGTTTGCCATAATAGTTTCCTTTCCAATACGCTGGCAGGCTATATACAGGAAAGAGAAGAACTTATTCTAAAATCAATTCAAGCATACTTCTAATTTTTTTGCGTTCTTCATTTGTTAAAAATTCATTTTTATAGTACAAGTCAATCTTCATATTAAGAAGATCATGGAGGTCAAATAATCTTCTTCTTAATTCGTCATCTGATAACTCTTTAATAGTTTGCTCTCCGTTTTCTAATTTCATTTCCTCAGTACTTGGAAGGTTTACTTCTATATTTCTCGTTTTATTTAGGAGTTTTTCATCTCTACCCCGATCAATACCTTCACGTTTAATATGACCATTCTCAAAATCCACGTAAGAAGCAGAGTAGCCGGCTAAATTCATTAGATAAATAGGTGAAATGTCTAACCCTACAGCAAGCGTTCTTAATAATGAAGGTTTAGGTAAACCTTTATAACCGTTCTCGATTTGAGATAAATATGAATCTGAGTAACCGGTTCGTGCCTTTAAGTCGATTAAAGTTATGTTTTTCTCTTTTCGAATCTCTTTGAGTTTGGCTCCAAATTCTTTAGCATCCATTAACAAGTTACCTCACCTTTCATGTTTGTTTATCATCATTATCACACGTTAACTTTACCAAGTAAATATTTTTCTAACTAAAGTGTTGATTAAGCAATTAGGATAATATATAATTAAGTAAGTAAATTATTTACTTACTTAATAAGTGAGGGGGTAGGACAAAGCTTATGGAGAGCTCCATACCATTACAGGTCTCAGATGAGTTTAAAAGTAATTATTATGAATTATTCTATGAACTAAGCAAAGAAG
This sequence comes from Oceanobacillus iheyensis HTE831, assembly GCF_000011245.1. Lineage (NCBI taxonomy): Bacteria > Bacillati > Bacillota > Bacilli > Caryophanales > Bacillaceae > Oceanobacillus > Oceanobacillus iheyensis. Next base: position 162,712 of record NC_004193.1, read on the forward strand.
CTTTTGAAGCTGCTAAAAGAGATAGTGGGGCTGGAAGGTTCATGACGAAAAAGCAATGTTGTGAGTTTATCGGTATCTCTTTTGGTCATTTGCAAAAACTAGAAAAACATGGCTTACCAGTTATTGAGTTAGAAGGAAAGGTGCTCGTCGATCGTGAAGATGTTATTAAATTCATGAGTAAGTATAAAAAGATTGAAAACATTAAACAAATAATTTAATTGCTGGCAGGCGAAGTTGAATTTATTTGTCTACAGGGTAAAGAGTGATTTTAAGGGAATGGTTTAGTTTAACCATCGAGTAGTGTCAATAAAATTCCGGTTGTTGTGCGCGTGTTGGTGATAAAATTAATACGTGTAATTTTGCGGAAATGTGATATTATATAGATATCGTGGAGAATGAAATCATAAGCGTCAGAGCCTTGAATGGCGCCATGAAACCACCTCTTATAAAAGAGGTGGTTTTTCGCTTTATCGCCCTGGTCTTTTTCTTGTAAACGATAATGTAGATTTTTTGACGAAAACGAATCATCTAATCCTATGAAATCACAGAAAAAATTGTGGATCGTTAAAATCTGATTTGTGCATTTTTCTTCTAATGAATACGCTTAATCTTGTTCCTGATTTGTTCCCACTTTTTTATGAAAGACTATAAATAAATATATATAGGCATGAAGCATAAGCATATAAGAGTTTGTTCGAAAAAGCTAGGAACAAAGGAACATGTTCTGAATTCAGAGGATTTCGGTGAGTTATTTACCTGTCGAGGAGTAGACTACTCCCGCATGTTGTTTTGTATTATGTAAAGAGAGAGATTTTTTATCCTATGGATACGAAAACGTCTTTATATCCTTTTATTTGCATCCTGAAGCCTTGTCTCTATCAGACACTGTTTGAGATCTGTCGATAGAGTTTGGCTGATTTTCATAGCGTTATTCAGCGTGTGAAGATATGTGTTACTGATTAGCTCCTGGAACATGCGAGCAAGTGAATAGCTCACGGACTGTAGCTTGAATGCACGATGTAAATTGATAATATACTCGTACTTTTTCGCTTGAGAGTTTCACAAATACATGCATATGAACTCCTGTGGCATAGTTATTTATAGATTGAAATAATGTTTGATAACTTATAATAAAATTTAATTAATTATTACTATACCGATCTTCCATTAAAGAAGGTCTTATTAAAAATTAAGAATTAACTCAAGTGCTACGAGGAATTCAAAAAAGTTCGCACATAAAAATTTTGTGTTTTATCCACAAGCTGATACACCATTTTATGGTGCAGAAGGTCTTGTAGAATCAGAAAAGAAAAATGTTGATGCTTTTCCAGGATTCAAAATACCTATCAAAGCTATTTTGGCTGAAGGACATAAGTATACGGAAAGTAAAATGATATTCCGTATAATATTGGATTTTTAAGTAAAGGTGTAAAAAGTGTACTAAATAATGGGGTATTTTCTTCAATACAATTTCCCGCGATCGGGCACGCTTATAGACAAGGTACTGCGTGCAGTACTGTAGAATAGGGTACTTATCTGGAATAAAGATTTGCTCTTAACCTTAGAGAAAAGCTTGTAATGCATATGAACTGGTAATGTATTGTAAAGCACTTAATATTTATAATATATAAGCGTGGTTAAATATAAATTGGGGTGATCTAATTAGCTCACCCCAACATTTGACTTAAAACCTTTATTAATGTTATTTTGATGCTACTTTTTCTATCCTTTTATTAAGACTGGGGTGCGTTTCAAATATGTTATAGCTCTTTTCAGGAACGAGAGCGTGTTTTTTTAATATACTTAAAGTATTTTTAGCAACTTCACTATCAACTATAAAACTAGCATATTTATCTGCAGCAAACTCACGTCTTTGCGAAAATATAAAATGAAAAATAAAACATGAAATGTATACAATAAATGCAATTATTAGCACCCATAGTATAGAGATTCTAGATATTAAAAATGGTGATATTATTAACAGTAAAATTGGCACACCAGATATAGCAAAAGTAAAAGAAAGTATGTTTTTAATTAGGTGATTTTTTTTTATGTGAAAATACTCATGAGCTAATAAAAATTTTACTTGTGAGTTATCCAATAACTCGAGAATTGGTTTTCCGCAAATAATTATTTGCTGTTTATTTTTAAAAAGAGTTACCACATTATTCAACTGACGAGAAATAAAAACCTCTGTGTTTTGTTCTGAGACCATCTCATTTAGAATTAAAGTAAGATGTCCGTCTCGTTCAATTTTTAATTTTTTTATTCTAAAATATGAGACTATTGGAAACATTACACTGAATCCGGTTAATATAATACTAGCGTTGAAAAAATAGTGAATAATATTATCGTCTAGTGGTATATCAATAATACTCAATTTTAAAGTTGAAGTTAATAATAATAATAATACTGAAATAATTTGAAGAACTCGCATTGGTTGTCACCTCTAAATGAAATAAGGACTAACATAGGTTTCTAGTATTGCTGCTACTCCAACCATTAGAACTCCTATGACTAGTAATTTTATATTAAACTTCTTATATTCTAAGAATTCATCTCTTCCAAGAAAAGCTATATAAGCAGCTATAAAAAAACTTAAAATTTCTGGAACTCCATGGATAGATAGAGACAATAAAACGTGTTGAATGTTATTTAATGATAACCCTCCAAGAAAATAACCTAGCATTAATCCATTCGATGTTAAGCTAATAATTGTAGGAATTTTCAAGAGAAAAAAACCTGTTAACAAAATTAAAAAAACCTTTATATTATTAGTAAAAATATATTTTAATGTGTCAATTGAAACAAATGTATCTTTGAGAGGATTTGGTGTATATTCAAAGTTATTGTCATGTAAATTACTGACAAAGATTCCTACAATAAAAGAAGAAAAATAAACACCACAAACAATCCAAACAAATTTTAATTTTAATCTTTTCATATTATTACCTCATAAAAAGTGTAGAAAGAATATTTATTAAATACCAGGAAATTAAAAGGTAAATTGTGTTTTTTCTTTCTTTATTAAATAGTTTTGAGTATAAGTAGGACGCTGATAAGACACTAAAAAATTGAAAAGGGTCTACTTGTTGAGTAATAGAAGCTAAAATAGAGTTTTCCGGTTGGAAAATTCCATAAGCAGTAATATAACCATAAGGTTGAACACCAAAACTTAAACTTAAAATTAGGTTAACAATAGACCCTGATAAAATAGGTATGTATGAAATTACTGCTATAGAAAATAATTTCATTTTAACATAATTCTCATTGAAGACTTGAAATATTGAAACCACATATAAAAAAATAAAAAGCGAACAAATTATTCCTAACGGAGCCAATAGACCCAAAAAAAAGGAAGTTATGTAAAGTAAATTCTCCATTCCGCCTAAATTAGGTATAACTTCACTGGATAAATCACTATTTATACTGCTACTACTAAGAGTAATTAAACCACTAATTATACATACTTGAATTAATATTGCCAGGCTCTTAACTTTTTTTTCTACAATTAAATTTATTATTCTATTTATCCCATCATTAAAGTTTAATAAAAGTCCAGAATAATAAAACAAATTATATTTTTTCAGCATGTTCTCACTCTCCTTTTTTTATAATTGGTTCCAATATATATTCCCATTTATTAATAAGAGGGGGAGCTCAGCTGCTACTCCCCCACTTATTATTTATTTTATTAAACTCCTGCAGATCCTGCGACGGCAACTGCCGCAGCTAGAAACCATGGTACTGATACACCTAGTAATCCAATTAGATATTGTTGTGCACCATAAACTCCACCAATAGTAGTTAAAGAATTAGCAGCCCAAGTCGGAATATTGTAACCAGCATTTTCTAGTATCATTAGAATATCCCCTTGTGCGAATGGAGAACCTATAAATCCAATAATACCTAAAACTAATGCAGCCGCAACTACCCCATATAGACTTCCTTTATGAGTACGTATATTTTCCATGGTTATTTACACCCCCTCCTATTTACTTAGTTATGTACATGCACAAAAACTATATTACTAAATAATATGAATGTTTGCAAGTGTGTTTACAATATCGAACTTCCTAAGTCAATCCCTCTATAGTAAAATATGAGTATTCATTTATAGTATTCTATTAAAGCATGATCGAAAAAATTTTAAATTGAGGAACATTTCATACAATAAATTGTAGTTTGAGTTTCAATATATTTACAAATTCTTACTGTTCCCTCATAAAAAGGATATCTAAGCTTCAAAAAAATTTCTTCGTTAGGCTCAATTTTCTTTCCGCATTCACTACATTGTGGTTTTTTCCTTTTAAAAAACATATATCTCCCCCCTATCAATTCCATTTTTAACAATTTTAACAGAATGCAACTTCTATTTTTCAATTTATTATTATATAAGTCAAGGTTAATTAGTGTTAACATTTGTAAAAATTTGTATGGAAATTCTAGAAATGTATCGAATAATAGTGGAAAATAGGTTATAATTTTACATGGTATTATTTACCTAAAATAGGTGTTGGAACAAAAGAGCAATATTGCATGAAACAAAAAGTTTTAAACCTTTACCTGTGGGTATGATTGTAAGCTATAGTGAACAATTTGAACGGATGAAAAAAAGCCTGAAGGTACAGAATGCAATGGCTATTGACGATATATTTGTGATAGGAACATGAATACAATCGATAGATATGGAGTTATTTCTCTTAAAAGGATAACTACTGAGAAATTTGCATTGTTTAGTACTGTGGTAAATGGAATGGCGGGATGTAAATGAAAAAGAAGAAAGTTTTTGTAATAATCTTTATTGTTTTAATAGCAGGATTAATTATTGTTGGTAATATCTGGAATGCATCAGCTGATTCAAAAATAGAAGTAGAAGTGACCCAATTAGAAGAAGAAACTATCACAGAAACAGTTATGACCTCTGGTCAGCTAAAATTAGCAGAGCAGCAAACAATTTACTATACACCTGAAAATGGTGAAGTGGAAGAAATACTGGTTAATGAAGGAGATCAAGTGGAAAGTGGTACACCGCTAATTTTTTATGAAAATACACAGCTGGATTTGGAACAAGATCAAAATGAATTGCAGCTTCAGTCTGCGAATTTAAAGGTCAATGATTTGCGTAAACAGCATGAAGTTATAGATGACTTGCTGAGAGATGATGAAAAAAATGAACAGCTCCAGGCTGAACATGATAATATTAAGCTTCAGGAGCAGCAGGCATATATTGAGGTAGAACAGTTACAGCTACAAAAAGAGTCTTTGCAGGATCAAATCAATGATCTGGAAATAAAAAGTGAAATTGCGGGAAAGGTACTCGAAGTGAATGATCAGGTGGTAGTTGGTTCAAATCAAATGGAACAACAGCCAATTATCCGGATAGGCACATTGGACCAAATGATTATAGAAGGTTTTATCTCTGAATACGACTCATTAAAAATTGAAGAAGGAAATCCTGTAACGCTCTCTTCCGATACAGTTCCTAACCAAACATGGGAAGGTGAAGTCAGCTTTATCTCTGATTTGCCGAAAGAGATAGAAAGTAGTGGTACAAATGGAGGGGGGGGTGTACAATATCCGATTGAAATAACAGTTGCATCAGAGAATATAAATTTAAAGCCAGGATTTCAAATAATTGTTGAAATTACAACCGATGAACGGATCGCAAATACACTTCCAATCACTTCAATTAAACAGAATGGCCAAACCAATTACGTGCATGTAGTCAATAACGGGAAAGTAGAGAGTCGTGAAGTAGGAGTAAATACCGCTTCAAAAGAGTCGATTGAAATTACAGATGGAGTTACAAATGAAGATCTGGTTATTAAGGATCAAACTGATACAATTGAAGATGGTATGGATGTGAGCATCAAATGATCCAACTATCCTCCCTTGTAAAAAGTTATTCTATTTTAAATGAAACGATTGATGTTTTAAAAGACATTGATTTACATATAAAAGCTAGTGAATTTGTGGCAATAATGGGTCCTTCTGGATCAGGAAAATCAACCTTAATGAATATTATTGGTTGTCTAGATCATCCAACAAGTGGAACATATTTGCTAAATGGAGAGGAAATTTTTGAATACAAAGAAAATGATTTGGCGAAAGTAAGAAATCGTTCAATTGGATTTGTCTTCCAGCAGTTTCAATTACTGCCTAGGCTCAATGCTTGGAAAAATGTAGAGCTTCCGATGATTTATATGGGAAAATCAAAAAAGGAGAGAGAAGAGAAGGTGGCTGAGGCATTAAAAAAAGTAGGATTAGCCGAACGAATGAATCATTTTCCAAACGAATTATCAGGAGGGCAAAAACAGCGAGTAGCAATTGCGAGGGCTATCGTAAATCAACCAGATATCATTTTGGCAGATGAACCGACAGGAGCACTGGATACAAAAACAAGTGTTCAAGTGATGGATTTGTTTGCCGCACTAAATCAAGCAGGAACAACGATTGTTCTTGTCACTCATGAACCTGAAATTGCTGAATATGCAGACCGAATCGTGCTTGTAAGAGATGGGGAAATTGTACAGCAAGAAACGGAGGGTATAGAAGGATGAGTTTTTTTGAAAACATTAAAATGGCTCTATCCTCACTACGTGCTCATAAAATGCGTTCCATATTAACTATGGTAGGCATTATTATCGGTGTTGGGTCAGTTATTGCTGTTATCGCTATTGGACAGGCTGGAGAAGCAATACTTAAATCGCAAATTATCGGATCTGGAAATACTATTGATCTATATTATATGCCATCCGATGAAGAGTTACAGGCAGATCCAGACGCGCTAACTATGGATCCCTTCACAGAAGAGGATATTAGGGCTATTGCATCGATTCCAGAAGTGAAAAATGTTATCGCAACTAGTTCAGAATACGGCAATATCCGGTATCAAGAAGAAACAGTTGAGGCCTCCATAACAGGAATTAACCAGGCTTATTTGGAAGTGAATGGATTAAAATTGGGACAAGGGAGAAATCTTTTATCAGCTGATTTTCTAGCAGGAAAGCGTACAACAGTTATTAGCCCCTCTATCAAAGATGAATTATTTGATGGTGAGAATCCAATAGGTAGGGTGATTTATATACAATCGCAACCCGTGGAAATCGTTGGCATACTGGAAGAACCAAGTGGTCTATTATCTCTAGGTATGAATGAAATTTATCTACCATGGAATACATGGCGGACTGTATTTGCCTCCAATGATATAAGTCAAGTCACTTTACAAATTGAGAAAGCAGAAGATCTCCAAGATGTTGGCAGTCAGGCCGCTGATATGTTGAACCGTGAGCATAATAAAGAGGAAGCATATCAGGTTGCTAACATGGAGCAGATTGTACAGGGAATTGGACAAATCACGAGAATCATGACGATTATTATCGGAAGTATAGCAGGTGTCTCACTATTAGTTGGTGGGATTGGTGTTATGAATATTATGCTTGTTTCGGTAACCGAACGAACGCGTGAAATTGGAATTCGTATATCTATTGGAGCAACTCGCTATCAAATATTATTTCAATTTTTAGTCGAATCAGTCATCCTTACTCTCATTGGTGGAACAATTGGAATTCTGCTTGGAGGAGGGACTGCCTATCTTGTGTCTTATTTTGCAGGGTGGCCATCCTTAGTCTCGTGGCCGATTATTTTGGGTGGGCTGTTATTCTCGATGATTATTGGGATTGTTTTTGGTATTTTACCTGCAAATAAAGCATCTCGTCTGAATCCGATTGAATCACTAAGATATGAATAATATCTTAATAACTTGAACTAACATTTGGAACCGGAATGAAGAAATGTAGGGTATATTCCAGAGTTAGCTGTTTGAGATGGCCCATTCCTATCAGGGTGTATTTATAAATTTAAGTTTAATGGAGAGGGGAGGTTTAATTACTTTTGGCAGATTAATTTATTTCTTCGTTTATACCTGAGGATTTTTATCTAGACATAAATTTTATTGTTTTTTTTATGAAATTGATAAAAGCAAATTAATATGGTCTGTCTTCAAAAAATAGAGGTGGAAACAAAGAAGTTTTACTAGATTCTATGTCCATTAGATTGGTTTATAGAGAATGGATATAAAAGTATTGCTTTTAACTTTAAAAAGTCAATGTGTTCTTTAGTTTTTTAACTGACTTTATAATTTTTAGTTGTTCATAAAGACGGAAAATAAAAGTTACCTGTTCTATTAGTACAAAGTCGGTAAAAGACAGCTTGTTTTATGTTTGTTGGTTATTAGCTTATTCGGGAGAATTGATTATAAGTATTCTTTATAAGAGACCGCAAGATTTCGATGTGATATATAATAGAGTTTCTCCAATAGAGTGCGATTGTACGGATAGATTCTGCTTGATTATATAACGTTTCTACACGTGCTCGTTCAAATTTGGTAAGTTGATTGTAGCTCATAATAGCCCACCGTTAATTGTTGGTAACTTACATTTAACACGAAGCTGTTATGGGTTGTTTTATTTTATCCATATCTTTAGGTGGTGCACTTAATATTACAATTTGTCTTGTTAAAAATTAGTGCGAGACATATTACGATAAAATCATCTATATAATGAAATTTATGCCGAATTATTTGAAGTTCTGTCACTTACTTGTGAGGAATATGATTATATAGAATAATCGAGACAATAAAATAATAATTTACGTTTAAAATAACAAGTGTACTCAACTGACATCCAACTTGGTTCTAATTGGTTCAAGTAATATTGATTTCAAACTTTTTTCATCCACTTTTATCGGAATTTTTCAAAACGCTGATATAAATGGATTCCAATGGATTGAACATATTTACAAATTACCTGAATAGTTCTCAAAACGTTAATAAACCTAATATACCAAGGTTTTGACCTCTTTGCTCTTATGGAGCAGAGAGGGTTTTTAATATTCTAATTTGGAATTGAAGCCCTTTGAATACCTCGAGCTAAAAAGTCATGTACTTTTGGAAAATCTCCGCATCTTGGATCAGTGCGTCTTCTGCAATGTTTTCACTAGCGAAGCTCTTGAATTCGACACTCTTGAATCCTTTTATCTTCCGGGTTGGCGCCCTTTTCGTACCGTATAGAATTTTGATTTTGCCATAATTACTGCTCCTTTGCTTTGCGTTTTTAATCACATTGAGTATGTCTATATCATTTTCGATCTAATCAGCGGGCGTGTCACTTTGACAATAAGGCCATTCCTCCTGTAAATACGCTTTTTATCTTATATCTTAACCGTTTATCGGTTGTGCAAGGCGCAACCTCGGGGGAATAGCAAAACCCCGCACCGTATTATGGTGCGGGATTCTATTCCTTAATATCTTGTTTTATAATGAGTATCTAAATAAGCTATAAAGCGTTTACGTTCATTGAACTTTTTTTCATTTTGGTCTCCGTTCTCAATCTCTTTAGCTAATGTCATAGCATCCCAAAATGGTCCATCTCCTTCATAACCTTCTAGAATTTTGTCACCTATTTTACCGTAGGGTACCGGGTTATGTGTTTCTAATTCATGGGCTATGTTGAGCATTCTTTGTTGGAGTTCAACGCGCTGTTCAAATCTGAATTGCAACCACTTCTTTGTTTAGGTTATAGAACAACTTTGTATATATTTCTATGTCACTTGGTTTATGTCACTTGGTCTTAGTTTTTCTGACAATTCCGCTACATTTTCCCAAGATTCACCAAAGAGGTCACGCTCCACATTCTACGACTCTTCTTCAATAGATTCCGGTTTGGATTCTGTCACCCTTGCCCTCAACTTGACTCTTTTTTTCAGGTTGCAGGATTATTTAGTAACAATTTCGGATAGGAATGGCATGACAACACCCCCGACAAACAGAACGATGGCGAGGCAAAGGGTGGCTCCAGATATTGGAAGAATCCATTTTTGCTTCTTGTATTGGAACCAAGAATTAATTGCCCACATGAGTAGAAAAATAGTAAAACAGAGTGCGAACATTTCACCAATGTGGTCTTGGGCTGGACTTATATTTGCTACAGAGGAAAACATGAAAATACCGATAAATTCCAATAGGATTAAATTGACAACATGCACGACGATACGTATTTTTCATAAATTACCACCTTGGTAATTTATAATGTGTTATTAACAATAAACGTTAAATGAGCTTCATAGACAACATGAAATATATTTTGCAGCAATACATCGATTGAAACCTAGCTTCATTAAGTCTGAGTGAATAACTACTACATCTTTACATCTTCATTATTATTAAATTAATTTCTATTGTTTTATCGGACATAGTGACACTGTATCACTTTTATTTTTAGACTGGGTTTTGCTCTTGATTTGACACCGAGAATGGTTCTTCTGTCCGGTATTTCTGACCGGCGTGCATACAGATGGATTTATCACGTATGTACGAAAAAGGTGCAAGCGTTTTGCGGGAATACGTGGTGGGCGAAGCCCATTGTTTTTACCGGAATAGAGCAACGACCGCGATTGGTCGTTGCGTCATGTAGGGTTGCTTTTTATTAAATAGAAAGTGACGAACAGGAGCTTTCGAATGAGCACCCTGAAACGAAGTGGAAGGGCAAGGAGAGCGAAGCTCGACGCAGTGAGGGGGACGGTCAGCTATGCTGACTGACAAATGAGCGTAGCGAGGCTTGTCATACGTCCCCCTTATGCTCTTTCCCCTACCACGTACCGAATCACGCACCGTATATTGAACCACCCCGACAAACCCTCGGTGCGACTGGCGGTACGACACTCCGGGGCGGATACCACCACAAATATGCCGCATATTCCGCCCCGCATAAAGCCCGCCGTTGTAGGATTCCGAAAATATGCCCGCCATCACATCAAGAAATATGCGTATGACGGCATATTCGGGGATAAGCGGGCGTCTACCGGCACGATTTCAGCATCGATTGCGTGAGCGGAAGGGCGAATTTCGTGCAGAGATGCGGTGCGGGATTTCGCCGAGAAGTGCAGCTCTAAATAGATAAAAAAGAAGCGGTGTTGCCAAAAAATCAGGTAGGGGAAGCTGTCCAAAAATAAGATCTTAAAGAAAAGAGAAGCGGACCGAACGGGGAGCGGATCGTCCGGAGAAAAGGTCTTTCAGGAGAGTCACACCTTGTCAAACAGCGTGCCCTGATGGAAATAAGGCGAGGCGCTTGTATGTCAAAAATTATATAGTTGTACGCACAAAGTGCGAGTAGAAAAAGTCAGGAAAAAGCACCGAGCGGAGGAAGGCTCCGCGCTGTTTGTAAGAGGTGTCGTTCAGGGATTTCCGAGGGGGAAGGAGGGAGCGGTTATACGAGCGGTAGCGAGCGAATCAAGAAAGACCACCGACCGACGCGGGACCCGCTCGAAAATCCCTTGCTGCCCTTGATTCAACAGCTTTTTGCGTGACTTCTTTGCGGGAAGCCCGGAGCGGTTATACGAGCGATAGCGAGAGAAGGCAAGAGAGACCACCGACGGGCGCGGGACCCGCATAGAAGGCGCGCGTTGCTCTTGAAACGTTGCCAGAAAAGGGTTTTTGTAGTCTGGTACTACCAAAAAGAAGGATCTGCTGGTCAAAAAAAAGAGACAGTGCACACTTTCATAGCGTGAATCACGGTATGCACACCCGGTGCGATATGCGGTGCAACATCTCATGCACACAAAATATTTATGATATACCTATCATATAAGAAACATATTCCATGACATATGCTGTGCATATGAGATACGCACCGCATGTGATGCAGTATAAACTTAACTGTATTTCGCACGATATATCACATAGGATACATATGCTATGCGACACTCCATGAACATATACCTGTCATTTATACCATTTGGTATACCATGCGATATGAGATACGCATATGATGTACAATACCGTGCATGCGCACATTTGATAAGCAGACCGTGTTACATGGCGTGTTTATGTTGTGCTGTAAGCCATGAATATAAGATGCGCAATGGTGTCGTTACGGGATGCGATCCGGGGTTGGGGAAAATAGATCTGCTAACGAAAAAACGAACTTAAAGATACAGCTACTGGTTAGGATGCTAAGCAGGAGTAACATCAAGAATAGTTTTTACTTCTCCTGGTCTTGGATATGATTGACTGTTTTTTTGCTATTCCGTAAACTATAGACAAAATCTAATAATTACATTAGAGAGGGGTGGTTCTTAATTATGGGCGTCATTCAAAAGGAGACATCATACCTTTTTTATTTCACAGTCGTGTTTTTATCTTTTATAACAGGTAGAAAAGTAGAACGCATCGAGGCGAAGCGAAACAATCTGAAAGAGGAAGTCAAGCTATTGAAAGGCAAACATAAATTATAGAACCCAAATCGTAGTTCAACATCATTTCTTCCATGTAGAAATGGTGGATTTTTTATCTGTCGCGGTTTACTTTTTCTCGTTGAATTTCTCTTTATATATTAGACAGCTCACATGCTTTGAATGTACTACGCTGTCTAATAAATAGAAGAGAGGGAGATATGTATGACTAACCAAAAAGAAAGTGATTTGCGCGTAATCACGCTTGAACAAGGAACGGCTACCTATCAAGAGATTGTCAACAAAGCCACTGATTCGGATATGGTTATTGATCTAATTAAAATTAGAACCGATGAGGGCTTCGTGGTTGATACGAAGGACGCTGAAGTTAAAGTGGCAGAAAACAAGGGAACAGGAACACGCGCTTTGGAGAAAGTTGCCTTTCTAACATATTTAGGAGACGACAAAGTGGGAGAAGTCGGCTTCGTCAATGGTCTAGAAGGGAATAAGCAAACGATTGTTTATTCTCAAGTTGTAGAAAACGATGAAATTAGTATCTATTATTTTGAAGATGGCCAGCTACAACACCATACTTTCACACAAGCAGAACAGGACGAATTTCGACGATGGTTACAGAGGCTGAGTGTAACGAAGCCATAAGAGTAGTGTGTTCAGCAGGATGACGATTTGAGATTTCAGGTTGTTTATCACGATCAATCGTAAATTAAAAATATACTAAGATTAGTAGGCAAGGTCATTGACGGATGGCCTTACCCACTATTTTTCTTTCTATTAATTAATGCCTGTAATTCTTTTGTTTCTTTTTCATTCATATTCTCAGGTTCCTTCTTTATTGTGACTGCTTTCAAATCAGTTATATATAGATAATAACGGTCATTATCTTCTTTAATTTGATTAAATTCACTCCAATTAAATCTCTCCGTTGAATTTTTAGATTCCTTTACCAATTCATCATCAGATAGAACTAAAGAAAAATCCCCTGTTAAATGTTGATGATGTCTAAGTACATCTTTTCTAAAACGATTTATCATTCCATGCCTATAAATTATCGATAGTAAGGGGGAAAATATTATAGAAACAGTTATTCCAAACCATATTGAATCCCCTGGTGTATGAGTAATGAATAAATAAAGATAAATTAATAAAAAATATATTATTGTATATATTGTTTTAGTTTTTATATGATATTTAGTTTTTGATATTGCGTTTTTTTGCTGAGCAATCAAATCTTTTTCTGTTAAATTATATTTCGCTATCAACTTTTTGCCTCCTAGTAAAACTAATTCATTTATATTTGATTAATTTTGTTTTCTATGTATGTCTGGTACTCATTTACTTCTTTATGATTCATGTTGTCTGGTTCCTTCTTTATTGTTATTGCACGTAAGTCTGTAATATACAAGAAATATAGATCATCATCATCTTCAAATTTTTGAATATCCTTCCATTTAATTATTTCTGTTAGATTTGTAGATTCTTTTTTAAATTCATCTTCAGATAGGATTAAAGTAAAATTCCCCATTTTATTTTTATGATGTTTAAAAATATCTTTTTTGAACCGTTTTAATATAGCCCTCTCATAAGAGTTCCATAAAAATGGAGCGACAATTAAACATAGCACCATCCCAAGTATTAGATCATTTTTTGAGAAACCATAAATAAATAAAATGAACACTACAAATACAAAAAAAACAACTAATTGCATTATTCTAGATTTCTTATGGAATTTAGTATTCTTTATAGCATTTTTTTGCTGAGCAATTAAGTCTTTATCTGTTATATCGAATTTTGCGATCATATGTAAAAAAACCCCTTATTATTGTTTCTATTAAACTAAATAACAGTTGACGATACGGTGATCCACTTGGTTTTGCAACAAGTACTACTTTCTATTATTTTTTTCTGTATGGTAATTTATTTTTTAATAACTGATTAACGTCTTCATACTGTTCGTCAGCTTTGACAGGATAAACAAAATCAATACTATCTGCGTAAATTAAAAAACAATTATCCTCTTTGCTGTAATAATCAACATTTCCCCAGTTACTTGCCATATTTTTTTCTTTCTTTTGGTCATTAGGATGTACTTTAACATGAATGTCATTTTCAGATAGTGTTGTGCGGTAGTCACCCAGCAAACCGGTATTATCTTTCGTCAAACGCTTGTATGTATTTTTCAAAGCATCTTTTCTATGTTCTTTAAGAGCTAGAACAGGAGTGGTTATGAAGCAAATAAGCACTAATAACAAATACACATAAATACCATCCCCTATAATGAGAGAGATTGGATAAGATACAATAAGTGATATTAATAACACGCTTAGAACAGTCCATTTTTTTGCCTTTTTAGCTTTTGAGCTATTTTCGTAATAATTATTAGCCAAACTTTGAATATCCTCTTCATTTATATTGTAACTTAACTCAATTTTTGTCATAGTTAGCCTCCCTTTACAACTTAAAAATCTGATTTTATCACACTAATCAAATAATTTGATTCAACATGTTTCATTTTAACATAAAATTATTGGATACAATTATCCTTATTACCTTTTTGATGAATGAAGTAATGTGAAAATGTCTATCACTTTGTTCATAGTTCAAAAGATTTGTCAAGAAAATTTATTAAACATTCTTATCTCCATGTGCACAAATGTTCTTGGTGAACTATTGATAGCAGGTAATCTCATAGTTTATCCTTGTATTAACAAAGAAAAAGGAGGTTTGGGGATATGTCGAAGGGGAGAGTTT
Source organism: Oceanobacillus iheyensis HTE831 (assembly GCF_000011245.1). Lineage (NCBI taxonomy): Bacteria > Bacillati > Bacillota > Bacilli > Caryophanales > Bacillaceae > Oceanobacillus > Oceanobacillus iheyensis. The sequence continues at coordinate 177,712 of NC_004193.1, forward strand.
TTTCAGGGGTTCGTATAAAGGAAGAAAATGCAGTTAAAATCGATGAATTAATAGGACATTTTCAAGGACAGATATCACTTGGAAGTGTACACAAACAGGATGTTGTAGATTTGGCAATTGAAAAACTTCATGAGGAAATCTTTAGGCAGCGTTATCAACTTCAAGTGTAAATAGATGGTGGCCATTCTAATCAGGGAAGACATAACAAAAACCATGCGAAACCCCGCGATGGTTTTGTAGATCAGTGAGAAAGCACTGAATCTAATCAATTCTTTTATAGATGCAAAAAAATAGCCCTCGATGCGACATTGGCAACAGGAGCTAGATACAGATTTAAAGTTACTGACCGGTCCAGGGTCAGAACTACTTGGTTTCGAGTTGTACAAGACACATCACCAAACAAAAAATGAGAGAGGTGTATGCCATATGGTCGACACAACCATGGTATCTACTACTAATATTAACATTAATTCCGAAAAAAAACAAAGAGTTATATACGATGAAGGAATCAAATTCATATCGAATGGCGATGAATATAATGATGAAACGATGAGTGATAATGATGCCGGTGGTAATGGTGGAAGTATCGCCGATGGGGATGCAGTAGGAAGTAGCGATGATGACAGCCATACGAACCGTCGTGTGCAAGTACCCGATGATGTTTACGTTCCTGAGTACCTTTCGCGGTTTTTGAACGATCTAAAACTTCCAGAGCAAATTAATAAAAGTTTTCTATTAGATGTTGGAGAAGAAGCACTTAAATCCAAAATACAATTCGTAGAAGAATTCAACATGACCATTAAATCAGGAAAAAAGCGAATTCCTGACAAGCTGGACTTTGATGACGTGGCCATCATAATGATGTCTATATTTACATTCCGAAACATTCAAACGACGGAACGAGAGGAGGATACGCTGCTAGCTCTGCACGATATTAGCAAAGCATCGACTAAGATGGGGATATATAATAAGAGCAGGGGGTATCTTTACGAGGTAATGGAACGTCTGGCGCCAAAATTTGATCAGCGCGAAATGGACAAAGTGATCCACAAGATCGAAAGGTCAGTACCGAGAGTCGAGCAGACGAAGGAACGTCATTTGTTTGCGGTAAACAATGGGATCTACGATCAGAAAACGAGACAACTAATGCCGTTTAACCCTAAGTATGTGTATCTCACAAAAATTCCGGTGGAGTACAAAGCGCATCCAATTAACCCTGTGAAGACATCACCGGACGGGTATCAGTGGGACGTAGAGTCATGGCTACGCGAAATCATGGACAATGACGCGGGTTCAACAACTTTAATGTGGCAGGTCATTGCAGACTGCTTACAACCTAACTATTCGCGGCATAAATCAATATGGTTCTATTCTGAAAAGGGAAACAACGGGAAAGGGACTGTCGGTCAATTGATAAAAAACTTATTAGGTAAAGGTAATTACGCGTCACTCTCTGTTGCAGACTTTAATCATGAGTTCTTGAAGTCGAGCCTTGTAAATGTTGCGGCGAACATTGCAGATGAAAACGACGTAGATATTTATATTGATAGTGTGAAAGATTACAAGGCGTCAGTTACGGGCGATGACATCAATATTAATATAAAGTATGGACAGCCATTACGTATCCAATTTAACGGGTCGAATATTCAGATGATGAACGGTTTGCCGAAAACAAAAGATAAATCCGAGTCGTTTTATCGCCGCATTATTCTCGTGCCTTTCTTGAAGTCTTTTACAAACAATGGGGAAAGAACATACATCAAAGATGACTATATCAACCAACAGGAAGTATTGGAATACGTACTGCACAAGGCATTGAACATGGATTTCGATGAGTTCATCGTACCGGCACGTTCTGCAGAGTTACTGGATTGTTACCGCGAAAAGAACAATTCTGTGATGGAGTTTTGGAACGAATTAAAAGAAGAATTCGTTTGGGATTTATTACCAACTGATTTCTTGTATGCTATCTATGAGAAATGGTCAGAGATGAACAACCCTAGTGGAAAACTAATGGGGAAACGTACATTTAAAGATACACTATCGACTGTTATCAGTGAACAAGGCGACTCATGGATTAATAAATCTAACAGTAAGGACGCCGCAACAGTATCAAATGGTAACATGGACGATGACGAACCGTTAATCACAACGTTTGGGTTAGATGGGCCAAACAAAAATGGAAAAACGAATCCGTGGTATGCCAGTCATTACAATGGTGCGAATACTCAGAAGAAGCGAGATTTCAAACGTAAACCAAGGTATAGAGGATATATTCGGGCGTGATTCACAGAAGATAGGGGGCTTAAGCTCCCTTGCAAGACAATATAAACAAGTACAAATTTCGTTCGATTTTCTGTACAATCTTGTACAAATACGTACAGTTTTGTACAGATAGGTAGCAATAATTTGTACGAGGACACAGAAAAAGGAGAACGATGTACAGAAACGAACCACAGTGTACAGCAAATGTACAGCTGAAAATCAAATTTTGTACACATTAAAACACTATCCCATCAGTGCTTTATATATGAAATGTACAGATGTACACTTATTTATATAAAACTAAATAAATAAAAAGAATAGTATATAATCATATATATATAAAGTTTTGGTTTATAACTTTACATCTGTACATTCGACTAGGTGTATTTAATTACTTCTGTGTTTTAATAGGTGTGTTTTTGGTGTGAACATGTCTTGGCCGAGAGTATAAACAATACAAAGTAGATTATTACGCTGAAAAGTGTAATAACTCACTTTAATTCCCTTCGCATGAAGAACTTGCTCTTATTGTAGGTGAGGTGTTTAAGTAATCAATGCCTATTAATGATAAAAAGAAACCGATACGGGTTTCATCCGTTATCACCAGATTTTGTTCCCTTCGGAATCAACTTCTTCGTGCTGATTTTCTTCTATGATTCCTGCCATTAATTATTTTAATGTTGGATATTTTGAATTTTGGTCAGTTGTGGACATAAGATTCACTCCTCATTATTGTTCTTTTATTATTTTATGCACAATGTCACTGCTACAATCGAAATAGCGATACGCATTACCTTCTTTGTCAAATGTTACTGCATTCCTATTAAAATTAGCGCAAATCACGTCTCTGATGATTCTTCGTTCTAGCATAATAATTCCTTCCTAAGATTATTATAACACCTTCACGTTACTTATCAGTCTCGTCCTTTAAAGATATCCGAAGTGTAATGTCGATTGTCTTATTTGTCATTTTCTCTTCCTGATTCTCTTTTTTATTAGCCTGTTTTTCCGAGAACGTCTTTAGCTCATCTTCTTTTACATTTCCTGCCGTGTTTAAATCATCATTTATTTTAATATCAAAATATATTTCGTCCACTCTTCTAACCATTTTTATTTCTTCAAACGTAAAGGTAAGAACGTTAATATTATCAAGTTCTTTTTTTACGCTTTGTAGTATTCTTGATTTAAAATGACCGTATTCTTTATATTTACCTTTGACCCCTAAGAGTTCTTTTAGTTTTTCTAATTTGATTTTTCTATGACCAATCATGGCATACTGTTGCAGCAGCTCAAATAATCGAATTGTATATGGACTTTGCATGTGACCGATTGTGGCAAATGCATATTTCGTATATTTCTCCTGTTCCGAAAGGTAGATTAAGTAAGACTTGATTAAATCATTAAACGTAATATGCACCATGCCGTTTTTATAAATGATTTCTTTAAACCATGGGAACCCCCAATCGTGCTCCCTTGGCTTTATTCGAATTTGTTTTCGTTTTAGCTCCCCGACTATTTTTTTAACTTTACCATGATAGCTGTTGCCGGATAAACCGGCAGCATTAATAAACTCAAGAACTGTAAATGATACATTCGGGAATTGATCTGGTGATTTATTAATCTTTGCTACGGCATATCGAATAATTTTGTGTTCCGTTGCCGTTAGGCCTTCTTCATAAATTGCTTCTATTAAATCATTTGATTGGCAGACTTGTACTTTATTATCTCTTTTTTTCTTTTCGGCCATATAATCCTTCCAATTCTTACAGTATTAGTATTGTCTTTATTATTTCAGATTAAAAATAGTGCATTAATAGTTGTTATCAAGTGTCATGGTTTGGATGCTCTTCGTGGGAAAAGACCGCTAATATATATAATGGTTCAATGTTTTTTTTATATTCAAACGAATAAGCTTGCTTTGTTTCTTGCATTTCAAGGTGAAAAGGAACATACAAATGCTTATAATTCAAGGGTTCACAGAGTTATGTTCCTTAGTTCCTACTTTTTTTAATAAAAGATTATAAATAATTAATATAAATGCGTGTCACGCATATAAAGTTTTCTAAAATAAAACAGCAACAGAGGAACATATTTTGAATTCAATATATTTTGGTGCAGTTTTTGGGTGACGTGTTGATAGAATTATCTGTTTTATCTATAGATTACTTCGGCAAATGTCGAGAATCTAAACTTTATATAAAGTCCTTGTTTAACTAAAAAACTAGAATGAATTTGATGATGAGTAATATTTAATTCACTGTTGTCGCCTTGTTTATATTACTACTTCAATAGTAGTGCTTTTATGTTCCTGCTTTGTTCCTTTTTCGCTTAAAATGTTCCTTTTTTGGTCGAGATGTTCCTTTTTTAGAGCTATTTTTGCATGTATGCAAGTAATTTTTGTGATTTTGACATCATTAAGGATACAAGAACAAAAGATCTATTTTGCATAGATGCAAGTAAATTTCGGTATTTTGTTCCTTTTTACCCCCAAATGTTCCTCAGATGTCCCTGTTTATTTTTAGCAAAAAGGAACAAGTAAATCGCTTAATACCAATGGGCCACGCGTTTATGTTCCTTAGTTCCTACTTATTCTAATGAAAGACTATAATAAAAAATATATAATAGACGCATGTCACGCATATAAAGTTTTCTTGAAAAAACCAGGAACAGAGGAACATATATTGAATTCAATATACTTTGGTGTGAGTTTTTAGGTGGCGTGTTGATAGAATTATTTGTTTTTCTCTATATTGTACTTCTCGGCAAATATAGTGAGTCTAAACTTTTATATAAAGTCTTTGTTTAACTAAAAAAACTATAATGAAATTTGGTAATGAGTAATATTTAATTCACTTTTGTCCAATAAGAGTACACTCTGTCCAAACAGATGGAAATGTAGTACTATCAATGCATATAAGTGTTAAAACAGACTTGTTCAAATAATTGGATGTGAGAATGTGATTTTTGGATATGCGAGAGTCAGTACAAAAGACCAAAATTTAAATCGCCAAATAAAAGAGTTAGAGAATTTCGGATGTGATCGCATTTATCGAGAAAAGCAATCTGGTAAAAACTTTGATTGTCCTGTTTATAAAGAAATGCGTTCCAAATTACGATTTGGAGATGTATGGGTTGTATATGATTTAAGTTGATCATACCTGTTGTACATATGGTAATGGTGATATCTATAACTAAAGAGGACACGACATTTAGAATTGTTTAGAGATCTGAGTGGAAATAAGAAACTCAGGTCTCTTTTTCAGGTGATTTAAACTTATTTATAAATTACTATCTATTGTTGTTGATTTTATTTTAAATAAACGTTATGCTGCTTAATAAGGTGATTAATAACTTATGAGTGTTTGAATTGAAAGGTGAAAATAGTAATGGATTCAGTAATTAATAATCGAAAGCCAAAGTATAAATTAATTGATTTGTTTGCAGGTGCTGGAGGGCTTAGTAACGGTTTTATTCAGACAGGTAAGTTTGAAGTACTGGGAGCTGTCGAAATTAATAAGTCTGCAGCTAAAACATATGTGGAAAATCATAATAAAAATGAAGATTTAATAATTAAGAGTGGAAATAGTGGGATGAGCGATGTTTCAAAGATAGATTTTGCTAACTTTATCTTAGAAAAAAAAACCTCAGGAGATGAAATAGTAGTCATTGGGGGACCGCCGTGTCAAGGTTTTTCAAATGCTAACAGACAAAAGAATTATCTGATATCAGGAAATAACCAATTGGTAAAACAATATGTTAGAGCAATTGATGAAATAAAACCCACTGCATTTTTATTGGAAAATGTAAGAAGCATGAAATCGGATGTTCATAAGTTTTTCGTTACAGAACATATAGAAGATACTATATATTCTTATAGTTCATTAAAGCATTTAAAACAAATCACTAAAAATAGTAAAGAGGGATTAAATAGACTTATTAAGGATGATACTATAACTTTGGTTGAAACCAAGTATAGTTTCCTAAAGGATATATTTGAAGGAATATATCACCAAGAGGAATTGGATCCTATAATAGAAAATAAAATATATATTTCTCGATTAAGAAGCATTGAAAGAAAAACAAATAAATTACAGTCAATAAAGTTGTTAACTACCAAAGAAAAGAATGAGACGACGCAATTAATAGAGTACTTAGAGAATAAAGTTGAGAAAGATCCCTTAATCAAACAATTAAAGATTGATGTAATCATTTCTTCAGCCATTACAATATTAAAATTGGTTGTCAAACAAGAAGTTGATAAAGAAAATATAATAAATACGATAGGGCCGTTAATGGATTTAAATACATTTCTTCTCCACTATAAAGAACTTATTGAAGAAAAAATAATTTTTTTAAAACCGCTAGATATAAAACAAATGAAGGAAAAAGTATCAGTCATTGCAAAAGTTAAGTCGTATAATATTGTGGAGTATTTAAAAACTGTTTTTACTTTCTATGATTATAAAATAGATGATAATGTCTTAGATGCGTCATTCTTTGGTGTTCCGCAGCGTCGAAAAAGATTCATGGTTTTAGGAGTAAGAAAAGATAAAGTGAAGGTTAATAAGGTTAAATTACCTACACAATTGAATTGCATAATGACACCATATACAGTTTTTGATGCAATAAGTGATCTAGAAAAAATTTCTCCACAGAAGGAACTAAAGAATTATATACCAAGTTCATATATAAAAGGCAAAAAGTTATCACCATTACAGTCATATTTTCGGAAATATAATAATAGGATATACAATCATATCAGCACTAATAGTAGAGATTTAAGTCTTAAAAGGTTTGAGGCCATCAAAAAAGATGGAGGTAAGAACTTTCATAGTTTATCTGATGATTTAAAAACAACATATACAAATTCTGAAAGAACTCAGAATACTATTTATCTGAGACTAAATTACCATGAACCTTCACCAACTGTAGTAAACGTTAGAAAATCAATGTGGAATCACCCAAAAAATGCTGTTGCATTAAGTATTAGAGAAGCAGCAAGACTCCAATCATTTCGTGATGGTTATATTTTTTATGGAACGAAAGATCAACAGTATCAGCAAGTTGGGAATGCAGTTCCTCCACTTTTAGCTAGAGGGGTATCAGAACAATTATTGAATATTATTGGGGAGAAGGCACTAATAACAATAGAAGAAGAATTTAGTGAAAAACAATAGTTGAAAACTATTGTTTTTTGTTTTGCACTAATTCACAAGAAATGTAATAATTTGTTATAATTTAGCTAAATAGATAGAATAATATGCTTTTTATAGACCAAATTTCTTAGTTTAGCTTATAAAACTTATTAAAAATAAAAATTCATTAATGCTTGAGAGGTAATAAGGATGGAAACTTCGATTATTGTAAATCCAAATGTTGGAAATTTTGTCAATTCCATAAGAGATATAGGATATTCCTTTGAAGTTGCAGTTGCAGACATTATTGACAATAGTATTACTGCTAATAGTTGTAATGTAAAGATACATGCTATACCAGAGCCAGAACTTGTATTTTCTTTGTTGGATGATGGATATGGTATGTCCAGTGAGGAATTAATAGAAGCTATGCGTCTTGCAACAAAAAATCCTATGCATAAAAGAGATAAAAACGATTTAGGGAGGTTTGGTTTAGGTTTAAAAACAGCATCATTCTCACAATGTAAAAAACTAACTGTAGTTTCAAAAAAAGATAATATAGTTTCAATGAAACAATGGGATCTCGATTACATTGCCAATGAAGATAAATGGTTACTCATAACTCCAGAAGAAGCATCTATTGAGTTATTGCCTCTATTTCAAGAGTTAATAAATAGTGAAAGCGGTACATTAATTATATGGGAAGAAATCGACAGCTTTAAAAAAAATGGCTTGTCCTCTCAACTAGATAAGTTGAGAAAGCACTTGTCGTTAGTTTTTCATAGATTCCTAGAAAGTAATGATTCTTTTAATATTTATGTGAATGATAATAAAATTAAAGCTTTTAATCCTTTTAATATTAATCATCCAGCAACTCAACAGTTAGCAAATGAAAAAATAAAAATAAATGGTTCAACAACCATAATCCAACCATTTATATTACCTCACCACTCTAAATTAAATCAACAAGAATATGAAATGTATGCTACAGAAGAAGGCTATACTAAATCCCAAGGTTTTTACCTATACAGGGCTAACAGATTATTAATTCATGGGACATGGTGGGGCCTTCATAGAATAAATGATGTTCACAAACTAGTTAGGATTAAGATTGACATTTCCAACGATATGGATTATTTCTGGGGGATAGATATTAAAAAGTCAACAGCAAATCCGATGAGCGAAATAAAGAATGATTTAAAGAGAATTATACGACAAGTTACAGAAAAGGGTTCACGTCCTTATACAGGAAGAGGAAGAAAAATAGAAGATAAATCAACCATAAGTTTTTGGGAAATCTCTTCTGGGAGTGAAGGGTTAAGATTTTCAATAAATAGAAGACATCCTTTCTTAAACAAACTTTTATTCAATCTGGAAACAGAAAATAGAAGGTTTTTAGATTTGTACTTGATGGGATTAGAAGCATATTTACCATTAGATGCTATTCAAGCGCAGTTACAATTAAATCCACATAAAATTAAGCAGGATAATGCGATTGATGCTGATGTTATTAAAACTATATTACAAGAAATTAAAACATCTGATTTAGATCCCGATTATATTAATAATTTACTTAGGAGTGAATTATTTAAAAACTACAAGGAGTGGCTAGCTAATGGAACGGAATAGTTATCAAGACATAAAAAATTTTATATACAAAAAATTACAAGAAGTAGATGGAGTATTACCACAAGGAAAAATTGGTTCTGAAATTACTAATACAAGAGAATTGATAAATAATTTAGGCGTAGATATTTTCGCTAAAATATTATCAGTAAACTCCCTGAGTAATTTATCAGACAGTGATTGGAATCGAATGAATAGGGAGTTAGAGACTTACTTTGATGTTCAGATGGAACAGGGGGTATTAGTGCAAGGAGAAGAACAACAAAAGCGAGATAATACTTGGTGGACAAGTAAATATAAACAAGAGAGCAAAAGCTACTACTGGAACAGATATAAGGAGTTTATGAAACAGTCTTTACCAACGGATGTAGTTAAAGGTATTGGGGAAGATACAGACGTTGTTATGAATAATTTGGAGAATCCTAAAGTAGAAAGCTTTTCAAGATATGGAATGGTAGTTGGACATGTACAATCCGGAAAAACTGCTAATTATTCAGCATTATTATGCAAAGCTGCGGATGCAGGTTATAAATTTATAGTAGTAATAGCTGGTGGGATTAATAATCTTAGGAACCAAACTCAGGAGCGCTTAAACGAGTCTTTTGTAGGAAGGGATGAAAGGGTGCCTGTTGGTGTTGGAAAACTAGGGAATCTGAAGAAAGAATTATTGCCAATTAGTCTTACAACAAAAGAACAAGATTTTAATAAAAGAGATGCAAATAAAAATGCACAAGGTTTGAATTTTGACAACATAAGAAGTCCAATAATTTTGGTAATAAAAAAGCATACACGTACTTTAACAAATGTCATAGACTGGTTGAAATCACAATATGGCAAAGAGATTCCTAGACATGCAATGCTACTTATAGACGACGAATCTGATTATGCATCCATAAATACTAAGGATGAGGACAGCCCAACATCTATCAATAAAAAAATAAGAGAACTATTATACTTATTCAAAAAAAGGGCATATGTAGCATATACTGCTACACCCTATGCTAACATTTTTATTGATCATGTAGCAGATCATGATAAAGTTGGAAGGGATATATTTCCTGACGATTTTATTTACTCTTTAGAGGCACCAACAAACTATTTTGGTGCAGAAAAAATATTTCTAAACAGTAATACAAAATATTTGGTTGAAATTAATGATTGTGAGAATCATATCCCAATTAAACATAAAAAGGATTTTGATCTATACTCACTTCCTGAAAGTCTTCATGATGCTATTCGACTATTTATAATAAATATAGGAATACGAAGTTTGAGAGGCCAGGGAAATAAACATAATAGTATGCTTGTGCATGCTACTCGTTTTACTAGAGTTCATCAACAAATAAGTACTTTCATTGAAGACTATTTGTCAGACTTAACTGCTGGTGTAGTTGCATATGGAAAATTAAAAGATTCACACAAATATAGTTTATACATTAAAACTCTAAAGGAGACTTTTGAAACTCGTTTGCCTAACTCAGAGTTTGCTTGGGTAGAGGTAATAGATAGAATTGTTGAGACTATTGAAACAGTTATAATTAGAGAAGTCCACCAAAATACAAAGGTTCATTTAGAGTATAGGGATGATAGTGTCACTAATGCAATAGTTATAGGTGGCACAAGCCTAGCACGTGGTTTTACTCTTGAAGGTTTGTCAGTAAGTTATTTTTATAGAAATACTGTATTTTATGATACGTTGATGCAGATGGGAAGATGGTTCGGTTACAGAACAGATTATGAAGATTTATGTAGAATTTATATGACACCTACAATGTTTGAGAATTTTGGTCTAATTATTGAAGCCACTACAGATTTAATGGATGATTTAAAAAGGATGTCAATAGCTAAAATGACTCCGAGAGATTTTGGATTATCTATTATACACCATCCTGATAGTGGTTTACAAGTGACAGCAAGAAATAAACAAAAAAATAGTAAAGATATATACTTTGAAATGAAATTAGATGGAAAGCTTAAAGAAACAAGTTGGCTACACAAAGACCCTCGGATTATACAAGAAAATTTGGTTGCTATTCGAGAGATTGTTAGATACCTGGAACAAAACAAAAAAACAGAGATGATTGGACAGTCAAATTATGATTATTTATGGAGAAATATAGATAAAAGTCATGTACTTAGATTTTTAAATAGTTTTAAAGTAGTTTATACAGATCCTTTTGGAATACAAACAAGAATGCCGATAGATTTTATAAAAGATTATGTCCGCGATATAGATTCTTTATGGGATATAGCACTGTATAGCGGGAGTACAAACAATATCTTTAAAGAAGGAAATGTTAGTATAAATCGCCAAAAGAGGGGTGTGGAAATTAAAGATACTTATTATGAAATTCAAAATCGACAAGTTTCCTCAGGAACTTCAGAATCTATCTGTCTTGAAAATGAGGACTTAAAGAGGATTAAAGGTAAAAGTGACCGAAAGGGAGCACGAGCATTAATGAAAAAGCCTCTATTAATGTTACATGTTTTGGAAGTCGATAATAGTATTGAACTAGGCGCTTTTGGAATAAGCTTCCCTGGCGGTATTACTAGTAAACAAAAGACTATTAAAAGAAAAATAAATACAGTTTATATTCAGAAATTGCTTAACGAGGAGGAATATGATGACTAATAATGAAAATCCATGGGAAGGCATGGGGTATTCCTCTCAACGACGAGTCGAATCTAGCATGAGACACAATATATACTGGATAACTGATTTACACGGGAATTATGGTCTCTATTTTTTAGTAGGTAAAGTGCCTTTTGGGTCAGATAATTCTATTAAACTTAAAGGAATAACTATTATAAAAAGGCCAAAAGGGAAACTAATAGAGTTATTTTTAATTTTAAATAACAAAGAAGACTGGCAAGTGTTTCACGTCCTCTGTAACGATTTAATTACTGTGGCAAAAGAATTTGATTCTGAAGAGAGATTAATAAGCTCTATTGAAATTCGATTAATACGCTGGCAACAGTTATTGAAACAAGATAGAAGTAAAATGTTAACTTTAGAAGAACAAATGGGTTTATTTTCTGAATTATTATGTCTAAAAGATGTTGTTGGGCCTATTGTTGGTATTAATCAAGCAATTAGGTCATGGGTAGGGCCGGATTTTGATAAACAGGACTTTTTATTTGATAATTCAGTAGTGGAGGTAAAGTCGTATAAAACTTCAAAAGGTGAAATAATTAATATTTCTTCAAAGGAACAATTGTATACCTTGAAGAATTCGCTATATTTAATTACTTATGCGATATCACTTTCTCAGAATGGATCCTCTGTTAAAGATGTTGTAAATCATATTAGAGGTTTGATTAAGAACGAAGAAGATAATGACATTATTAATATATTTGAATATAAATTGATTGACTATGGATATATTCCAGAAATAATTAAAGAACCACTAAGGAAATTTAAAGTAGATAAACAAAGATATTATTTGGTTTCAGATAACTTTCCAAGGATAGTACCCAAAGATATAAGAAATGAAATAACATCTGTAAAATATTCTATTGACTTGTCAAGTTGTCATGAGTTTGAGATTGATTCTTTGAAAAAAGAGGAGATATAAATGATCAGTTTGGAGGAATTCCATCAAGATTTTCTGCAATCCATATTATCAGATTCAGAAAGTAGAGGAATAATGAAACCACAGGCATTTTTTGAAAATGTTTGTGAAGAACTAATAAATACTGGAGATCTAACTATTAATTATACAGCAGCTGAGTATATTAAAAACGGGATTGAAGTATACGGATATGATTTTGATGAAGAAAGAAAAATATTAACAGTATTAGTACATCAATTTTTTCAAGAAGATAAAATAGAAACACTAACGAAAAACCATATAAAAACTAAATTTAATAGACTAAAAACATTCTTGAAAAAATCGTTACAAGGTATTTATCAGGAAATGGAAGAAACATCTGAGGCTTATTCCATGGCATTTAATATTTTTAGGTATAATCAAAATAAAAAAGTTAATAAAATAAGGTTAATGCTTTTAACTGATGGGAAAGCCACTAGAAATCTATCTGAATTGCCCAATGAAATAATTGGTGAATTACCTATTGAGTTAAGGGTAATTGATTTAGAATATATTTATAAAATATTTTTGACAGAGTATACTAATTATCAATTTGAAATTGATTTAGAACTACCTTGTTTAGAAATAACAACTAATTCAGAAGAGTATAAATCTTATCTTACCTTTTTAAAAGGGGACCATATTGTTGATATTTATGAACAGTATGGACAGAAGTTATTTGAACAAAATGTTAGAACGTTCTTACAATTTAGAGGCAATGTAAATAAAGGAATCAGGAATACAATCGAATATAAACCTGAGATGTTTTTTGCATATAATAATGGAATAACTGCAACAGCTTCAGATATAGAATTGGATAATGAAAAGAATATAAAAAAGATAAAAAATTTCCAAATTGTTAATGGTGGTCAAACAACGTCTGCGATTTATGCTGCAAATAAAAACTCAAAATTAGATATTAAGGATATTTCTGTTCAAATGAAATTATCTGTAGTAAAAGATAAAGAAAAACATCATGACTTTGTTTCAAAAGTATCTGAATATGCTAATACACAAAACAAAGTAAATAAGTCAGACTTCTTCTCAAATAGCCCTTTTCATAAGGAAATGAAAAATTATTCAAATAGGGTGTGGGTAGCTGCAACTAGTGGGTCACAAAGAAGGACACACTGGTTTTATGAAAGAGTCAGGGGAGAATATTTGAATGAGCAGGCTTATTTAACAAGAGCTGAAAAAAAGAAATTTCAATTAGAGAATCCTAAAAAACAGCTTCTTGATAAAACTTTCTTGGCCAAAAGTGAAAATGTTTGGTTACAGAAACCAGATATTGTATCAAGAGGTGCCCAATATAGCTTTTCAACATTTGCTGAAGATATTACAAATCGATTAGAAAAAGAAAATTTAGCTATTACAGAGAATTTCTTTAAAGATGCAGTGTCAAGAGTAATATTATTTAGAACTGTAGAAAAAATGGTCTCCAATGCAACATGGTACAACGGTGGGTACAGAGCACAGACTGTGGCTTATACAATTGCGTATCTATCTTATTTAGTGGAAAAGACAGGAAAATTTATGGATTTCAGTGTTATTTGGGATGAGCAAGAACTTCCTGAGCATTTAATTACAATACTGGAGCGTATAGCAGAGAAAATTTATTCTGAGATTACTAGTCCTCCGGAAGGGTCAGCAAACGTTTCACAGTGGTGTAAAAAGAAACAGTGTTGGGAAAGCATTAAGCAACTTAGAATAGATATAGAAATAAATGATGAATTGCTTATTAATAAAGAAGAACAGAAATATATTAATAGGGAAGATAAGATTGAGAAAAAATTAGATAATAGTATAGAAATGCAAGTCTTTGTTGTTAATACTGAATTAGAGCAATGGAGTATACTGTATAACTACTATAAACGAGATTATTTAAAGAAAAGGATTTCTCACACTCAGTTAGATATATTGAAAAAGATGGCATTAGGATATTTGACACCACCCTCTGAGAAACAATCGAAAATATTATATCAATTATATGAAAAGGCAATAGAAGAAGGAGTTTCTTTTTAAAAATTAGTTTCCATATTTGCTGGGGATAAAAGTGTTTTGAGTAAAGAAATTTCTAATGTTATTATTTAAAATAGAATTATTCTTTAGTATTAGATGCGAGGTTATGAATTGTAAATATAATAAATGTGGAAGAATATCCGGAACATGTTAAGAATTGTTTATGTGATTTAGAATTTCTGGTATGCGGTCAAAATATTATAGTCAGCCATATGATTCCGGTTAGTCAATTAATAAAGTGAAGGAAATTAAAAAATAAGACCAAGTTTAGCTCTCTGTTTTTATTTAAAAATATCATGGAACAGTTTATAGAGTTATGCAATAAGACAGTCAGTGTTTTATAATAACTATAAAATTAGTATTCTATCTGTATTAACTAGAGAGAAGGTATAATCGTGGAAATATATTTGTATAAAAAAACTACATCTTCTCAGAATGACCAAATCTATGCATTTGAAAATTTACATGAAGATTTGACAGTTCCTTTATCAGAAGAAGTTTTAAGTAAAAAAGGTGCATTGTTACAATTTGAGTTAAGAAATTATAACCCTTTAGTAAAAGATAGAAATTGTGTGGATACAGTTTTGGTCAACCAACTAAGACAAAATAGCCCCTTTTTCAGTAACTTATATGACTACTTTGTAGATAATTCAGATTATATAACAACTATTACAGACTTTGGTGAGAATAATTCCTATTCACTACTGATTTATAAAATGGATGAAGAGATTTTTATTAAACAATTTGATGGAAATAAATTATTATCCAATAATTCACTCATTGGGGAGTTTGACCAGCGAAGGTTAACAAAAACAAGAAAAAAGTTACTTATCTTTGACGGTAATTTTGATTTCTATTTTAATTTGAATGATGATACCGTAATAGTAAAAAATAATTCCCGCTTTGAAAAGATTTGTAATTATGAAGCTTACTTTAATAATATAAGAAATGATAGAATTATAGAGATAAGAGATTCGAATTTAATCTCAAATTTTGATGAGATATATGAAGAGATAGACAATAAGAAATATAATAGATTGTTTACACAGCTTAATACTTTTGATGTGGAAACCATAACATCTAATCACGAATTGATTACAAGGTTAGAAAGAAAAGATATTTATTTTGATAATAACCAATTTGAAATTCGCACCTCTGAAAATAGTCATATCTTATTATTCCTTATCTCAGGTTTGGTTTCAATTAATAACTTTGACCAGGTAGTGGTTTCAAAAGATCATGAACTTATTATCGATAGAGATGTAAATGCTACAAATCAAATAGTTAGAATTTGAAGCTGGATATATTTTCATTAGTAATATAAAAGAAGGTGTTTTGCATGGAGGAGTATGTAACTTTAGTATTGGACTATGTTACAAAATATTTTAATTCACAATATTACATGCAAAGCATTCTCGTAGCATTAACTGTTTTGTTAATAATATTGTTATATTTAAAAAGCTTCCATAGAATATTTACTGAAATAGTTTGGATATACTCTGCTCTTCTACCTGCCTTAACTATTCTATTTTTGAATCAAAGTGACGTAGTATTTTTAGTGATGCTTTATCTAATACTAAATGTGGTATTTTTAGTTCTTTATTATAAGCAGATTATAAAGAACTATTTTAAATTAGTATCTGTTTCCATTTCTCCAAAGTCAAAAGTTAAGAAACTAATTAACAGAGATTTTGGAAAAGATAAGACCTTAGAATACGTAGGACTGTTTGTTTTACCGTTTACCACAGTTAATAATTCTGTGAATAATACCACAATCTTATTTATTTTAGTTCTTGTAATATTAATTATAAAAAGGTTCGATCTTTATTATTTGAATTTACCGATTCTTTATTTTTTTAAATTACAAGTAATAGTAACTAATAAAAATTTAAGAATGATAGTACTAACAAGAAGGAATTTCACCTTTAATACAAATGAAGAATATGATATTAGAAGTTTTATTAAAACGCTTAAATTATATATATACGTAGAAAAATAACTACATGTTATGTCTTTAAACAATCAGTAAAAAAATTAAAACGGTTTACTATGTTAGTTGAAATTGAAGCAAATGATGAAGGCGGTGCCGAAGTTATTCAATTGCTACCCTTTGTCGAAGCCCATAATGATTAAACAAAGCCAGCATTAATTCTTATATTCATTGTATAAATGTGTGAACAAAATAGACAAGATCTTTAGGTAGTCACTTAAAGAAAAGGATAAAGATAATTGTTCATGTTTTGTTTATGTTCAATATTGGTCTTTTTCATGTTTAGTGAAAACAAAAAAGCATTGATTTAATAGGGTTTTTAGAGGTTGTTTGTTCATCTTTACATGGTTAATAGATGGGCGGCATGATGTAATAAAAACATAATGTGATGCGGATAGTATAAAAGTGAATATTAGATTCCTAACTATTATATAAACCGGATTGTGTCAGAATATGTTTTCTTTGAGAATTAGTTTAAAAACAGCAACAAAGGTTAAAAACACAAGTAAATAGATACTCCAATTCGAATAATGAATTGAGCGGAAATCTAAAAAACAAGAAATCAAATAGGTTTCCTGTATATAGCCTGCCAACGTATGTATTTTGAATACCCTTTGAATACCCTTTACGAAAAATCCGTTAAAATCCAATGAAACACAAACAGGGAATAACGTTGATTTGAAGCGGTTTAGAAACTTCCATATAATGGAAATTAAACCCGTTTATGAAAGAACGTAAAAAATACGGTCTTAAAAAAGCACGTCGTGCACCTCAGTTCTCAAAACGTTAAGTTTTTGGAATATCAGAAAACCCTCAATCTTTATGGTTGGGGGGTTTTTACTATTTAACTCCAGAATAAAATTTGATGAGTAATAAATTCGTTTCCTCTAATAATTTTATGAATAGTTCGACCATCTTCTCCTTATCATTACTAGACTAAAAATATATGAAATATCAATAATTACTACGATAAGGTAAAATCAAACCAGTTATCTCAAAAATAAATTTTTTAAGATGATTACTTATCATGATTATATATAAAGGAAAAAGAATCTAAAGAATCTCTAAATAAATGAAGCCAATAAGTTCGACGAATAGTGAGCAGTGTTTTTGTAATATACAAGATTCTATTTTAAGGTATTGGTAAAGATATAAAGTTTTAAGTGATTTATCAATTGCTTGCATGATATTGTGAGGGTGTAACATAAATAGTGGGTCCAAGGACAATATCGTTGATGCAATATGCTGCTGTCATCATTTATGGACTTTTCAGAGTAATATTATTATAACTACTAACAAAATACAATTTGAAAGGATGAAGATTGTGAAAGTATTGTATGCTGGAATGGAAGATGTATTACTTGTGTTAAAGGAAAATGAATACGGATGGCAAATGGAAGAAAAACTTAAAGGCACGCAACCTGTGCGAGTTGCGATAGATCCATCTGACTCTTCTATCGTTTACTGTGCAACATATGGTCATGGACTATGGAAAAGTGAAGATGCAGGGGAAAGTTGGCAAGCTCTAGGGAAGCCCAATTTATATTTTGAATCGGTAAAGGATGAAGGCATTTCTTCACCATATGTAACGTTTGTAGGGACGCATCCGACAAAGAAAGTCGGGGGATCGCACATCGTTTATGCTGGCACTGAGCCCTCTGCTTTGTATTATTCAGAAGACGAGGGGGAGCACTGGAAAAAATGGAATGGTATCGATAAAATGGGATCTAAACCTGGATGGAGTTTTCCACCTCGTCCTCATACTCATCATGTTCGTTGGATAGCTCCAAGCTATGCTAATCTAGATCATATAGCTGTGTCCATTGAATTCGGTGCTGTTCTTCGCACCGAAGATCATGGTTTTACATGGCATGATCGTTCTGAACAATCTCCTAGAGATGTCCATACACTATTGACTCATCCATCTGCTCCAGGTCGTTTGTATGCTGCTTGTGGTGATGTTTCGTATGCAGAAAGCAAAGATGGTGGCTATCAATGGCAATACAAGAGCGAGGGCCTAGAAAAACACCCTTATCTTTATAACATGGTGCTTAGTGCCACGGATCCAGACGATCGCTGGGTTTCAGCATCTTCTGGACCAGGTGCAGCTCACTCTGTTCCTAACTCAACTATTTATAGGAAAAAAGGGGAGACTCCTTTCCGCGAAATATCACAAGGACTTCCGGAGAATTCTTATGCCCACGTCTTAACTCAAGATCCTGTGGACACTAATATTTTGTACGCGCTTAATAATCATGGTATTTACTACTGTGATAATAACGAGGAAGCATGGAATCCGATCAATATTAACTGGGATAAGAGGTATAAGGATCAACATCCGTCATGCTTAGTGGCTTGCGAGATCTAACTATACAAAGGTTTTTTTAACAGAAAACAAAATTATTATAACGTTAGATAGATAAAAATGGAATGAATCTTACGCTGAATTACTCCTAGTTATAAAGAGACAAAGCGAGAATTACCTTCAAAATAAGTAACCCCTCTCAATGTGGGGTTACTATACTTCTATTAAACTTGATGATTATGTTAAAGGTTTAATAATATTCGAATTTTTAGAGCGCTAAGTTATTTATACTAATGAAATTTTATACACTATTGTCCAATTCAGTATTGACTTACCAATTGGTTGAAAAGAAAAGCTTTGAATTTATAACCTATCTAAATTTCGGGGTTGTTTTAGAAGTGAATATATTATAAAAGGAAACCTTTGTTTTTATATAATACAGGTATAAAACTGTATTTAATAATTAAAGAGGTTTCTTATGACGACTTTATTGGGTTCATATTAGTGTAGATGTTGTAAAGAAGAATTGAAATCAATAGATTGCGTCATTGTTGAGAATTTAAGAACAATGCTACATATTAACAGTCGTTTATCCAATGCTGAGGATGAAATAGACAGAGTATACGCGGAAGACTTGATACTTAAATTTTTTTGGCGAGCCACTCGAATAAGGGTGGTTTTTATCTTTGATTCCTTTGTGTGTATTAAGATAAAGGATGCGGCACAAAAATAGGGACTCGTCTTTTTCATATTTTGTAGAAAAGTATTAAATACTGAGCAGTTGAAGTTAAGATGATATAATTAATTAATTCTGATTTATTTTAAGGAGAAATATAGTTTTGGATGCGAAATGTATTAGATTTTATGAATTTGGTAGACCTAAAGACGTGTTAAGAGTGGAGACCAAAAGTATTGAACCACCAATGAATAATGAAGTTCTGGTTCGAATGCTAGCTCGCCCTATGAATCCTTCTGATTTAATACCCATTACTGGTGCTTATTCTCATCGGATTTCTTTACCTAATATTCCGGGGTATGAAGGAGTGGGGGTCATAGTGGATGTTGGACCATCCGTTTCCAATGACCTTATTGGTCAACGAGTTTTACCATTACGCGGGGAAGGTACATGGCAAGAGTATGTTAAGACATCATCAGAATTTGCAGTTGCTATCCCTGATTCGATTGATGATTTTACAGCAGCACAGATGTATATTAATCCAATTACAGCATGGGTAGTTTGTACGGAAGTATTAAATTTAAAACCTAATGATGTTTTATTAGTTAATGCTTGTGGTTCATCAATAGGGCATATTTTTGCTCAATTATCAAAAATACTAGGGTTTCGATTGATCGCGGTGACTAGAAATAATAAATATACAGATAGTTTACTTCATCTAGGTTCCTCTTATGTAATAGATACTTCCAAAGTTCCACTTAAAGAAACAGTTATGGAATTAACAAATGGAGTGGGTGCAGATGCTGCCATTGATTCTGTTGGGGGGAACGATGGAAACGAGTTAGCTTTTAGTGTCCGCCCTAATGGCAAATTTTTAACGCTTGGTCTCTTATCTGGGGTACAAGTAAATTGGGCCGAAATTGTAAAAATGGAAAAAGTGCATGCTAATATGTTTCATTTGCGACATTGGAACAAAAATGTCTCAGCAGATATATGGCAAGAAACTTTTGCCCGTTTAATTCGGCTAATAGATAGGGAGAAATTACGTTTGATGACGGTCCATTCTAAGTATGAGCTGTCTGATATCCAAAAGGCAATTGACGCTGTTGAATTTTCCAATAAAACAAAAGGAAAAATATTTTTAACAACTTACTGATCTTTTTTCTTACATTTTATATATATAATAATTCCCAAAAAGTTAAAACACCTCAACCCTTAAGGTTGGGGGTTTTTACTATATATAAAAACAGTTCCCTACTACTAAACCAACTTACTCAATTATGAACTTTTCATAAGAATATATTTCAAGGTTATGGAGAAACTACTCCCGAAAATAGTTGAAGGAGGGATAGTATGACGCACCCAAAACCAGACGATAGATCTGATAACGTAGAAAAGATTCAAAATACCATCGACCACACTTTAGAAAATCTTAATGAATCAAAGGATTATATTAATGCTCACGCAGAGGAGCTAAGTAGTAAAGAAAAAGATGAATTATCAAGTAAAAATGAAAGAAGAAAAGAAAGTGTAGATGGATTACGTTCTGAAATAAAAGATGAAGCTGATTCACAATAAATTAGCTCCATCTAGTAGACGTATTACATCAGAAGTGATTTGAAAAAGACTAGATAATTTAAAAATGAACTAAAGCCCTCAAAAAATATATTGCGGCTATAGTTCATTTTTTTCTTAATCGTGTCATCGTGAACATTTGTAAGTCAGATTCGATTTTTCACTTCATAATTGTTTTTATAATAGCCGATATGAAGATGAATACAAATTTTCTATTACATTGTGTTTTCTATATTAATTACTTTATAATTTATCTAAAGTCTCAGAATGTGAAAATAAGAGAGGGGAATAGAAATTGGCTGATCGTATGACTTTATCTTCAGATCAACAAGCACAATTACTTGAAACGTTGAAAGTACGGTTTGAAAAAAACTTGGATCGGCATAAAGGTATAGAATGGGAAAATGTACAAGCAAGGTTAGAAGCTCATAGTGATAAGCTTTGGTCACTCCATGAAATGGAAAGAACAGAAGGTGAGCCTGATGTAGTTGAATATGATCAAAATACGGATGAATATATTTTTTATGACTGTTCTAAGGAGAGCCCAAAAGGTCGTAGGAGTATTTGCTATGATCGAGAAGCGTTAGAATCAAGAAAAAAGCATCAGCCGGAAAATAGTGCGATTGATGTTGCTACAGAGATGGGCATTGAGCTATTAAATGAGCAGCAATATCGCCAATTACAAGAGCTTGGTAACTTTGATATGAAAACTTCCAGTTGGATAAAAACACCTTCTGATATTCGTGAAGCGGGTGGAGCGGTTTTCTGTGATTACCGTTATGGACATGTGTTTGTCTATCATAATGGAGCTTCCTCTTACTATGGATCTAGAGGGTTCCGAGGATTTGTTAGGGTGTAGTTTTAGTTTTCATAGAAATTCTCTTTGTCAATCACGATAGTGTCAGAGTTATTGTTCCAGTCTAGCTTAATTGTAATATCATCATTCACAAGATCTTCTCTTGGGTAGGTTAACTTTAATCTACCAGATGATATTGGGTGATCATTTCCGTCTGTAGTTCTGGATCCATGTTTAATTATAAATGAGATTTCATCAGGAGGTGCTTCTTCACCGATATATTCAATAATAAGTTCATCTCTTTGATAGAGTACTTCCCATTCGTCACCACTAGCTTCTATAGGAGGTATTGTACAACCAACCAATAGTAAACTGGTGATAACAAATAAGCGAATAGATAATTTTAACAAATGTATCATCCTTTCTTAATTGGATAGTCTATAATTATTATATCAGAATATTTTGTGTTTAATTAAACGGATTTTGTAGAAAGTAACAATGAAGAAGGTGCATCTATCACTTATACAAAAGGAATCGAGACAGTAGAACTAATTTCAATGATGAATCAAATAACAATCATTTTTTAGATATCAGAGTGGATATTGGTTTCCTCTTACTAAATTCGCTATAATAGGTATGATTCATTTCAAAATAATTTAAGAGAGGAAATGATGGATTGATGAAACAACAAATTGGTGTTATCGGCTTAGCCGTTATGGGAAAAAATATCGCACTTAACATGGAAAGCAAAGGCTTTTCTGTAGCTGTTTTTAATCGTTCTTACGAGAAGACAGAGAACTTCTTAGCGAATGAAGCAAGCGGGAAAAAATTTATTGGTGCAAAAACAATTGAAGAATTTGTGGATTCATTGGAAAAACCACGTAAGATCATGTTG
Organism: Oceanobacillus iheyensis HTE831; assembly: GCF_000011245.1. NCBI lineage: Bacteria > Bacillati > Bacillota > Bacilli > Caryophanales > Bacillaceae > Oceanobacillus > Oceanobacillus iheyensis. Next base: position 200,584 of record NC_004193.1, read on the forward strand.
ATGGTAAAAGCTGGTCCAGCAACGGATGCTACGATTGAATCATTGAAACCACATCTTGATAAAGGCGATATTCTTATCGACGGTGGAAATACATTATATGAAGATACGATTCGTCGTAATAAAGAATTAGATGAGTCTGGAATTCATTTCATTGGGACAGGTGTTTCTGGTGGCGAAGAGGGAGCTTTAAATGGTCCTTCTATTATGCCAGGTGGACAAGCAGAAGCGTATAAATTAGTTGCTCCTATTTTTGAAGCGATATCTGCAAAAGTAGATAAAGATCCATGTGTAACCTATATTGGGCCAAATGGCGCGGGGCACTTTGTGAAAATGGTTCATAATGGAATTGAATATGGAGATATGCAATTAATCGCAGAAGCATATGATTTAATGAAAAATGTTCTAGGACTTGATGCAAAAGAGCTTCACAACGTATTCAAGGAATGGAATGATGGAGAATTAGACAGTTATCTGATTGAAATAACTGCAGATATCTTCACTAAAGTGGATGAAGAGACTGGGAAGCCTCTAGTGGAGGTAATTCTAGATAAAGCAGGTCAAAAAGGGACTGGAAAATGGACGAGTAAAAATGCACTTGATTTAGGAGTACCGCTTCCATTAATTACAGAGTCTGTGTTTGCACGCTTTATTTCATCCTTAAAAGATGAGCGTGTTCGTGCAAGCAAAGAATTGAGTGGACCAACGAATGCAATGCTAGGTGAAAGTAAAGAGGAGCTTATCGAAGCAATCCGTCAAGCACTTTATATGAGTAAGATCGTATCTTATGCGCAAGGGTTTGCTCAAATGCGAGCAGCTTCTGATGAGTACGATTGGAATTTAAGTTATGGTGACATCGCAATGATTTGGCGTGGCGGATGTATCATTCGTGCGAAGTTCCTACAAAAGATCAAAGATGCCTATGACAGAGATTCTCAATTACCGAACTTAATGCTCGACCCTTACTTCAAGGAAATTGTAGAAGGCTACCAGTCTTCATTACGAAAAGTTGTATCTCTAGCGGTTGCACATGGTATTGCAGTTCCAACGTTCTCAAGTGCAATTGCATACTATGATAGCTATCGTTCAGAAGATTTACCAGCAAATCTTATTCAAGCACAACGTGACTACTTTGGTGCACACACGTATGAGCGAAAAGATAAAGACGGCATATTCCACTCTCAGTGGTTTTAAGGGTTAAAGTTAAAAGGATCTGATTAACAACATATTAATCAGATCCTTTTTCTGCCTTTTCGAGAGTTTTCCTATAGAGCGGTGGTCTGTAAAAATTTATATATGTAAGGCAGACCAAACGTAAAAGTTGAAAAAATTTTTATTCTAAAAGATTGAAAACGATTCTCATTATCATTATAATAACAATTAAGAAGTTTTATTATTATAGTTTGAGCTGATTTAGTTCTTCATATCTTTTAGGGGGTTGAATAGCAAATGGAAGTCTTTGATGTAACGATTGTTGGTGGTGGTCCCGCAGGTTTATATTCTGCTTTTTATAGTGGTTTACGAGAAATGAAAACAAAAATCATTGATTATCAAGCAGAATTAGGTGGAAAGGTGCATATTTATCCTGAGAAAGTTATTTGGGATATTGGTGGATTAACTCCAATGTCAGGGGAAAACGTGATTAAGCAAATGGTAGAACAAGCAATGACGTTTGATCCAACCGTTGTATTAAATGAAAAAGTAGAATCCATAGATAAAAATGAGATGGGACTATTTCAGTTACATACCGCATCTGGAGAGATTCATTATTCAAAGACAATTATTGTGGCAGTAGGCGGCGGCATTTTACACCCTAAAAGATTAAATTTAGAAGGTGCAGAGAAATATGAAGTGACCAATTTAAACTATAAAATAACATCGTTACAACGGTATAAAGATAAGCGAGTAATTATCTCTGGCGGTGGTAATTCTGCTGTTGATTGGGCAAACGAGCTAGTAGATATTGCAAAAAGTGTTTATCTAACGTATCGTAAGGATGTTCTGTCCGGACATGAAGCACAAGTGACAAAATTAATGAAGAGTTCAGCGGAATGTTACTTTAATTGTTCGATCACTAAACTTATCTCTGAAAATAATCAGTCGATCGAACATGTGGAGTTAACCAATCATGAATCTGGGGATATTCTTGCTCTGCCAATTGATGAAGTTATTATAAATCATGGATATGATAGAGATATTGATTTGCTGGACAATAGTCCTTCCTTAGGTGTAGAGATTAAAGATGGATACTTTGTGGCAGGTTCACCAAATAGCGAATCTTCTGTTCCTGGAATATATGCAGCTGGAGATATACTTCATCATGAAGGGAAGCTCCATCTGATTGCGGGTGCTTTCCAAGATGCTGCTAATGCAGTGAACCAGGCGAAGAAGTACATTGATCCAATGGCAAATAATTTTGCGATGGTGTCTTCTCATAATGAAATGTTCAAAGAGCGGAATGAAAAGCTTAAAGCATCTGCTGCCGCATCGGTTTAAAGCGGAAAAGCAGGCTTGTAACTCGGTTGCTGTCGGTGGCAATTGGTGAGCTTTACTTCGAATACAATACGCATCATAACAACTTTTAGAGACATGCAGCCTTTTCTGTATGTCTCTTTGTTTGTCTAGGAAATTATAAAATTTTACAGCTGTAGATATACATACTAAACCGGTCGTTTGCGCTTTTTTTCCGCTTAATTAAATTCACTATCTATTGTAATATGAAAATGTAGCCTGATTTTTCAAAAAGGGGGAGTCTATATTGTTAAAAAAGCTATCTTCACAAAGTGATGAAATCTATCAATTATCGGCATTCGCTTTTCAGTATGAACTAACACCGGAAAGATTAGAAGAAAGAAAACAGGAAAAGCGAAAGGAAGCAATATGGGGGTGGATGGAAGATGATCGTTTGGCAGCGAAACTTCACATCGTACCATTAGAGGTCTCTATACATGGCCAACCGATTAAAATGGGTGGCATTTCTTCTGTTGCAACGTGGCCGGAATTTCGTCGGAAAGGCATTGTACGAAAACTACTTCAACACGCTCTTGAGGAAATGAAGAAAGAAGGACAAGTTCTTTCCTATTTATATCCTTTCTCTATACCTTTTTACCGTCGATTTGGTTGGGAAGTTACGTTTGATGAGAAAGAATACAATATTCCTATGCATCATTTTAAGAGAAATTGGCAATTAGACGGTGGTATGATACGGCGAATGCAGAACAAAGATGATGTTTCGATTTTAGAGACAATTTATGAAAAATATACAGCTCAATTTAATGGAATGCTTCTGCGAGATTCCCACTGGTGGGAGTATAGAATTTTAGTCAAAAAGAAATTAATTGCAGTTAGCTATGATCCACAAGGCGAGCCAGATGGATATATCTTATATGAAGTTAAGAAAGATATACTAGAAGTAGAGGAAATAATACATCTTACGCTAGCTAGCAAACAACGCTTGCTTCATTTCATCTCCAATCACGATTCAATGGCGAAAAATGTAAAAATGGTGGTAGCAGAATCTGATACACTTCCGTTACTTCTCGATGATCCACGATTTGAACAAAAAATGACGCCGTATTTTATGTCGAGAATTGTCGATGTCTATAAATTTCTACAAAAATATCCATTTTTAGCACATAAGGAAAATGTGACGATTGATTTGGAGATAACAGATGATTTTGTAGAAGCGAATTCCGGCACGTATCGATTAGAAATTAATTCAAAAGAGATCCATGTGGAAAAGCTGTCTAAAGAAGTCGCTTCATCCGTCACTATACCGATCCAACAGTTAGCATCGATATTATTAGGGTACAAACGTCCGTTAGAGTTAAAGGAGTTAGGATTAATCGACGGAGAACAACAACATTTGGAAGCACTCGACAGCATAATTCCACAAACAGAACCATATTTTGCTGACTTTTTCTAATAGTCGACGAATTAATCAAAATTTCATAGTATTTCATTAGTTATTAAGGTAAAATGACAATTATAGGAAAAGAATGGATAATGCAAAAGGATTGTGACGAAATGACTTATTATGCGCGTTTGTTTCGAATGATTTCTCAGACAAAAGATGAAAGTTTTCGACTTAATAAAGCAGAGGAAGTTAAGGGCATTTGGAAGATAACGGTTATTTTATCGCTTGTTTCCATGGTCATTTACGGAATTATGGCTTTCTTAGGTGTTGGTTCAGAAGAAATATCTAAAAATGGCTTATTATTAAGTTCTGCTGATTTTGAAGCTAGTAAACTTTGGTTTGTGTTAGGCAGAATGTTTTATGGGCTTTTGTTTGCGGCAATTGTTATTTTTCTACCATCTCTATTATTCTATCTACTTACTGGAGTGCCTTATAAGAAGTTAGTTGTTATTCAGCACACAGCGTTAATAGTGGTGTTGGTAGAGCGACTATTATGGATTCCATTGGCATTGTTTGCCGGATTAAGTTGGTATGTATCGCCGCTCTCATTTGGAATAATCGCTTCTTACATAACTAGTATTCCCTGGTTCGTATACTTTTTTGGAGCGATATCGTTATTTCAATTATGGATTATCTACTTTCAAGCAAATTTCTTGGCGAAGTATTCTGATGTAAGAAGCCGTTTTGTTTGGTTAAATGTTATTTTAATTCACTTCTTAGGATGGGTTATTGCAAGTGTTATAGCAAATGTGGATTCATACATCATAAGTGGGTGGTTTGGATGAGAAAATACAAGAAGTATATGCTGTGGATAGCGATTACTGTATTTGTTGTAGTCAATTTTGTGCTCGTTTTATTTGATAAAGAAGAAAAAGTAGATCGAGTTTCATTTGTACATAGCTGGGCAGATAGCCATGAGGCAGATCTTGTAGAAATGTTATACAAGCCTGGCGTCATTGATGTTGCAGGGGAAGAGCATGTTTATTTTGATCCATCCAGTGGTGTGTTTCAAGAGTTTATGGTGCAAGAGGGAGATGTAGTGTCGAGCGGTGATCCACTATTCTCCTATGAAGTCCAAAGCTCTTATGAAACAGAAGTAAACTTGAATCAACACGTGTCTCAAGTAGAAGGAGAGATTGCAGCTATACAGTCTGCCATCACAGAAATGGAAATGTTTCAAATCCCAGAAGGTGCTACTGGTACACCAAGTGATGTAACGATAAATGAAGAGGAACTTGAAATTAGTTTTCCTCAAAACACAGTTGAAGCAGAATTGTTACGTGAGCAATACTTGATTGAAAAAGAAAATGAACTCTCCCAGAAAACAGCGGAATTACAAAGTCTAGAAGCGCAATTAATGGAATTACAATCATTTGAAAATGTGATTACCGTGAATAGCCCTTTTGATGGTCGAATTAGTGAGGTAAAAGATAGTTTAGAGGATCCTGTGATTACCATACAAGATACAACACTTCAGGTTGATGGGGAATTAACGGAAGAAGAACGAACAAAGGTGGAGGCTGGACTTGCCACGCAAATGGAAATAAATGAACTTCCAATAGCACTAGAGGGTACAATAAGTGAAGTAAGTGAACATCCGAAAGAAGTAGAATTAGAATCAACAAGCGTGTATCCATTTAGCGTATCGATAGCGGAAGAAGATCCGGAAGTTTTAGATGCACTGCTTCCCGGTTACCATACTGAGATAGGGATCGTCATGGAAGAAGCATTAGGTGTCACTGCATTATTTGAAGATTCGATTTTTATCAATCATGTATGGAAGATGCATACAAACGGACAACTGATAGAGACTCCTATTGAAACAGGATTGCATGTTGAAGAACAAGTAGAAGTTGTGCAAGGGGTAGAGATGGGTGAGGTTGTTGCCGATCAACCTTCTTCTCAATTTCGACATGGAGCTACATTCATTACTCCTATACAAGTAAAAGAACTGTCGAGGTCGTCTTTTACATGGGATCAATGGGCAAGAAGTCTAGTAACAGGTATATTATCAAGATGATAAAAATCCAAACTGACAGAGGTAGTCGGTTTGGATTTTTTTGTAACGTTTCTACGCGAGCGTTGGTCCGTTCTTTATATATTTGCTGCATGAGAATACGATGAATCTTCTGCTACTTTTTTCTGATGATACATGACATTTATGATACCGCCAATAAGAAGAATCATCCCTGTCAAGAAGAACCAAATCATTAAAATGATGACACCGCCTAGACTTCCGTACATATTTGAATAATTTCCGAAGTTAGATACATAAATAGAGAATCCGAATGAAATGATAAGCCAGAGGATGCTAGCTGTTAAGGTTCCAGGAATAATATGCTTCACTGGAAGTTTCGCATTCGGTGCAAAGCGATAAAGTGTTAGCAGTAATAGTGTAATTACGGCGATACTAATTGCAAAACGTGAAATTTGTAGAATCCATTCAGTTGATTCATTTATCCCTACAATAGACATGGCCATTGTTAGAATGACATCTCCAAAAACAGGTAGTATAATAGCGGTAATAACAGCAAATATCATTGCAATAGTAAGTCCAAAGGCAATTGCTCTTGTCTTTATAAAGGAGCGAGTTTCTTCTACTTCATAGGATTCATTTGATACTTTAATGAATGCGTTAATTCCGTTGGAAGCGGACCATAGAGTCCCCAAAATACCAATTGTTAGTAAGCCCCCACGAGGTGTCTCCACAATACTAACAATATTTTCTTGAAACGTGCTTGCTAGTTGTTCAGGAAGGATAGATGAAATAAATTGTATGGCATCCTGTGGACTTATATTAAAATAAGGGATAATCGCAAAAGCTACTACAAGTAACGGGAAAACAGATAATAAAAAATAATAAGCTAATGAAGCTGCAAGTAATGGTACATCATCATTTTTAAATTTAGTGATAAACGTTTGCGCATAGGATTTTATCTTCATCGGGTCAACCTCCATATCTGGTACTATATGGAACCTATACCCATTCCGTAATAAGTTTAATCTTACTTAAAGATAGGAAACGTTTTATTTCTGTAGACAGGTGGTATAATATTGTCTAAGAGGAGGGATTTTTACATATGGCTGTCATTTATGTTGGAATTTTGTTCATCGCTGTTGCTTTTGCCATTGTTGCCTGTTATGCGGCATTTGCATTAAGTCGTTTTTCAGATACAATGCGATCACTAGGAAGATCGATGACGGAATTAGAAAAAGAAATGCATTATATTACACCTCAATTGACGGAATCACTGCAGGAAGCAGATAAATTGGTCGATGATATTAGTGAAAAAGTGAAAGCGACGGATAGTGTGTTTGATCACGTAGAAGATGTAGGAACATCGGTACAAACGATGAATCAGTTATATCTTCAACAAAAAGAAACACTATCTGAAGCGGAATTAGAAAAGAAATTACAACCCTTTATAACAGGAATTACGTGGAGCGAAGCATTTATGCAAGTATTTAAAACGTATCAAACAGGAAAAGGATCGTCGATGAACGATTCAACTTCTGTAAATACAGGAAGAGAGGGATAAGCAAATGACGTTAATCGGCATAGGTGTCATTATTATTGGAGTAGCAGCTATTATTTTAGCTATTTTTATCGGTCATACGTTGAATAACTTGGCTAGTGTACTAAGTGGAGTAGATAAGACAGTTCAAAAATTGCCGGAGCAACTCGATGGAATTTTTAAAGAAACAGGAGATATGATTCACGAAAGTAATCAAACATTAGCAGATGTTAATGATAAATTACAGCAATTGAGTCCACTTTTCTATATGGTTGGAGACGTAGGGAATGCTACGAGAAAATTCTCCTCTTCTTTAGTAGATGTAACCGATTCTGTTAAAGCACGTACAGAAGCAGGCAGAGATATTGGTGATAAAAATAATCTCGGTGGTTTGTATGGTAGCTTTGCTTTAGGTTACTATTGGTTGAAAAAGCGCAGAGAAATGAAGCGAGAGGAAAGGGATTATACCAATGAGTAAGCGTAGAAAGCAAGCAGCTATTGCTACAAGCGCAGCATTGGGCGCTTCATTAGGATGGGCGGTCAGTTCATATATCTCTAACAAACGTTCTTTAGAGGAAAATCAATCATTCATCGAACGATTGAAAGATTTTGAACAACAACTATATACGGATGGATTTGAAAAGGCGAATGACCTACAAGGTATTCGCCAAGAAGTGGAAAACCGTATATAAGAAAATAAGGTAGATAAAAAAGCTAAACGATCGCCGGCCAACTGGCTGCATCGTTTAGCTTTTTTATTATTGTAGTTCTCATTTTATTTGTTTCGTGTAGCAAGGAAGTAACCAATGGTTGCTAGACCATATATACCTTGTAAGTTTTTACTCGCAATCATAGCGTTTGCCTCTTCTGTTTTTTCTTGAAGTCCATCAGCGGTCTTTAATACAGAAGAAGTTAATTGATTTGTTGCACGACCGGCATCTCCAATTAGATGAAAAATCGGCGATAGTTCTTTAATTTGTTGATTTACTTGTTGTAATGTGTCGATTCCGGTTCCAAGAACGTCTGTCGCCTGAGCTGTAATAGTTTCTACTGTTTCCGGCAATTGGTCTGTCGTTTTTTGGACGCTTTGGAATAAATCAGCTAGTTTCATTAATGGCTTAAATAATGCACCAGCGATTCCTAAAAATGCTATACCAATAATAATAAGGCCAATTCCTATCCATATCATGAGTGTTTCCCTCCGTTTAAGTTCTTTGGTTAATTGATACCACTGTGTTTGCAGAAGTAAACCTACCTCGTAAATAGCATACCATAAATGTTAAGTCATAAACTGCAATCTTGTCCCATAAATTTAGTAAAAGAGAAGTTAAAGGAAGGAGCAAGAACTATATGGGAAGAAAAAAGAAAATTGCTTTTTGGCTATTAGGTGTATTTTTACTCGCGTACTTATTACAATACCCAATAAATGAGACAAATATGACAGTAAATCAAGGGTGGACGTTACCCCTTACCGGAAAAACAATTGTAATCGATCCTGGCCATGGTGGACCTGACGGAGGGGCAGTTGGATCCGATGATACAGAAGAGAAAGATATTGCTTTACAAGTATCGAAACTAATTCAATCTTATTTGCAACAACAAGGAGCACTTGTTTATTTAACTCGTGAACAGGATAAGGATTTAGCCGCTGAAGAAACAAGTGGACTAGCTCGAAGAAAATCTGAAGATATTCGAAATCGTTTGAAGTTTATTCACGATAAGGAACCGGACTTTTTCCTTTCTTTGCATTTAAATGCATTACCATCGACACAATGGAGTGGAGCACAAACGTTTTATTATCCAACAAAAGATGAGAATAAGCATTTGGCCACGATGATTCAACAAGAAATAATACGAAACTTAGAAAACACGAATCGGTCACCATTAGCATTAAATAGCATGTATTTATTAAAGCATGCTGAAGTACCAGGAGCTTTGGTAGAAATTGGATTTTTGTCTAATGTCGAGGAAAGAGAATTGTTAAAAGACGAAGATTATCAACGAAAAATGGCAGCAAGTATTTATGAGGGAATTTTACGATATGCGACAGAGGAGCCTGAAGAACAGGAGGAGTCAGACTGAAACCGTCACCAAATAGCATATTACTTAGATTTTCTGTGTTTTGTGTTATACTAGCAGGTGGATACAAACACAAGGGATGGTGATGTACGATGCTAACAAAAGAGAGGGTTGTAGAGCTATTAAGTTCTGTTCAAGATCCTTTTTTACATATAACATTGGAAGAAACCGGGGGAATTAATTCTGTAACGATCAAGGAAGACAAGAAGCATGTCAGCGTAAAGATTGGTATTTCCAAGACGAATACAGCAGAACAAATGGAATTACAACAAGAAATCGTTGGTATCTTGAAACGTGAAGGGGCAAATACCGTAGGACTTCGATTTGAAGCACTTCCGGATGAAGTTATTCAAAAATATCAACCTGCAGCGGAGAAAGCGAAAGAAGCTTCGCTCATGGGTGGTAGTTCAAATACAAAATTTATCGCAGTTGCTAGTGGTAAGGGTGGCGTAGGAAAATCTACGGTTACCGTAAACTTAGCAGTATCATTAATGCGTTTAGGTAAAAAAGTCGGAATTATTGATGCCGATATTTATGGATTTAGTGTTCCAGATATGATGGGTGTGGAGAAACGTCCAGTTGTACGCGGAGAAAAAATTATTCCGGTAGAACGTTTTGGAGTGAAGGTCATTTCCATGGGCTTCTTTGTTGAAGATAACTCTCCGATAATTTGGCGTGGCCCAATGCTTGGTAAGATGATTAATAGTTTCTTCTCCGAGGTGGAATGGGGAGAATTAGATTATCTATTATTAGACTTACCACCAGGTACAGGTGATATCGCAATGGATGTACATGAGTTATTACCTACGTGTAAAGAAGTAATTGTAACTACACCGCATCCAACAGCTGCTTTCGTAGCGGCACGTGCTGGTCAAATGGCATTAAAAACAGACCACGAAATTCTTGGTGTAGTAGAGAATATGGCATACTTCGAAAGTAAAACAACTGGAGAAAAAGAATATGTATTCGGTAAAGGTGGAGGCAAAAAACTTGCTGATGTCCTAAAAACAAAAGTATTAGGGCAGCTACCCTTGCAGCAACCTTACGAGGAAGAAGATGTTTTTGCACCTTCTGTATATCAGGAAGATCATCCAATTGGAAAAGAATATCATAAGATAGCAGCTAAAGTAATTGCCAAAATGGAAGAATAAAGAATTAGGGTGTCCTGGTTATTCGGGCACCCTATTCTCTTGTATAACCATAGGATATTTGTTTAATTGCCTGAATCGCTACTACCTGAATCAGATTGCGATTCGCCAGATTGGCTTTCTTGTCCGGACTCACTTGAAGAACCACTTGATTTACTTTGCTCTTGGGAAGCCTTGAGTAGGATTTCCTCAATTTTGGCTTGGAAAATAGGTGATTGTAAGGTTTGTTGGATCGTTTCTTCTAAATGAGCACGGAATTGTTGGCTTTTCACAACCGATAGCATTTGTTCGGTAACTTCCGGGTTGTTTAGCAGTTCAATCATCTGTTTTTGAAATTGACTGTCGTTCATGAGATCTTTCATTAAATTCTTTTGTTCGTCAGATATGGATTGCGCATATGTCTTAACGAACTCCGGATCTTCGAACATTTTTTCCCAGGATTTTTTGCTTTCTTCTGAAGTAAGTGCTTCATTAACAGCATTTTTCACGGTGTCTGATTCCATCACTAATAAGTTTTTAAGCTCTTCATCATGCATGATTTCTCGAAGCGCTTTTTTACCGTCTTCGGTTTGAAGTATATCAACAACCATTTTTTTGGTTGAATCGTATTCACCTTCGCTTTCGCTGTTACCACCACCGCCTCCACAAGCGGTTAAAATTATGAAGAAGGATAAGCTAAGGAGTACAGTACATAGTTGTCGTCGTACCATTTATAATCCTCCTTTCTATATACTTAATATGCTTGATAAATAATTAAAATATGCACATACACAAGAGAAATAAATGCCGTATCATGGTAAAATATTGAGGGAATCATAGTATGTGCAATAGGAGTGAAAAAGTTTGAATACACGAATCCTTGTAGGTTTTTTATGGAAAACATTTTGGCTAGGTGGACTAGCTGGATTAATCGCAAGCTTTTTTGTTAAACCAGAACAATATCTAAACTATTTACAACCGTTCGATGGCATGGAAATTCTAGGACTTATCTTATTCTTTTTAGTGTTAGGGTTAACATTTGCAATGGTTAGTTTAACTGGGTTTTTTGCTTATTTATTTGTTCATCGTATGGGACTAAATCTATTCAAAGGATATTGGTCAACAGTACAAATAGCTCTAATCATTTTTATACTTTTTGATATTATTTATTTTCCGTATCAGTCAGCCAATAATGTTGCGCTGTATTGGTTTATCCTCTTAGCAGCAGCGATATTATTAATTGGATGGATCGTTGCTAAGCTTAAATCCAAAGAAACCAATAAAAAAGCATTTGTTCCAACGCTATTTTTTATGGTGGTATTTACCACAGTGGAATGGGTGCCTGGATTAATGGTAGATGGAACAGATTATGCATGGCTTATGGTTGTTCCATTACTTGTATCGAATACATATCAAATTTTGAATTTACATCGTTTAAATTTTCAAGAAAAAACGCCAGTTCAAGAAGCTAAACAAAAAAAGAAAAAGTAATAAAAAAGATCTCTTCCCAGTATTGGAAAGAGATCTTTTTTTAATCAACAATTTCTGTATTTGCTTTTGCTTGATTAATGATTTCTGAAATGGTCACAGGTTCATATCCTTTGTTTTTTAATCCTGGAAGAATAGTTTCTAATGCACCGGCAGTTTGTTTTGCACTATCTGAAGCATGTAATAGAACGATATCACCATTATCCGTTTCTTTCATGATGTAGTCTACGATTACTTCTGTACCAGGATTCTCCCAGTCATTAGGATTTACATTCCAATGAACAACATGGAAACCTAAGCTTTCAGCAAGTTCGATAATCTCTTCGTTAAAATGACCATGAGGAGTTCGCAATAAATTTACGTTTTCATATCCTAATTTTTCAAATGCTTCCTGAGCATACAAAAGATCTTTTTTAACTTGCTCAACTTCTTGATCTAAATAGCTTTTGTAGCGATAACCTAGCATTCCTATTTCATGCTCTCCGTCTGAAATTGCTTTTAGAAGGTCTGGGTGTCTTTCTGCCCATTCTCCACTGATGAAGAATGTAGCTTGTACATCTTCATTTTCTAATTGCTTTAATATTTCTTCTACTCTTTCTTCACCCCAGCTAATATTGAAAGTAATAGCAATGTCTGGTTCATCAGCATTGCCTTTTGACAAAGCAACAGGTTCTTCGCCATTAAATACGGAGAAGACTGCATCTTTTTGTGTCCAAGCTATAAGAGCAACTATAAATGCTAATCCAATAATCCATGCAGTTCTTTTTCCTCTTAAACGAAAGGAATAAAAGTGATCCATCCGTTTTCCTCCTCTACTTATATCTATATTCATATCTATGCATTAGATATAGAAAATATGTACAAGCGTGCTTTGTCGAAAACTGTTTAGGAAAATGATGGATGAAATATAGTGTTTTTGGGGAATAGTAGTGGGTAGACACTTAAAAAACTTCGACCCGACAAAATTCAGCTGTTTTTGCGAATACTTGTAATGTTTAAGTCGTTGGAACCGAAAAGGGCTTATTGAAATATATTAATAGCAATATATGAATCCATTTAACGGAATTATACGGTAATATGAGGTGATTGCATGATTGGACTATTAGTAAATGAGATGGAACAGAAAGAAATGGAGTATCTAATAAAACGAGAGCTTGAAGAAATCTTATTAGATCTAGATGATAATCGAATTGATCAAATGGTAAAAAGCGCAATGCGAGAAAGATATCGATTGTTATTTCAATTACTTCGTAGAGTGGCGAGTGAACAAGAGTGTATGAAGTATATCCCTAAAAGAAAAGGGAATATCTGAGTTAAGCAACCTTTTGTAGTAATTTATGAAGTTACTACAAAAGGTTTTTTACCGAAATTTAATTTTTTGTTTAAAAACTATTGCTCAATAAAAAGGATTATGGTATATTAATTTTTGTCGCTTGATGAAACATATTGCAAGACACACAAAACAAACATCTTTTAAAAAAGATTTTAAAAAAGTGTTGACATCAAACGGATAACATGATAAATTATATCTTGTCGCAAAAAACGACAAACAACGAAATTGCTCTTTGAAAACTGAACAAAACAACCAGTACGAAAGAAGAAAAACACCTCGTTTTTCTTAAAAGAAATGAAGTCAGAAGTTGACTTCTGAAGCACAAGAAACACAACTTTTATGGAGAGTTTGATCTTGGCTCAGGACGAACGCTGGCGGCGTGCCTAATACATGCAAGTCGAGCGCATGAAATTATTTGATTCTCTTCGGAGTTGACGATAATGGAATGAGCGGCGGACGGGTGAGTAACACGTAGGCAACCTGCCTGTAAGACTGGGATAACTCGTGGAAACGCGAGCTAATACCGGATAACACTTTTTATCTCCTGATGAGAAGTTGAAAGGCGGCTTTTGCTGTCACTTACAGATGGGCCTGCGGCGCATTAGCTAGTTGGTAAGGTAACGGCTTACCAAGGCGACGATGCGTAGCCGACCTGAGAGGGTGATCGGCCACACTGGGACTGAGACACGGCCCAGACTCCTACGGGAGGCAGCAGTAGGGAATCTTCCGCAATGGACGAAAGTCTGACGGAGCAACGCCGCGTGAGTGATGAAGGTTTTCGGATCGTAAAACTCTGTTGTTAGGGAAGAACAAGTACTATAGTAACTGATAGTACCTTGACGGTACCTAACCAGAAAGCCACGGCTAACTACGTGCCAGCAGCCGCGGTAATACGTAGGTGGCAAGCGTTGTCCGGAATTATTGGGCGTAAAGCGCTCGCAGGCGGTTCTTTAAGTCTGATGTGAAATCTTACGGCTCAACCGTAAACGTGCATTGGAAACTGGGGAACTTGAGTGCAGAAGAGGAGAGTGGAATTCCACGTGTAGCGGTGAAATGCGTAGAGATGTGGAGGAACACCAGTGGCGAAGGCGACTCTCTGGTCTGTAACTGACGCTGAGGAGCGAAAGCGTGGGGAGCGAACAGGATTAGATACCCTGGTAGTCCACGCCGTAAACGATGAGTGCTAGGTGTTAGGGGGTTTCCGCCCCTTAGTGCTGAAGTTAACGCATTAAGCACTCCGCCTGGGGAGTACGGCCGCAAGGCTGAAACTCAAAAGAATTGACGGGGGCCCGCACAAGCGGTGGAGCATGTGGTTTAATTCGAAGCAACGCGAAGAACCTTACCAGGTCTTGACATCCTCTGAACACTCTAGAGATAGAGTTTTCCCTTCGGGGACAGAGTGACAGGTGGTGCATGGTTGTCGTCAGCTCGTGTCGTGAGATGTTGGGTTAAGTCCCGCAACGAGCGCAACCCTTGATCTTAGTTGCCAGCATTAAGTTGGGCACTCTAAGGTGACTGCCGGTGACAAACCGGAGGAAGGTGGGGATGACGTCAAATCATCATGCCCCTTATGACCTGGGCTACACACGTGCTACAATGGATGGAACAAAGGGAAGCGAACCCGCGAGGTCAAGCAAATCCCACAAAACCATTCTCAGTTCGGATTGTAGGCTGCAACTCGCCTACATGAAGCCGGAATCGCTAGTAATCGCGGATCAGCATGCCGCGGTGAATACGTTCCCGGGCCTTGTACACACCGCCCGTCACACCACGAGAGTTGGTAACACCCGAAGTCGGTGAGGTAACCGTAAGGAGCCAGCCGCCGAAGGTGGGACTAATGATTGGGGTGAAGTCGTAACAAGGTAGCCGTATCGGAAGGTGCGGCTGGATCACCTCCTTTCTAAGGATATATATAGGAAGTGCAGGCGCCTTGCTTATCGACGTACAGATTGGAGAACTCCAGACGAGATAAAGGAAACACGAATGTGATTCGATGTTGACTTATCGTAGGATGGAATTCGAAATTTGCTAGTCGATAGGCGCCGGAACTAGACTATTAACGGAATCGTACTTGGTTGTTTGGTTCAGTTTTGAGAGAGCAATTCTCTTTAAATATTATAAGTGAGATGGGCCTGTAGCTCAGCTGGTTAGAGCGCACGCCTGATAAGCGTGAGGTCGGTGGTTCGAGTCCACTCAGGCCCACCATCTAATACAATAGATATATGGGGCCTTAGCTCAGCTGGGAGAGCGCCTGCCTTGCACGCAGGAGGTCAGCGGTTCGATCCCGCTAGGCTCCATTTTTGTACCTTGAAAACTAAATAAGAGTAACAACGACATCAAAAAAACAGAAGGCTGAAGCAACTATTTTTAATAGGAGCTGAAGCTGGATTGAAACAAGGCTATTAAATTAGCACGCTTATTTACTGAAACAACTTAGTTAAGTGAATAAGGGCGCACGGTGGATGCCTTGGCACTAGGAGCTGACGAAGGACGGGACTAACACCGATATGCCTCGGGGAGTTGTAAGTAAACTTTGATCCGGGGATTTCCGAATGGGGAAACCCACTGTTCGTAATGGAGCAGTACCTATACCTCAATACATAGGGTATAGGGAGCAGACCCGGGGAACTGAAACATCTCAGTACCTGGAGGAAGAGAAAGAAACCTCGATTTCCTGAGTAGCGGCGAGCGAAACGGAAAGAGCCCAAACCAGAAAGCTTGCTTTCTGGGGTTGTAGGACACTCCTTTGGAGTTACAAAGAAATTCTTTAAATGAATCGATCTGGAAAGGTCAGCCAAAGAAGGTAACAGCCCTGTAATTGAAAAGGAATTTCCTCCGGAGTGTATCCTGAGTACGGCGGAACACGTGGAATTCCGTCGGAATCCGGGAGGACCATCTCCCAAGGCTAAATACTCCCTAGTGACCGATAGTGAACCAGTACCGTGAGGGAAAGGTGAAAAGCACCCCGGAAGGGGAGTGAAATAGAACCTGAAACCGTGTGCCTACAAGTAGTCGAAGCCCGTTAATGGGTGACGGCGTACCTTTTGTAGAATGGACCGGCGAGTTACGATCCCATGCAAGGTTAAGTGGAAGACACGGAGCCGCAGCGAAAGCGAGTCTGAATAGGGCGAATATAGTATGTGGTCGTAGACCCGAAACCGTGTGATCTACCCATGTCCAGGGTGAAGGTCAGGTAACACTGACTGGAGGCCCGAACCCACGTATGTTGAAAAATGCGGGGATGAGGTGTGGGTAGGGGTGAAATGCCAATCGAACACGGAGATAGCTGGTTCTCTCCGAAATAGCTTTAGGGCTAGCCTCAAGATGATGAGTACTGGAGGTAGAGCACTGATTGGACTAGGGGCCCCTACCGGGTTACCGAATTCAGTCAAACTCCGAATGCCAGTTACTTAAACTTGGGAGTCAGACTATGGGTGATAAGGTTCATAGTCGAAAGGGAAACAGCCCAGACCGCCAGCTAAGGTCCCAAAGTATACGTTAAGTGGAAAAGGATGTGGAGTTGCCCAGACAACCAGGATGTTGGCTTAGAAGCAGCCACCATTTAAAGAGTGCGTAATAGCTCACTGGTCGAGTGACTCTGCGCCGAAAATGTACCGGGGCTAAACGTATCACCGAAGCTGCGGATTGTTCTTACGAACAATGGTAGGAGAGCGTTCTAAGTGCTGCGAAGTCAGACCGTGAGGACTGGTGGAGCGCTTAGAAGTGAGAATGCCGGTATGAGTAGCGAAAAAAGAGTGAGAATCTCTTTCACCGAATGCCTAAGGTTTCCTGAGGAAGGCTCGTCCTCTCAGGGTTAGTCGGGACCTAAGCCGAGGCCGATAGGCGTAGGCGATGGACAACAGGTAGATATTCCTGTACCACCTCATGATTGTTTGAGCGATGGGGGGACGCAGTAGGATAAGGAATGCGCACCGATGGACGTGTGCGCCCAAGCAGTGAGAAAGTCAGATAGGCAAATCCGTCTGGCAATTTCAAGCTGTGATGGGGAGGGAAATTGAGTACCGAAGTTCCGGATTTCACACTGCCAAGAAAAGCCTCTAGTTAGATCATAGGTGCCCGTACCGCAAACCGACACAGGTAGGCGAGGAGAGAATCCTAAGGTGAGCGGGAGAACTCTCGTTAAGGAACTCGGCAAAATGACCCCGTAACTTCGGGAGAAGGGGTGCTCCTTCATAGGAGGAGCCGCAGTGAATAGGCCCAAGCGACTGTTTAGCAAAAACACAGGTCTCTGCGAAGCCGAAAGGCGAAGTATAGGGGCTGACACCTGCCCGGTGCTGGAAGGTTAAGGGGACGAGTTAGCTCTTTGGAGCGAAGCTTTGAACCGAAGCCCCAGTAAACGGCGGCCGTAACTATAACGGTCCTAAGGTAGCGAAATTCCTTGTCGGGTAAGTTCCGACCCGCACGAAAGGTGCAACGACTTGGGCACTGTCTCAACGAGAGACCCGGTGAAATTATACTATGCGTGAAGATGCGCATTACCCGCGACAGGACGGAAAGACCCCGTGGAGCTTTACTGTAGCCTGATATTGAATGTTTGTGCAGCTTGTACAGGATAGGTGGGAGCCTTTGAAGCGTGAGCGCTAGCTTACGTGGAGGCACCCGTGGGATACCACCCTCGCTGTATGAACATTCTAACCCAGGACCGTGATCCGGTTCGGAGACAGTGTCAGGCGGGCAGTTTGACTGGGGCGGTCGCCTCCCAAAGAGTAACGGAGGCGCCCAAAGGTTCCCTCAGAATGGTTGGAAATCATTCGTAGAGTGTAAAGGCAGAAGGGAGCTTGACTGCGAGACCTACAAGTCGAGCAGGGACGAAAGTCGGGCTTAGTGATCCGGTGGTTCCGCATGGAAGGGCCATCGCTCAACGGATAAAAGCTACCCCGGGGATAACAGGCTTATCTCCCCCAAGAGTTCACATCGACGGGGAGGTTTGGCACCTCGATGTCGGCTCATCGCATCCTGGGGCTGTAGTCGGTCCCAAGGGTTGGGCTGTTCGCCCATTAAAGCGGTACGCGAGCTGGGTTCAGAACGTCGTGAGACAGTTCGGTCCCTATCCGTCGTGGGCGTTGGAAGTTTGAGAGGAGCTGTCCTTAGTACGAGAGGACCGGGATGGACACACCGCTGGTGTACCAGTTGTTCCGCCAGGAGCATGGCTGGGTAGCTACGTGTGGTAAGGATAAGTGCTGAAAGCATCTAAGCATGAAGCCCCCCTCAAGATGAAACTTCCCATCACTTCGAGTGAGTAAGATCCCTCAGAGACGATGAGGTTGATAGGTCCGAGGTGGAAGCGTGGCGACACGTGCAGCTGACGGATACTAATTGATCGAGGACTTATCTAAGTTCTTATATTGATGTCAAGTTACTCTTATTTAGTTTTTAGGGTACAAACCTAAATAACAAACAGACCAATTAGTCTGGTAGCGATAGCGAAGAGGCCACACCTGTTCCCATGCCGAACACAGAAGTTAAGCTCTTCAGCGCCGATGGTAGTTGGGGCTTTGCCCCTGCAAGAGTAGGACGCCGCCAGGCTGATTTTTGCTATCCAATTATTATTTTATATATTCCACAGTAGCTCAGTGGTAGAGCAATCGGCTGTTAACCGATCGGTCGTAGGTTCGAATCCTACCTGTGGAGCCATATGCTTCCATAGCTCAGTTCGGTAGAGCACTTCCATGGTAAGGAAGGGGTCAGCGGTTCAAGTCCGCTTGGAAGCTCTTTAGATAAACGCTTGTCCTGTATAGGATAGAGCGTTTTTTTGTGCTCTAATGTAATTAGCTCTCTGTGTTATGGCATAAAAACCACCCACGTTCATCAGGTATCTTCCATTAATGAACAAATTTCAATTCATTTATATGCATTTGGATTTTCTTCATCAAATCCTTCTCTTACTAAGCTACGGATTTCTTCTGTATCTCTATATATATTTTTTGGATTTCCTAAGTACTTACTTCGTGAGTTGTACGCCCATCAAACATCAGCTTCCTCTACTACAATTCATATAGAAATTTCACGCGTAATACATGTTAAATAGTCTTCTTATGCATTGAAAATCAAACTAGTGAACTTTCGAATTTTTTAAATTAGCTCTTATGTTAAAGAATGAAGATGAATATCGATAATATTACCGTTTTTTCAGAAAAATATTAAGTTAATTTTAAGTTAAATTTCTGTTTTAGTTTTATTAATTTCGAGGAGTTTATTCATGAGTAATTATTTTATTCGAGGCTTCTGTCCTATTCGTTAAAATAAAATTTTTTACCATTTTATTTGACAGAAAAATTAGATATTGGGTTAAAAATAGTTATAATTTATTATTTATATGATCGAAAAGTATCCTAATGAAATCTTTGTCTGTAAACATAAAATACTATATTTGGAAAAAATATGGAAATTGAGTCGTAAATACTATTTCCGTGTCGTTATATGCCGGTTATAGTGTAGGTGCAAGATATCAAGTGGTCAGCTAATTAGCGATTAGATTAAAAAAAAGGAGTGGTAGGTACCTAAATTGAAACGAAAAGAGTTCCAAACGATTTCAATCTTAATCAAGCATTACAGAACATTAAGTGTAATTGTCATTATTGGAAAATGGCGTTTTTAAAAGGTGCTTATATCAACTTTGTTTAGAAAAAGAGCCGGAGTGGAGGACAAAAGAAAACAATTTAAAATGATATAGAGGTGAAAACATGCTAGAAGAATTTTTAATCATTTTGCTATTAGCTTCATTAGCTATTTTCTTTGGAGTCAAAGATAAAATGATTAATGATAAAAATGTTGCAAGTATACCGGTCCGTATTAATGTAAATGGAATTAGAGGTAAATCTACTGTTACTAGACTAATAACAGGGGTTCTACAAGAAGCAGGTTATCATACTGTTGGCAAAACGACAGGAACTGATGCCAGGATGCTGTACTGGTTCGATTCCCAAGAGGCCCCTATTCAGAGAAGACTAGAAGGTCCAAATATCGGTGAACAAAGAAAAGTCATTTCTAAAGCTTCGGATTTAAAAGCTGATGCATTAGTAAGTGAGTGTATGGCAGTTAAACCTGATTATCAAATCGTTTTTCAAGATAAAATATTACAAGCAAACATCGGGTTAATTGTAAATGTTTTAGAAGATCATATGGACGTATTAGGACCGACATTAAAAGAAGTTGCAGACTCATTTTCTGAGGCAATCCCTCATAATGGTGATTTAATTATCAATGATAGTCCCTATGTACCTCACTTTAGACAGATGGCCAAACAACGAAATACAAAGGTGCATGTATGTGATACATCTATTATCTCGGAGGATTTTCTTAAAAAATTTGAGTATATGGTATTCCCAGAAAACGCAGCATTAGCAATTGCTGTGGCAGATGTTCTTGGTATTGATCATGAAACGGCTTATAGAGGAATGTTAAAGGCATGGCCAGATCCAGGTGCTATGCAGATTATTCCAATAGGTGATAAGAATAAACCTAGTTTCTTAGTAAATGGATTTAGTGCGAACGATCCAATGTCTACACTCAATATTTGGGAGCGTGTGAAGCAACTAAGTTATCCTACAGATGATCCCGTTGTTATCATGAATACCCGCTCGGATCGTTTAAATCGTACGGAACAATTTATCAAACAAGTGCTACCAAATATACAGGCAGAAACATTAGTTGTAATGGGGGATAGTACGGGACTTATTGTAGAGGAGTATAAAAAAGGAACATTTCCTGTTAAGAACCTTTTAGATCTAGAAAAGACAAGCACCGAAGAAATTGTACGGGTACTTCAGCCATACTTATCAGACAAGACGATCTATGGTATTGGAAATATCCATGGCGGGGCTGATGAATTAGTAACTCGTCTAGAACAAATGAAAATCGTAAAAGAATCTGCTTAGAGAAAGGAATTGAAAAATGTTTGTATTTGATACGGGAGATGTTTATTTAGCTATAGCTGCCGGAGTAATTCTGAGCTTGTTTTATACAGAAAGGACAGGAATTATTCCAGCTGGATTAATTGTTCCGGGTTATATTGCCATGATGGTTAACGCCCCTGTGAGTATTGTTGTTACATTTATGATTGCTTTTTTGACCTATTTAATAGTTATGAAAGTAATTGGGAAATTTACGATTCTATACGGAAGAAGAAAATTTACAGCTATGATTATCATGGGAATCATAATGAAAGCAATTTTCGATTTTGGTCTACCCGGTTATGCAATTCCTGAAGCAGTAGGTGGGTTGGTTGCTATAGGGATTATCGTTCCTGGA
Source organism: Oceanobacillus iheyensis HTE831 (assembly GCF_000011245.1). Lineage (NCBI taxonomy): Bacteria > Bacillati > Bacillota > Bacilli > Caryophanales > Bacillaceae > Oceanobacillus > Oceanobacillus iheyensis. The sequence goes on from NC_004193.1 coordinate 222,310, forward strand.
TTAATTGCAAATACAATAGAAAAGCAAGGAGTCATACCAACAGTTGGAAGTACAGTATTGCTTAGTGGATTTACCTTAGGAACAGTTGTATTAACAAACTATATTTAAGGAGGAAAATGAAATGGAAGCTATTTTAGACAAACCAAAAAAGAAACAAAAGTCAGGACTGACACTAAAAGAATGGGTTTTAAGAACAACTAAAATGCATAAGAAAAGAACAAGTATGGATACAGTTATGGGATTAATTATAACTTCGGTTGTCTTTCTCTTATCGTTAGTGTGATATAAATGCAAAAGAAAGAACGTTTCTTAGAACATAAACGTTTTTACATGATTACTTTCGGTTTAGTGTTATTAGTATCTATTATAATCATTGGTGTTATAAACACGGGAAATGAAAATGAAGGCCAATCTACAGATGATGATGATTTCATTCTTCATAATTCGACTTCAGAGGAGAACGGTTCATATGGCGTGTCGTCTGACAGTTCGATTGCAACGGAGGTTGGGATGAAAGTAATGGAACAAGGTGGTAATGCTGTGGATGCTGCTATCGCAATTAGTTTTGTCTTAGGTGTAGCAGAACCTTATGGGTCTGGAATTGGTGGCGGCGGAACGATGTTGATTCACCCTAATAATAATCAAGATCCAATAGTCTATGATTACCGTGAAACTGCTCCAGACGATAGCTTGTCGTCAAGTGGTATTGGGGTACCTGGCTTTATTAATGGAATGTACCGCGTACATGAAGATTTTGGGACTAAAAATATGGAACAGCTCATTAACCCTTCCATTCATTTCGCTGAAAATGGCGTTACAGTTAGTGAAACCTTGCACAATGCATTAGAAGACGATGAAAGTCGTTTATCCGATTTAGATCATTTATTTCCAGATGGAGAACCGATTAAAGAGGGAGATTTATTAGTACAGGAACAACTAGCAGAAACATTAGAAGATATTCAAAGAGATGGTCCCAGCGCTTTCTACCAAGGAGATATTGCTAATGAAATTAATGAAGAAGAGGATGATATCGAAGAGGAAGACTTAGAGACATATAAAACAGAGGTAAAAGATCCTATTCAAGGGAAATTTGGTGGATATGATGTGTTGGCACCTCCCCCACCATCAGGTGGAGTCATGTTAATTCAGATGTTAGAAATGGCGGAGTCATTAAATATTGAAGAAACAAAAGGTTATCCGTTGGCTTTCTCTTTAAAAATGGGGTTAATCAATCGGATAAGTTACGGTGATCGCTTAGAAAACATCGGTGATCCTAACTTTATAGATATGCCGATGAAAGAATTAATTTCAAAAGATCACATTGATCATCTCGCCTCTAAAATTCAAGGACTTGAATTGTCGGAAGAGTATCGTAGAGATTTAGAGTCAGATGCTGATAAAGAGAATCATGCGAACACGACACATTTTGTTGTGGTAGACAAAAATGGGATGATGGTTTCCGTAACCAATACACTAAGTGATTTATTTGGATCAGGAGAATATGTTGATGGATTTTTCTTAAATAATCAATTGAAAAATTTTAGTAATAAAGAGGATTCACCAAACCTACCTGAGTCAGGTAAGCGTCCATTTAGTTACACATCGCCAACCATATTAACTAAAGACGACTCACCTGTGATAGGCATTGGAAGTGCTGGTGGAAGAAAAATCACAACAATGATTGCTCAACAATTAGTAAAAACAATCAAATTTAATGAACCAATCCAAGCGTCGGTGAATAGTCCGAGAACGTTTTTAGAATTTAATGAGGATGTGTTGCAAGTCGAACAAGATTCTATATTTTTAAAGAATCCTGAAGATGTAGGTCTTGATGTGCAATCTATTGACGACATGGCTTATCATGGGAGCGTTCAGGGATTAATTATTGATGGTGAGAATGGAAAAATACATGGCTTTAGTGACAATAATAGAGACGGCAAATGGATGTCTAAATAAGTCATGGAGCTTAATTATTTAAAAGTATAAAAAGACGTGCTCCATACAAAAAGAGCACGTCTTTTTATAATTTAAAGCACATAACGCTTTTTCAACTAGAAAACACTTCTAATAAATGACTGATTATTCATTCATTTTATGGTAGAGTTATAATAACCTGCTTTTTAATGGATTGGAGAGTGAACCAGTTGCTAGAAATATATGATAGAGAAAATATTACCTGTGTTGAAATGACTGCTCCTAAAATGAGTAAAGTATTTATATTTTTAGTTGATGGAATGTTAGTCGATACTGGACCACAACGATTTGAACCGGAGCTAATTGATTTTTATCATAACATAAGTTTTGATTCTGTAGTTCTAACGCATAATCATGAGGATCACACTGGTACAGCTCCCTGGATACAAGAGAACTTAAATGTACCAATCTATTTGCATCCTAAAGGAATCGAGCTCTGTTTTGAAGATACGCCTTACCCTAAATATCGTCAATTAACATGGGGAGGACGGGAGCCTTTTAAACCTGAAGCCGTAAAAAATACGGTTCAATCCCGCAATAAAGAATGGGAAGTAATCTATACGCCAGGGCATGCAAATGATCATATTTGCTTGCTGGATAAACAATCAGGAACGCTGTTCTCTGGTGATTTGTTTGTAACGCCAAAAACGAAAGTAATTATGAAGGATGAATCGATTCCTCAGATCATGAATTCAATTCGAACCATCTTAACTTATGATATTGGCTCCATATTTTGTTGTCATGCTGGATATGTTCCAGATGGAAAAGAGAAATTAAAGCAAAAATTAGCTCACCTTGAAAACCTCTATGAAGAAATAAAATATTTACATCAAAAAGGCTGTTCTATTAATGAAATACATTCGAAATTATTTCCAAAGAGTTATTCGATAATATCTGTATCTAATGGAGAATGGGATTCTTTGCACATTGTTACTTCTATTGTGAATGATCTAAGGCAATAAAATAACAAAGCCCCAGACTAGGGGCTTTGTTCAACTATATCCTTTTATGCTTCTTCATTATTACTTTCGTTCTTCTCTTCTGTTGTATTACCTTCTGCATTATTGGATTCATCTACGGCTGCAGCTTCATTATCTGGTTGATGATTAATTTTTGATGCTAAAGTTTGTATTGGAGCTTCAGTATCATTTGTATTATTTCCACCTGTAATACGATTCAACATCGCATTTAGATCCAATCCTGTCATTTGTTTTAAGCTATCTTGCATATTGGTCATCATTGATGTAACAGAATTTGGAATACGGTCCATACCTTTACCATCACCATTGTCTAATATGCGGATAGAGTCCACATTAGAAATTGGCTCTGATACTGCACGAGCAAATTCTGGAAGCATTTCAATAACCATTTCAAGTAACATAACTTCTTTATGTTCATCAATTGCTTTCGCGCGCTCTCGTATAGCTTGCACTTCAGCTTGGCTCTTCTTGGCAATAACTTCTGCATCTGCTTCCCCTGCACGTTTTTTCGCTTCAGCAGCAGCTTCCGCACGTTTTACTTCTTCATAGTAATCTGCTTCAGCAGCAGCTCTACGTACTTCTACTTCTTTTTGTTCTAAATCTACTTTACGTTGTCTCTCTAATAATTGTATGTCTAATTCTTCTTGTTTTTTCTGACGATCAACTTTAAGTCGTTCATTCTCAACTTCTAGGGAGCGCTCTGCTTGTTCTAAGGAGTAAGCAGCTTCTGTTTTCGCACGCTCTCTATCTGTTTCAGCTTTAATTCTCGTATCAGTAAGTTCTTTAGCCTTTCGAGATTCAGAGATACTGATTTCTTTTTCGTAACGTTCAATTTCCACCTGTTCATTCATTTGCGCCTTATGAATTTCTGTTTCTCTTCTATTGGTAGCTTCTGCGATTTCTGCATGCTTTCTAATTTGTGCCGTTTCCGGTCTACCTAAGTTAGTTAAGTAGTCACTGTTATCTACATCACGTAAATCAGTTAAGCCTAAACTAGTGATACGGAATCCCATATCATCTAATTGCTTTTGGGCGATTTCCGTAACTTGTTGGTTAAAGCTCTCTCGATCATTATTAATATCTTCCACCGTTAACTTCGCTAGAATAGCTCTCAAGTTTGCAGCGAGAACTTCTGTAATTTCCTCATCGATTTCATCTTGGTCTTTACCTAGAAATTGTTCTGCATATCTGGCTATACCTTCTAAAGAATCTGCTACTTTTAACATAGCTACAGCCTCTGCTTCAATAGGAACTCCTTTTAATGTATGTACGGTTGGGCTGGTTATTTGTAATTGAAATGCTGTTAAAGGTACTGGTGTAGATGTTTGGAACATTCTTAGGCGGTGTCCACCACCACGAATGACTTTCATATATCTACCTTCATCATCTTGAAAGATGTTTCTTTCTTTTTCTGGGTCTCCGAGCTTTGGACCTGTAATAATTAAAGCAACATTTGAAGGAACAGTCTTATAGCGAAGTTTCATATAAACAAACCACACAATACCTCCAATGATTGCTAAACCTAGTAATGCTAACAAAATCGTAATGATTAACATAGATTCCATCAAATCACTCCTAAAAAAATATATAGTATCTAACTAGTACTATTGGCACCTCTCTTTCTGTTCAGTTACTAACATTCACAATATCAAATGAATTCAATTATTTCTATAAATTATTAGAATTTATTTGAAAAATTTTGCTTATCTGATCTACTGTTGTTTTAGATGGTTATTATCACCGTAAATATGATTTTGTTGATAAATCTCTAGTCGTTTTGAAGCAAATGGCTCTGTAACGGTGAATGTTTTTGCTATTGATAAAGCATTCATGTTTTTTTGATGTTGTAACATAAATGTCGGTATACAAAAATGATAAGAAAAATTATTTGCTTGATGTTCTTGGAGTTCGAAAAACAAAGGGTGCATGGATAACTGATTCCCACAATGTCTTAAGTAATGACACACCTCATGACCAAATTCTTGCCATTGTTGTTCCTTCGTACCTCTACGAAGAATAATTTCATCATTAAATCGAAAAGAAACGTTTCCATAACTTACTTGAATACCTAAACGCTCTGCGATAGTGATCATATTTAACTGAGAAGGAGAAGATATTTTGATTGATTTATAAAGGTGCTGAATATAATCTTCTAGGTGTGAGTAATGCATGATTACCTCCAATTAGAGAACGTATGTTCTGTTTTATGGTATAAAAAAAGGTGCTTTTTCTTTTGGCACCTTTCAAGTATTACCTGAATTTGGTAATTATAGTATAAAGTCCTTCCGGGAAAATTGCAATAGAGGCGTATACGTTATTTTCTCTTTTGACTCTTTTTAAATTTGATGTAGTCATAAACATCTTGGATATCTTCCGAGGAAAAGCTAGCTAAATCATTAAACATTAAATCAGCTTCTGGGAAATCTTCTTGAATTTTTTCAAGGAAATGCTGCTTTTCATCGACAGTGTTTCGTTCAACTTCATCTGTTCGACCTAATAAGAAGTCAGTAGACACTTCAAAAATAGAGGCAAACTGACTTAGCTCTTCTCCGCGAACTGGTCTATCTCCTGCTTCAATTCGATTCATTACACTAACATTGATTTGAGCGATTTTTGCTAATTCTTTTTGGCTCCATTGTTTTGCTTCGCGTAATTGAATGATACGATCTCCGATACCCATTATTTTATACCACCTATACTTTCTGATTTGGAAATAATTATATCATAACACATAAAAAACAGCTAATTTGTTTCTTATTTAGAAATTTAGTTGTTGACATTTTTAATATAGAAATGTACTATGAATTTATAATTTCTAAAACAGAAATAACGAAGGGAGGATAAACATGCGATTAAAAGATATCCTCATTCGAGAAGATCAATTGCCTTATTCCACTAAAGAAGAGGACAAGCCTTTTATTATTGTCTATTCAAATGGCAAAACAAAGATGTCGTATTTACCGGATCATGGAGAGACAAAGATCATTACCCATCAAGGACAGGTGAAACGTGTTCGTTTTGATGAGGGAGAAGAATTTAAATAGTAAGTTGTGCTACCAGCTAACTGGAGGACATGAGTTAACGTTACTAACGTTGCTCATGTCCTTTTTCATTTTAAAGGAGGGATTATTATCATGAGGAAAAAACATGAAAATAAGAATTGGATAGATAGTTTATTAGCAGAGTACGAACATGGAAAGAAAGCATTGGAGAACATGAAGAAAGAATTAGATCCAGAAATTGAAATGGATCAAAAGGATATCAACGTACTTGATGAAATGATCAAGGATATGTCCTATGCCATGAATTGGATGCATATCGGTCGTGAACCGGACAGCTATGGGGGCATAGATAAACGCTCCGCGTATCAACGAAGGGTAATTTACGACATGGATTTATTACCATCATTAGAAATAGAACCAACAGAGAGAAAGCTTACGGAAAATGAGAAAGTGATGATTACGGAAATTTTATTGGTGCTATCTCCACGAGAAAGGCAGTGCTATCTGTTGCATATGGCGCAAGGATGGAGTATGGGGGAGATATCAGAGGAACTTAATATTGGGAAGTCTTCGGTACAACAATTTATTCAACGAGCGAAAAAGAAAGTCGCTTGTCGTACGAAAGACATACAAGCCCACCTATAGGATGAAGGGGAAATAAAAAAATGATTTGCTCTTCAAAATTAGATACTTATAGGAGGAATTTTAAATGGCAGAGATGTTACAAGGAAAAAACAAGGTATTATTATTTCGTTTACTAAATGAAAGTACAAATGAGGCTGCAAAGCTAGTGTTCCAAACTGAACATACATTTTCGTATTCCCGAGCGCTTGATCGTATTATCACAAAAGATGGAACGATTGTAAAAGTTGGGGAGCTTGAGTCTGAGGTGAGTATTGAAGCAATTCAGTCTAAAGATGATCCAGTACGCGAAATGTTAGAAAGTGCAGTGAAGAAAGGTGAAAAAATTGAGTTGTGGGAAGTAACAGTAGATGAATCTTTAAAAGAGGGAGATAAATATCCAGCTGTATATGCTCAAGGATACTTAGATTCGTGGGAGAGTGCTGCCAATGCTGAAGAACAAGCAACAGTATCGAGTAACTTCATTGTAGAACTAGAGCCTCAAGTTGGAATGGCAACATTAACTACTGAACAAGAAGAAGCAGTTCAGTACGTATTTCAAGATACTGTAGTAGAAGAAGGATCCGTAAATGAGTAAAAAATAATTGAGGGCACAATATGTGCTCTCAAATTCTTGTAAAAGGTGGTATTTCGTATGGAATTTAAAGTTAATAATAAAGAGTATGTATTGAAATTTGGTATAAAGTTCATTAGACAACTAGATGAAGTTTATAAAGTTGACTATCAAGGGTTGGAATTTGGAATGGGAGTGAATTTAGCTTATATCAATTTAGTACAAAAAAATCCTACTGTTTTAGTAGAAGTTATTAAAGCTGGGATTTCACATCACACTAATACTCCGAAACAATCGACAATTGAATCAGCTATTGAGGAATATGCAGAAATACATGATGGTTTGTCTACATTGTTCACTGAATTATTGGGTGAACTGGGAAAGTCGGTAATGGTCAAAGACACACTCAAAGACTTTCAGGAAAAAGCGGTAAAAAACAAGTAAGCGAAACATCAAGAGAAACGTATGAAACAATTATTATTAACTGTTTTCGATACCTTGGTTTTACATCATTAGCCGATATTGATTGTTTAACGATGTATGAATATACACTTAGGATGCGATCGTACTATTTAACTAGAGTGGATAAAGAGTATGATATGCATCTTCAAGCATGGTTAAACCATCAAGTTAAAGCCAAAAGAACAAAAGGATCCTCCAAAAACCCGAAACAGGAATATGTGTATAAAGGTTTTGGTGATTTCTTTAATTATGAAAAAAGGTTAGAAAAGGTTGATATCAGTCATAAAGATGTTACTACTGAGCAAAAGAAAATGGCAGTAGTCGCTGAGAGAGTTAATAAAAGAGAGGAGGTGCAATAAATGTCCGTTAATTTATCTATAGATCATTATTTAGAAATTACCGGAGTGAAAAGTTATGTGAACCAATTTAAAAATATGACTAACGAAGTTGGTACCCTAGGTAATCAACTTATTGATACTGGCAGTTCAGTAAAAGTACTTGTTGATAACTTAAGTGCAGCCAGTGGAGGAATTGGTCCGTTTAAGCAATTACAGGATTACCTACAATCTGACACAGTACAAAGTTTCGCAGGTGTGTTTACAGGATTGGTTGGTGCAGTTGATAATACTACTGCCGCAATCCAGTCGATGCAAGATGTAGCTCAGAGTATTCCTAATGCATTTAATTCGATTCAATCTACTGGGAAGAAGTTGTGGGGTGTATTAAAAGCAAATCCTATTCTTACAATTGTTTCTGTGATAGCTGGATTAATAGGTGTTCTTTTTCAATTATATCAAACCAATGAAACGGTTCGAGGAGCAATTGACTCTGCGTGGGCAGCTATTCAGTCGGTATTTACAGGTACGGTCGATTCCATGAGTAATATTGATATATCAGGTATTATTTCTACCATTGTCACTACTTTAACTACCATGCTCCCAGTTATGCTAGAAACAGGAATTAGTTTTTTACAAGGTTTTATTAACGGAGTGCTACAGCAAGCGCCTCTATTAATAGAGATGGTGATGAGCTTAATTCAAACCATTTTAAATACATTTACCACCATGATACCTTTGCTGATTGAAGTATTTTCAGGAGTGGTAACAACACTTATTGATTCTATTGTGATGATGTTACCATTACTAATTACGACGATAATTACGTTAATAACAACTATTACTGAAACAATCATCTTATATCTCCCTATGATTTTAAATATGGGAATTCAATTAATAAATGCAATTATTAATGGTTTAATAGTGGCTTTACCAATGATCATCCAAGCTGGTATTAGTATATTAACCTCATTAATAAACGGGATAACGACTGTTATACCACAATTATTAAATGTTGGTATGCAGCTTATAACTTCACTTGTTAATACTGTAGTCCAATTACTACCAAGTTTAATTCAAACAGGTATTCAGTTGTTAATGTCTTTAATACAAGGTGTATTACAAGTGCTTCCGTCCTTAATTAGTATGGGAATTCAACTAATTATACAATTAGCTAATTCAATTTTATCGATGCTACCTCAACTACTAAGTGCGGGTATACAAATCGTACTATCATTATTAAAAGGTATTGGTAGTTTACTTGTTCAAGTGTTATCGATTGGAAGGGATCTAGTTACTCGAGTGCTGAGCGGAATTGCTGAAAAAATAACGGGACTAGCTACCGCTGGAAAAAACATGGTATTTAAAGCAATTGAAGGTGTGAAAGAAGCATCGGATAGGTTTGTAACAGCAGGTAAGGATCTTATTTCTGGAATGATTACAGGTATAAAAGATAAAGCGAAAGATTTGGTTAGTACTGCGGTTCAAGCAGCCAAAGATGCAGTGAACGGTGTATTAAGTTTCTTAGGAATAAAATCTCCATCAAGGTTATTTATGGGCATTGGTGATGACACAATGGAAGGGTTTATTGTAGGAGTCAACCAAATGTCAGGTAAGCTAAGTAAAGCAATGGTAAATGTAACAAACGGTGCAACAAAGGCATTTCATGCAGAGATGAGCCCTAACTTGGATTTAGCGGGAGAAGTAAATAATGTACATCAATTTTCTAATCCTCAAAGTGTAGCAGTCCAATCGAATATCGAACAAGCTAATCAACCAGCGTATATTAATCTAAGGATTGGTAATAGCGATTTTCAATCCTTTGTGGAAGATATCTCAAATGTACAAGAAAGAAAAGCTTTTCGAACTAGAAGAGTATAAAAAGGGGGAAAGTATATGTATTTATTTACTGATACAACTCCTAGAGAGGAGCCTTTTATAGGCTCCTTTTCTCTACAAACCATTTTCAATAACATGAATATAGATCAATTATTATCAGATACACAAGGACGGTTTATAACTACTTCTATTTCAGGAAGAAATCTGACTTCAAAGTCTATAGAAACAAATGAGTTTTTAGGAATGCATGGTTTAAGAGAAGGAGATTTTAAATACGAACCAAGAGAAATAGTTGTAAGCTTTTTATTGGAAGATAAAACAAACTCAGGATTTCGCAATAAAATCAAACAACTCTATTCTATTCTGCAAGGTCAAAAAAGAAAGTTAAGATTTACTGATGAAAATGCCTATTATCTTGCTACATTTAAAGAAGCGGATATACCAGAGGAGAATTCAAATTCCATAGAAGGAAGTTTAATTTTCTTGTGTACAGATCCAGCGAAATATTTTGAACGTGTAGATATAGATATCAATCGGGGCAGTGATTTATATTCTATTGATTCAATAGAGCCAACATCTTGGGGAATAAAGGTTAATTTTACTGAGAATGTTAGCTATTTTTCATTCAATGAAAGTAAAGGACTGTATCTTTATTTAAACTATGAATTTATTGAAGGAGATGAATTGTCCATAGAATATGATAAAAGAAAAGTCTTACTGAATAGTGAACACGACTTAAGAAATACTGTTAGTGTACAATCGCATTTTCAGCAATTAGTACCTGGAGATACAGAAATTATTACAAGCCACGATTGTACATTAATTTATAATAAAAAAGATTATTCATAGAAAGGGGGGGGAGTCTATGAGTGAATTATTCATTTTTGATCAAAATGATCATTTAAAAACTATTATTTCAGAAGATACAGGTTTACTTCAAACTCGTTTCAGAGAGGAAGTTAATAAAATTCCGGATACACCATTTCAATTTGAAGTTGAAGCGAACGAAGGCATAACGAGATATATAAAAGAAGAAAATCAAGTCGTATTTCGTGATCAGAACGGTGATTATCGTTTATTTACTATAAAAGAGATAGATGATACTACAGAAATGGGAGTCTCCATTACTACTGCGACTTGTTCTTCTGCAATTATGGAACTAAATGAACATATTATAGAAAAGTTGAATCTAAAAAATCAGTCACTTACTGTAGCGCTTGAAAAGGTTTTTGAAGATACAAGATGGCAGTTCCAAGTTCATTCTATCACTACTGTTGCTAATTTAGACATTGAATATCAATCTTCATTAGAAGCTATGTTGATGATTGCTAATATATGGGGGATTGAATTTAAAGATACTATAAGTATTGATGAAAATAATAAGATTACTAGAAATATATCATTTCAGTATCGCCTAGGTGAAGATAATGGGCTTAGGTTCGAAATAGACTATAATGCTACCAATGTGAATCGGACCATTATTAGCTATCCGAAAACTGCCCTTTATGGACAAGGGGGAACGGTAGATGAGAAGATCATTGACTTTTCTAATGTAGAATGGAAAGTTGAAAAAGGTAATCCTGTCGATAAACCTATAGGTCAAAAGTGGGTAGGTGACCCACATGCTCTTAGTGAGTACGGTTTAGATAAAGATGGTATATTAATGCATAGACAAGGTGTTTTTAATGATACTGAAATTGAAAATCCTGAAGAATTGTTAGAAAAAACATGGGAAGCATTAATTCTAGTCCAACAACCAGAAGTGAATTATCAACTTAATGTAGACACTGCTGATGAATCCATCCGATTGGGCGATACCGCTATATGTATTGATCGTAATTTTGCAAGACCAATTGAAATACAAACAAGAATCATTGCTTTGGAATACGATGTCATTAGTCCTTCGAATACGGTTCAAATTGAAATGGGACAATTTTTAAACTTATACGATGACAGAATTGATAAAGTTATTGAAGATATAGACAGAAATCGAGAAAAGTGGGAAAGTGTTGGTACGATATCCAAAGATAGCTATCCAGATAATAAACCATCACCTCCAACGAATGTGGAAGCTTATGGAGCATTTAAGACTATTCAAATATATTGGGATTATACAGATGAAATATATGTTGACGCTTATGAGGTATATGGCTCACAAGTAAAAGAATTTGAACCAGATTCTCAACATTTATTGTGGAAAGGGAGTGTTTCTGCCTTTTCTCATATAGTTGAGACAGATCAGAAATGGTACTATTACGTTCGGGCTATTAATCATCATGGTACTGCTAGTGATTGGTCAGAACAAACGGAAGCAATCACGCATCGAGTAATTAGTGAAGATATACTATTTGGTGAAGGGCTAGCAGAAAGGATGCGTGAACTCCATAATATTAGTGATATTATCGGAGCTGGTGGAGTAAGTTTTGAACAGATATCCCAAGAAGCTAAAAATCTTGTTACTCAACAAGCAAAGCAATATACAGACAGTGAAATTACTCAAACTCGTGATGAAGTAATGGCGAATGTAAGTAACTTATCGAATGACTTGGAATATGTAGAAGGTCAACTAGTGGATAAAGTGAATATTAATGATGTTTATACGATTTCCGACATTGACAATATGATAAGTAATAAAGTGAGTTTAACGAGATATGAAACAGATCATGAGGGTGTTGTACAAGATTTAGAGCAACACTTTTCACTTATTGAACAAAATGAAATAGAAATTCGAAATAGAGTAGAGCAAACTATATTTAACAATGAGACTGGCGTTCTTAGGCAGTCTATTAGTGATGTGCAGCAATTAGCAGAAGGTATCGAAACAACAGTATCTAGTATTGAATTGGATGTAGCTGATAATCAGAATCGATTGAATCAAGCAGAATCGACTATTAGTCAATTATCAAATGAAATTGATTTGAAAGTAGACGTAGATAATATAGTTTCACAAATTAACCTCAGTCAAGAAGGAGTAAAAATAAAAGGTAATCTTATACATCTTGACGGTACCACATTAATTAATAATGGGGTTATCCAGAATGCTCATATTGCTAATGGAACTATTGAAAGAGCAAAACTCGGTACTGCTGTAATTGGTACTGGCCAAATTGAAAATGGTGCAATTACAAATGCAAAAATAGCTAATGCAACGATAGATAGTGCAAAAATAGCTAATATATCTGCTACAAAGATAACATCAGGGGAATTGAATGCAAATAATGTGCAAATTATGGGTGGAAGCGGTAATGATTATACAAGAATTCAAGGTAATTTATTAGAATCTAGAGGTAAGCATCAGAGAACTTGGAGAGATACAACGGTAACACATGATATTAAATTAAGGTTGGAAAATGGGTACTTTAGGGCGCGTAACGATACAGAAAATTGGTCACTGTATTTTAGTGACTGGGGGATTTCTACTTATGCTGATGCTTATGGAGACGATAAAGATGCATCTGGATTTATCGAATTTCACAGTGCTGAATATTCTCCCACTAAGTCTAAATCAGGACTTACTTTATATTCCATGGCAGGAAATATAGGATTAAGAACTGATAAGGGAAGTATACATTTGGATCCTAACAATCTTGTAATAGTAACAGGAACGAGTTTGAGATCAGCAGTTATTGGAGTACCTGATGATGTTGGACAGAATTTATATCTTGGAGTAAGTGGTACTGACAATGGAGAAGTCAGGGTTACGAATAAATTATTCTACAATAATGGGAACCCGAGTTATTATCCAATTCGAGCATCCTCATTTAAAGATCCAAGTGGAAAAACTGCATATATTAATGGTTCTGGGGGAGGAACTTTAAGTTCCGGAAGATATTTAAGTGCTGGTGGTTTACGTACAAATGCAACCAATCTATATCTGGGGGTACCGAGTGGAAGTGCTGACGGAAAAGTTAGGGTTACAAATAATAATGGATACAATAGTGGCAAGGGGATTGGGTATAGGCCAATACAGGCTTCTAAGTTTGAGACAGCTTCCAGTATTGTGCATAAGACTAATATTGAGGAGTTTAAGGGCAATGCATTAAAAGTTATTGAAGGTCTTAATGTAGTTAATTATGATTTTAAAGAAGATATTGAAAATAATATTCTTAATAATAGACAAATTGGACTTATAGCCGAACATAGTCCTAAGGTAGCTACAAATGATTTCTCCGCTATAGATATTTATAGCTTATTAATGTACTGTGTAAAAGCAATTCAAGAATTAAATCAGAAAATGTGAGATTGATTTTATAATAAAATATATTTGGAGTTGATTTTGATGTTAAGAATACAGAATAAGTATCTAAAAGGAACAGCGGAATTTCTTCAGAATAATTTATCATTAAAAGGTAAACAAAATATACATCGTATGCGACTAGTAAATGCCATGCTTGCTCATAACGAAAAAATTGCTGAAGAAGAACTTACTCTAATTAAAGAATACGCAGAAAAAAATGACGATGGAGAAATTATTAAGAGTGAATCAGATAGTGTGTTAATTAGTGATATGAATGCATTTAATCAACAATATAAAGATCTATTAGAAGAGTTTTATATATTGAACGACCCTAACTTAGAAGAGGCGATTCTTACAATAGCTGATTCTCTAAATAATTATGAAGAGTCATTATCGGGCAAAGAAGCCGAGATGCATTATTATTTATATAATGCTTTTAATGGAGAAATAAGTGGATTTAATGAGGAGGTTGCTTCTATTGAGTGAAATATATGAAAAGATTAAAGGTACAGCGGAAGAAATAAGAAATTATTTTATTGCTACTAGCCACCCTAGCATCATTGGAGATGGTATTAATGATGATACATTGGGAATTCAAGAACTATTAAATTATGCTAAAACATCTGAAGGGATTAGAATTGTTTTTCCTCCTGGCCACTACAGACTTACTGCACCTTTGAGGATATATAGTAATACTTTTATCGATGCGCAAAAAGGTGTGTATTTTAGTAAAGAGCACAACGGAGCTATATTGCTGAACTTGTTATCCACTGATGAAATGGAAGAGTACGGTGGAAATAGTAATATTACGATTAAAGGCGGCGAATGGAATGCGAATTATCCTAACTATACTGGAGGAACAAGTTTTGTTCTTGCTCATGCTAAGGGAATTCTTATAGAAGATGTTTCTCTGTTGAACCATGGAGGAGGTCACGCAATTGAATTTAACGCTATTTGTAATGGTATGGTATGGAACAGTAGGTTCTTAGGATTTGATGATCTAAATGGAAGCAGAACATACTCTGAAGCTATACAATTAGATTTGGCAAAGAGTCGAGGGGTTTTTCCTTGGGGAGGATCGAGTTATGATCATACTCCATGTAAGAACATTATAATCGAAAACAACTTATTTGATCGCTCCAATCAATTGGGAGGATGGGGGAGAGCGGTAGGTTCGCATTCTGCTACCTATGGTAAATGGCATGAAAATGTAATTATAAAAAATAATATAGTTAATAATTGTCTGCAGTGGGCGTTTAGAGCCTACTCTTGGAGAGATGTATTTATTGAAGGAAATAAAATCTATAACTGTGGTGGAGGTATAGGTTTAGATTTAAATAACGCAGATGACGAAGATAGTCACGATGAAGATGGTAATTATACTGGTAAAAGTAATCATTGTGAAAGATTTTCAGTGAAAGGAAATTTAATTGATGGTGGTGGTGGATATGCGTCAGCAATTAGTGCTGACGGTAATGCCACTGCTAGGATTCGAGCAGTAACTATACAAAGTAATTCAGTGAATAATTACAACAATAGAGCAGTGTATTTACGACTGTTGGATGAGGTATTAATTAATAATAATATTTTTAATAATATTTCTGGCAACGGACTAACGTTGAGTGAAACGTGGATGGTTACAGTTAGTGGAAATTTGTTTAGATCAATAAGATTAAATGGAATTACGTGTTTTACAGGAAATAGAGCAATAATTATTTCGAGTAATAATTTTAATTATGTGCGAGAGCATGGCGTATGGGTAAGTGGCAGTGATTCGGTAAGTATAAGTTGTAATAACTTTATTGGCATAGGATATCTGGAAAAAGGTTCTACATTTCAAGGGATTCGTATAACTTCAGGTTCCGATCGGATTACAGTAACTGGTAATACATTTAGACAATGGAGTGATACCTACGCAATGAATTTTGCCATTTATGTTACATCTACGGTAACGGAATCTATATTGTCTGTTAACAATATGGCGGGTATTCGGATGCAAATTCCTGCCGGTATATTCGAATATGGAAATTTAAATTAAGATAAATGTTAATTACCATAAAAGAGTAGAAGCGATATAAACATCGTCAAACTGTTAGTTTATGAAGATAGGGGGTAAGAATGCTTTATAAAGAGGTGGAGCCTATGAGTAAAAAGCAACAAGATATATTGGAAATAGAAAACGATATAAAAAAATTAAAAGATGATGTTAATAAATTACAAATGAACGATGCTAAACAAGACGAAAAAATCGTTAATCTACAATCGACTCTAGCTTCTATACAGGATGATACAAAATGGATTCGGCGTATGATCACAAAAGCAATTGTTACCGCAGTTATTACAGGAATAATTAGCGGAGCAATTGCTTTGTTTTTAGCAAAATTTTAGGTGGGGTGATATGAATGGATAAAGCAACTGTTACACGAACACTCGTATTGTTTATTGCGTTAATCAATCAAATTTTAGTTACGTTTGATCTTAATCCGATCCCAGGTAATGAAACAATTTGGTATGAAATCATTACAACTATATTAGTGTTTGGAGCTGCTACATGGTCTTGGTTCAAAAACAACTACATTACCTTACGAGGTAGGAAGCAAAAAGATATCCTCAAGGAACACCACTTAACTGGTTAAAAAAGAAGCGATCAAAAAATGATTGCTTCTTTTTTATATAAAAATTCATGAAAAAGGGGAGATTTTAATGGTAAATATTTATTTAGATCCAGGACATGGTGGAAATGATCCAGGTGCAGTTGGAAATGGGCTTCAAGAAAAGAATGTTACGTTAGCCATTGCCTTAAAGGTGAGAAATTACCTCAATACCAATTATAGCGGACACTCCATTCGAATGAGTAGAACGACAGATACAGCTGTTTCTTTAGCTCAACGTACAAATGATGCAAATAATTGGGGAGCGGATTATTTTGTATCGATTCATATTAATGCTGGTGGTGGTACAGGATATGAAGATTATATCCATAGTAATCTTTCGGATAGTTCAACAATAGCGCAATATCGAAATGTAATGCATGAAGAAATTATGAAGCAGGTAGATTATAGAGATAGAGGGAAGAAAAAAGCGAATTTCCATGTATTGCGTGAGTCTGCTATGCCATCTATCTTAACAGAGAACGGCTTTATTGATACGGTAGCAGATGCAAATAAATTAAAATCAGATGCTTATTTGAATCGCATTGCATTAGGTCATGCCAATGGAATTGCTCGTGTATTTAATCTCCCGTCTGCTGGTGGACAAGATACCTATACGGTCCAACCTGGAGATACACTATGGAGTATTTCACAAGCATTCGATATGACTGTACAAGAACTAAAAGACCTAAATGGTTTAACCGATGATACAATCTATCCTGGACAAGTTCTTATCGTCAGCGGTAACGGTTTTGAGCAAGGGCCGGTGTATCATATTGTCCAAGCTGGAGAGACTTTATGGGGGATTGCTCAAGAATACGAAACAACTGTAGAAGCAATTAAGTCTTTAAATGGTTTAACCAGTGATACGATCCAACCTGGTCAACGTTTACAAGTGAAGTAAAGATGGATTTACAAAAATTAGACCCTGCGCAGTAAGCCTGCAGGGTCTATTCTATATTATTTAGTTAATGCTTTCTCTAATGCCTCGATATTTTTCTCCATTAAGCTAAAGTAATCCTCACCGTTATCGATGTCCTCTTGCGTGATTGTTTCCATATTTCTAAGTGTAATACTATCTGCACCAATTTCAGATTGAATAATTTCACTTACTTTACTACTTACATTATTTTCGAAAGCTACATATTGTAAGCCATGTTCTTCAGCGGCATTGATGATCTGTACCAACTCGGATTGAGAAGGCTCTTGTGTTGGGGACAGCCCATGTATGCTTATTTGTTCCAAACCATATCGTTCTTCCCAATATCCATATGCAGCATGTGAAACAATTAAGTGATTAAGATCTGCATTGTCAAATGTTTGTTGTAAGTCTTGATCAACTTGCTCTAATTGACTTTTTACTTCCTCAAAATTTGCAGTGAAATATTCTTCTTGTTCGGGTTGTAAGTCAATTAAGGTGTTTTTAATATTTTCAGCTAGTTGAATACTTAATACAGGGTCAATAAATACATGGGGATCTCCTACTCCGCTTTCACCATCATGATTATCAATTAGAAGCTGAACCGGCTCTGATTCTGCAACAACTTCATTATTGTCATCAGATAAGACGGCTTTTACTTCCACGGATTCATCAAGAGTACCACTATATTGAGCGGATGATTGCCCATCGATTTCTGCCCACTCTCCAGAAGAATCGGCACGGGAATACCATTTCCAGTTGTCAACATCGGTATTTTCATCCGTATGTGCTTCTAATTCAACTGTATCACCTGAGTGATAGTGATCATTTACACCGTCGATGTGAATGGAAGATGAATTTTCATTATGATGATCATGCTCATGGTCATCACTTTCATGTTCGTGAGAAGATTCTTCATCTCCATGATTATGTTCACCTCGTAAGTGCACATTTTCCCCTAAAGGAACGACAGTAACATCTTCATCTGCTAATATTTCCTCTGCTTTCTCAGCAAAGGGTTCCATACCAACACCGGAATATAGAAATGCATCTTGATCTGCTAATTCTACCAATTCTCTAGAGCTTGGTTCGTATGTATGCGCATCTGCGTTCGGTGGATAGATGCTTTCTACATCTACATATTCACCGCCAATTTTTGAGATAAAATCTTCTAAAGCAAATATAGTTGTAGATATCGTTAATGTATCTTGATTATTCTCGTTATCAGCATCTTCATTTTGACATGCTGATAAAAAAATAAAGGTCGCTAATAATAAAAATAGAACACGTTTCACAATGTTACCTCCCAATCTGTAATAAGAAATCATAAGTTAATATTCCATATCATTATTAAAATAGTCATTAGAAAACATACGTAATGATTACGAATCGTAATTGTTACGATTTAAAATTTACACCTATTTAAGATATATGTCAAGGTCAAACTTTTATATAGAAGAAGTACAATTCTGTTCAAAGGTCATAGATCATGTGATAGAAGAAGGGTTAAGATTTTACAATATGGATAGATATAAAAAAACCGGTAGAAATTATCTACCGGTTTTCTAACGTAATATTAGTTAGGCAAGCCAAGAATTGTTTTTGGCTCTAGGAATTCTTCAATTCCGTAGTCACCCCATTCACGGCCAATACCAGATTGACCAAATCCGCCGAATGGAGCAGAGAAGTCTGCTTTACCATCATTAACTGTAATTCGTCCAGCTCTTATACCTTTAGCTGCTTTTGTTAAAGTTTCTGGATTTTCGCCAACTACATATCCAGCAAGTCCGTATATTGTGTCATTTGCAATTTCGATTGCTTCATCTAAATCGTTATACGTGATTACAGATAAAACTGGTCCGAAAATCTCTTCTTGTGCAATCGTATCATCACGATTTACATCGGTAAATACCGTAAGTTTAGAATAAAAACCAGTTTCTAAACCATCTGGTTTACCAGTGCCGCCTGCTACTAAGGTTGCTCCACTATCGATTCCTTTTTGGATATAATCCTGAACGGTGTTCCATTGTTCTTCGGAAACCTGTGGACCGGTAAAGGTGTTTTTATCTTGAGGGTCACCAACAGGGAATTCCGGTAATAATTCTTTAATTGCTTCAATGAACTCATCGTGCATGGAAGCAGGTACGAGTGCGCGTGTTCCTGCTGTACAAACTTGTCCAGTATTCGCTGCGATATTTGTAATTGCATTTCTTGCTGCATATTTCACATCTGCATCATCTAATATAATAATTGGTGATTTACCACCTAATTCAAGTGATACTTTGGTAATATCTTGAGCTGCATTTTCCATGATTTTTGTGCCAACTCCACCAGAACCAGTGAAGGAAACAAAATCGATATCTGGATGGGAACTAATTGCATTCCCGATTTTACTACCAGAACCATTGACTAAGTTAAATACACCTTTTGGTACTCCAGCTGCTTCAAATACTTCTGCAACTAGCATTGCTGCATATGGAGTTTGGGAAGCTGGTTTTAAAATGACCGTACTACCAGCGGCAATTGCACTAGCCAGTTTGGTCGATAACTGATTTGTTGGGAAGTTCCAAGGTGTAATTAAACCAGAAACGCCAATGGCATCTTTTTGAATAAATGATCCTTCGCGTTGTTCGGTGAATTCAAAATCGCGAAGTATTTTTGCAGTTTCACGGAAGTGACGTAGGCCCATTTCGTATTGCGTCTTTTCAGTAAACGTCACTGGTGAACCTAGTTCTTGCGTAATCACTTTTATAAAATCGTCTTTGCGTTTTTCATATTCATCTGCAATACGATCTAATAATTTCACTCTTTCTTCCCGAGTTGTATTAGAGAAAGAAGGGAACGCTTTTCTTGCAGCTTGTACAGCTTTATCTAAATCTTCTTCTGTACCTGCGCTTATCGTACCCATTTTTTCTTCTGTTGCTGGATTTATAACGTCAATTGTTTCATTACCAGTGGATTCTACCCACTCGCCATTTATAAAGTGTTTTACATTGTTATACATATCGTTACAAGCTCCTTTGTCTTGAGATTGTGTACATAAATAGATGTTCCCGATATGTATAATGATAAACATCTTATAAAGAAAAAGCGGAGTATAACAAGCTGGGGGGTAAAAAAGGGTGATCATTAGGGGGAGCATACTAAATGAAGACTCCTTGAAAACCTTAAGTCGATTTTCTGCTTTCGCGGTCTTTCTTTTTGTCCGGTAGCAAGAAGGTATAGGTGAGGCCCCAGATGTATGAACATCTGGGGCCCTACTCGCCATCCGTTGGATATGCGTTCTATATATGTCTAAAGTGTTTTTTTAAAATTTGATTTTACAACTTTCTGCTGAACTATCCACCTATGATATGAAAGCCTGAATCCACATGAAGAACTTCCCCAGTGATCCCACGAGCCATTTCACTAACTAAAAATAGCGTTGCGTCGCCAACTTCATCTTGATCTACATTTCTACGTAGTGGAGCTTTTTCTACTATAACATTTGCTTTTTCATTAAAGTTAGAGACTCCTTTTGCAGAAAGTGTACGAATTGGTCCGGCAGAAACTGCGTTAACTCGGATACCGTATTTACCCATGTCTTCAGCTAGGTAGCGGACACTTGCTTCTAAAGATGCTTTTGCAACTCCCATGACATTATATCCAGGAATAACTCGTTCTGCCCCTAGATAAGTCTGTGTTACGATTCCTCCACCTTCTGTCATTAGTTCTTTAGCAGCTTTTGTAACAGCGACTAAAGAGTACGCACTGATTTCTTGTGCAAGTAAGAACCCATCTCTTGATGTATTTGCATATTCTCCTTGTAGTTCATCTCGGTTTGCGAACGCAACAGAATGAACAACACCGTGAATAACGCCTACTTTTTCTCCGATTTCATTGAAAGCTTGTTGGATACTTTCATCGTCAGCTACATCGCAAGATACAATTAATTTAGCTTGTATTTCATGTTTATCTAATAGTTTCACTAGTTTTTGATAAGAACGTTCTTGTCTATTTGTAAAAATTAAATTAGCGCCAGCATTGTGTAAAGATTTCGTTATTCCCCAAGCGATACTACGTTCATTTGCAACACCCATAACTACAATATTTTTACCTTCTAATAGTTTCGTCATAATTTACCTCCAAATGATTCATTATTTATTTATTATAACTTATTAGTACCTGGTAATGAAACCAAAACATAAAAACGATAAATTTGAGGTTGGTAAGGAAGCTGAAAAGTGTGATTATTCCAGTAATGAAGCGGTTTATAAGAAAAATAAAAAAAACCAAAAAAAATTTCAAATTACTCTTTACAAACAGGGGGATCCTCGATATAATAAAATTCGTCAGTTTGCGAGACATACTTTCAAAAGCGTGTCGAAAAGCATCATGGCCCGTTGGTCAAGCGGTTAAGACACCGCCCTTTCACGGCGGTAACACGGGTTCGAATCCCGTACGGGTCACCAATCATATGGAGGATTAGCTCAGCTGGGAGAGCACCTGCCTTACAAGCAGGGGGTCGCAGGTTCGAGCCCTGCATCCTCCACCATTGATTTTTATTTAATGATTGATATATATTCTTGCAAGATAAAGTGAAGTTTGATACCATGTTTTTTGCATTATATTTTTCATATTGCCGGCCTAGCTCAACTGGTAGAGCAACGAGCGAATCTTCTGCCGAGTTAGCGTCGAGTAACCCCGAAGCACAAACCGCTTTGAGTAAGCTATTAGATGCAGGGGTCATTACTTAAATTGATCAATGATGTGCTGCATCACTGAGTAATCTTGCAACACGACGAGCATTCTTTTGATCTTTTGATTAACTCATCGAAATAACTAAGATGCTATAATATTATATTGCCGGCCTAGCTCAACTGGTAGAGCAACTGACTTGTAATCAGTAGGTTGGGGGTTCAAGTCCTCTGGCCGGCACCACTCATAATTTTAATTGTATAATCTTTTTATTATGGTTAACAATATCTACGGAGGGGTAGCGAAGTGGCTAAACGCGGCGGACTGTAAATCCGCTCCCTCGGGTTCGGCAGTTCGAATCTGCCCCCCTCCACCATTTTTTGTTGTTGGGCCATAGCCAAGCGGTAAGGCATCGGGTTTTGATCCCGTGTACCCTAGGTTCGAATCCTAGTGGCCCAGCCATACTTTATTCAAGGTCTTTTTTTTATGTCTTTTTTATAAACGTATAATAATGAAAGACTCATTTAATACGAGCCATTAGCTCAGTCGGTAGAGCATCTGACTTTTAATCAGAGGGTCGAAGGTTCGAATCCTTCATGGCTCATCACAAGGAACAAACAGGAACGATTAGTCGGACCTGTTTGTTTTTTTCATATAGAGAAAAACAGTGTAAAAATACTTTACAGAAGATAAGGAAAAAATGGAAAGTTCATTACTTACCAAATCTGGGAACTTCTAAATGAAAAGTCATTATAATTCGTGTTATAATTTACGTAGTTTAAATTGGGAAACGATCCATTAAAATATTTAGTTCAATGAATTTCAACAGATTAAAGGATGAGCGAGGAATGAAATCTTCTAGAATTCCAGGTTTTTATAATATGTCTGTAGATCAAAGACGTAAATTATTAAAGGATAATTATGATCTAACAGATGAGCAGATGAGCAACCTGACAGATAATCCGTCACTTTCTTTAGACAAAGCGGATAACATGATAGAGAATGTTATTGGAACATTTGAACTCCCGTTAGGTATGGGGTTGAACTTTGTCATAAACGGGAACGAGTATACCGTACCTATGGCAATTGAAGAAGCTTCTGTCGTAGCGTCTGCCAGTCATATAGCAAAAATTGTTAGAAGTGCTGGTGGATTTGAAGCGGAGTCTAGGGAAAGATTAATGATAGGGCAGATACAAGTAGTAGGATGTTCTAACTTTCATGAAGCAAAGCAAGATCTACTTGATCAAAAAGATACTTTAATGAACGCGGCTAATGATGCCTATCCGAGTATTGTTAAGCGCGGTGGTGGGACAAGAGATCTTGATGTTCGTATCTTAAATGAAGATGCAAATTCAACATACTCTCAAATGCTTGTTATGCATATATATGTCGATACTTGCGATGCAATGGGGGCGAATATGATCAACACAATGGCAGAAGCCATCGCTCCTATTGTTGAAGAAATAACTGGCGGAAAAGTTTACCTTCGAATTTTGTCTAACTACGCTGATCGAAGTTTAGCAAGCGCCAAGTGTGTTATTCCTCCTCATCTTTTAGCGACTGGTGATTTCACTGGTGAAGAAGTTAGAGACGGTGTTATACATGCATATGAATTTGCAGCTTCTGATCCATATCGAGCTGTGACCCATAACAAAGGTATCATGAACGGCATAGATCCAATTGTGATAGCCACGGGGAATGATTGGCGTGCTGTTGAAGCAGGTGCTCATGCATATGCGGCCAAGGACGGTCAATATGGATCAATGACTAGATGGTCTAGAGATGAAGCAGGCAATTTAGTTGGTGAAATAGAATTACCAATGTCTGTTGGAATTGTAGGGGGAGCTACGAGGGTACACCCATTAGCTGAGCTCTCTCTTTCTATAATGAATATTGAATCTGCAGCTGAATTGGCGGAAGTTATCGTTTCTGTTGGGTTAGCGCAGAATCTCGGTGCTTTGAAAGCTTTAGCAACCGACGGAATACAAAAAGGGCATATGGCTCTTCATTCCCGTTCTGTTGCAATTGCTGGAGGGGCTTCAGGGGAGATGATTGATGTGATAGCAAAGAAATTAATAGATCAAAAAGAAATCCGTGTCGGAAAAGCTAAAGAATTGGTGGAACAGTATAAACAATGAGTTTAGAAAAAGTAACAGCCTCAGAGAAAACAGCTATTGGTGTAGCTCATAGTAAACTTATTTTAATTGGAGAGCACGCAGTTGTACACGGACAACCAGCGATTGCAATTCCATTTCCTTTAATAGGTGTAGAAACCGTTATTGAGTACGTCCCTGGTACGGTGAAAGTGGACAGCTCTTTTTATCATGGGCCATTACATCATGCTCCTGACTATCTTCAGGGTATAGCTAATTGTGTTGATGAAACACTTGCATATCTTGAGATTCCTAATGAGGACTTGTTGATCCGTATTAATTCCTCGATCCCACCAGGAAAAGGTCTTGGTTCTAGTGCTTCAGTAGCGATATCTGTGATACGCTCTTTGTTTGATTATGCAGATCGTTCCTATACGACAGAAGAACTACTGCGTCTAGCGAATGTGGCAGAAACCTATGCTCACGGTGATCCAAGCGGATTAGACACGCTTACGATCACATCTAATTTACCTGTATGGTTTGAAAAGGACCATCCGGTTGATTATATCGAGCTTGGAGAAGATCTTCATTTTATTGTCGCTGATTCTGGTCGAGTTGGGGATACAAGAACCTCGGTTGAATCTGTAGCCCAATTGTTAAGAATGGCTCCAAAACGTATACACGCGAAGATAGAACGAATCGGAGAGCTAACACACCATGCAAAAGACGCATTGGAAAAAGCAAGTAAGCAATTTTTAGGACAATTGCTGAATGAAGCGCAAAAAGAACTTGAAGCTCTTGGTGTTAGTGATGCCGGATTAAACAAATTAATTCATCTTGCACGTGAAGAGGGAGCTTTAGGTGCGAAGCTAACTGGCGGTGGAAATGGTGGGTGCATAATTGCATTAGCGCAAAATGAGGTGCACTCAAAACAATTAGCTGATAAACTTCGTAAATTCGGTGCTAATTCAGTTTGGCCATTTGTATTGAAGAAGCAAAGTAAGTCTTAAACGAGAAGATTGAAGGAGTAATTCAATGAAAGCAACAGCAAAGGCGCATACAAATATCGCATTGATAAAATATTGGGGAAAGCGAAATGAACCAATTATATTACCAACAAATAGTAACCTATCTCTTACGTTAGATGGGTTTTCTACTGTAACGACCGTCCATTTTCAAGAAGAATTAAGTTCCGATGAGTTTTTCTTGAATGATAGGCTTGTAGAAGACGCAGCAAGCCAACGTGTAACAGGATTCTTAGATAAGGTCAGAGCAATGGCGGGTAAAGAAATGTATGCTCGAATTCATTCTTTAAACCATGTTCCGACTGCGGCAGGATTTGCATCCTCAGCTTCAGGTTTTGCTGCATTAGCTGCAGCTAGCACAAAAGCCATAGGGTTAGAATTAAATGATACGGAATTATCTATATTAACAAGACAAGGTTCCGGCTCAGCGTGTCGCTCTATCTATGGTGGCTTTGTCGAATGGCAGATGGGTGAAAAAGAAGACGGTTCTGATTCTTATGCAGTACCTATTGCTTCAAAGGATCATTGGGACATCCGTGTAGCTGCTGTAGTCCTTTCTGCTACGGAGAAGAAAGTATCAAGTCGAGATGGAATGAGAAGAACTGTGGAAACATCTCCTTTCTATGATGGCTGGTTAAAACAAACACCGAAGGATTTAGAGGAAATAAAGACGGCAATTCATGATAAAGACTTTGAAAAGACAGGAAGTATTGCGGAAGCGAATTGTATGAGAATGCATGCAACAACATTAGGCGCAAATCCTCCTTTTACGTATTGGCAAGACACAACGATGCGTGTCATGCAAAATGTACAACAGATGAGAGAAGAAGGAATTCCTGCTTACTTTACCATTGATGCTGGCCCAAATGTTAAAGTGTTATATTTACCAAAAGATGAGTCGAAAGTGAAGCAAAGACTTGAACAGATTATGGGTGTCGAGGATGTAATCGTTAGTAAGCCAGGAAAAGGAATAAGCTATTTGTAGGGGTTGGAAAAGTTGAGTAAGAGACAATTGACCGTTAAAGTGCCAGGCAAACTAATGATTGCTGGAGAGTTCGCTGTATTAGAACCTTATCAAAAACTTGCAGTAATGGCAGTTAATCGATACGTGTATGCAACCATAACAGACGCAGAAAATTATACATTGTCTCTAGAAGACTTTGGGTTACATGATATTGCTTGGTCTTACCAAACGGGAACTGTAAATATAGAATCGGACGATGAGCGATTTTCTTTTGTGAAGGATGCTATCTACATTACATGTACGTATTTAGAAGAAAAAAGCATAGGAATCCCTTCTTTTCATTTGTCTACTCGAAGTGAGTTGGATGATGCTTCCGGTGTGAAATACGGTCTAGGGTCAAGTGCCGCTATTGTAACATCTGTTGTATCGGCAATTCTTCGTTTTGTTGCTCCACGTTACGCAACGAAGGAAATTATTTTTCGGTTAGCGGCGTTGTCTCATGTCTGTACACAAGGTAATGGATCTGGTGCCGATATTGCAGCTTCCACATATGGTGGTTTTCGACAATATAGTTCGTTTCAAGCAGATTGGTTATTGAATACATATAAGAATGCTTCAACGATATCTGAAGTTGTAGATATGGAGTGGAAGTATTATCAATCAGAAAATATTCGCATACCTGATTTTCTAAACGTCTGTGTAGGTTGGACAGGTACTGCTGCATCAACAAAGAACCTTGTCCAACAGATTCGTTTATTAAAAGTAAGTGATTCAGATGCATATGAACATTTTCTACAAAGTAGTAAAGAAGCGGTCGGCCTATTTTTAGATGGAATGAATAGCGAGAACCTTTCTATGTTAATGGACGGAGTAAGAAAAAATAGACAAGCATTAGCACACGTAGGACAAAAAGCTAAAACACCAATTGAAACATCGATGCTGACAAAATTATGTGACCTTGCTGAACAGTTAGGTGGTGCTGGGAAACCATCAGGTGCTGGTGGAGGCGATTGTGGTATTGCATTTATGTACTCTAAAGATCAAGCAGAGAATCTTTTTCATGCTTGGGCAGAAGTCGGAATCAAGCCCCTAACATTACAGCCTTCATTAGAAGGTGAGCAAGTTGTAATCGAAGAGGAATAAAAAAATTTAAAAAAGACATTCCAACGATAGTATGTGGATGTCTTTTTACCCTTTTTTTATCTCTTTATGATATTTTTTCATAATCATTCATTAGTTGGTCTAATCTCGTGCTTGTTGATATTACAGTATCTGAGGTAAGATCGTATTTCCCGTATAAATCTAGCATTTCTCTTCTACATTGCTCGATTTCCTCAAATAATGTGTGTTTATCCACAAAATTGCCCTCCTTTTTAGTATAATACTTACTATATACCCTTTTTTTGAAATTCATAAACAATTAGTTTAAATTTTTTATAAAAAAATGAAACCTATTGCAGGTGGAATTCGTACAATGAGTACCGCATGGATAGCGGAGGTAGTCAAATGGATCAATTTATCATAGAAAAGATAAAACAAGTAAAAAAAGGAGATCAATCCGCATTTGCTGAAGTGGTTTCCTTTTACCAAAATAAAATATTTCAGCATTGTTATCGTATGCTTGGTAACAAACATGAAGCGGAGGACATAGCGCAGGAGGCTTTTATTAGAGCGTATATAAATATCGATTCGTTTGATGAAAAACGCAAATTTTCAACCTGGTTGTATCGTATTGCAACGAATCTAACGATTGATCGTATACGAAAGAGAAAGCCAGACTACTATTTAGATGCCGAGGTTAAAGGGACAGAAGGGTTAGATATGTATTCCCAATTGGCAAGCACAGAACGCCTTCCAGGTGAAGAAGTAGAGAGTAGAGAACTACAACGATATATACACCACGAGATATCACAATTACCAGCAAAGTATCGAAGTATTATCATGCTTCGTTATTTAGAGGAATTCTCTTTACAAGAAATAAGTGAAATACTCGACATCCCTTTAGGGACAGTGAAAACGAGAATTCATCGGGGAAGGGAAGCCTTACGAAAAAGGCTTCGACATGTGTAAAGGAGCGTGTTCGACGTGAGTTGCAGTAAAGATTATTTAAATTTAATGCATATATATTTAGATGGGGATATCACAAGAGAAGATGAATCGAAGTTGAGTAGGCATCTAGAAGATTGTGAATCATGTCAAAAACATTTTCATGAACTAAATCGTACGATAACGTTAATGCGTAGTGCCGAACGAGTAGAAGCACCAGATGGATTTACCGAAAATGTGATGGCGAATCTACCATCGGAGAAGAAGACAGTAAAGTATCGACGTTGGTTCAAACTTCACCCAATGTGGACAGCTGCTGCTATTTTTCTTGTCTTGATGGCTGGAGGTATGATATCTACTTGGACACATTCCTCTGATCAGCTTGTCGTCTCTGCTCAAAATGAATTAATTGTTGATGGAGATACGGTGATTGTACCAGCAGGTGTTACTGTTCCAGGTGATGTATTAGTGAAAAATGGCGATTTATTGTTGTTAGGAACAGTAGATGGGGACGTTACTATTTTTAATGGGAAAATTCTCGACAATGATTCGGAAATGAATGGAGAAGGATTAATGGCCTCAGTCGGAGGAGTCAATGGTGAGTTAGAGACAATTGATCGAATGTTTGAGTGGATTTGGTACAATATTAAAAACTTCTTCAAAGGTGTATTCTCCTTTTAAATGATATATGTAGGTTAAAATAGTATCTAAGTATCAATATGTATTTAGGTACTATTTTGTTTGGATTTTTATTGTGGTAGGATATTTGTGTGAAATCCCAACGTAGCTGTTCTGATTACCATTACGGACCGACGACTCGACGGGGATTTTGAGCAGAAATCGGTGGATTTAAACTTTCGAGACGAGAAAATCGTTATTCTATTCACTAAAATATTTATGTTATATAGACATACATACTTAATCACTAATGATCTTTGAATTTTTTTCAAACTTGATCTGAAAAGAAATTTTCGTAGGGAAACAAACTCGAGTTGTTTCTAATTATTTGTATTAATGAGAACTTGATAATTATATAATTGACTGATTTTTAAATAAAATTCCAGATAAATGAATTACTACCCCCAGTAATAAAAAAGCAAGCTCGAAATCACTTACGCAAGGGTCTAAATGATCTGTTTTATGTTATAATTAATAACGTTCGATACATGAAATTTGTAAAAAAGGAAAAGAATGTAAAGTAGGCTTTTTTAGACATAGATAAATTAAACTGGCAAAGGATGTGTGGGCATGCTTGATGGGGGATTTGACATATTAAATCTGTTACGTATTGGCGTAGATATAGCTCTCGTCTGGTATGTATTATATAAATTAATAATGCTAATCAGAGGCACAAAAGCAATTCAATTATTAAAAGGGATTGCCGTAGTGATTATTGTATGGGGAGTGAGTATACTTCTTAACCTCCAAACAATCCAGTTTTTCACAAATCAAATTATTAGTTGGGGACTTATCGTAATTATAATACTTTTCCAGCCAGAATTAAGGCGAGCGCTCGAGCAACTGGGTAGAGGAAATTTATTTGTTCGAAGTGCTAAGTCGCAAGAAGAGATCATTCAAAATGATATAAATGCCATTTTACAATCCTGTAATTATATGGCAAAACGAAGAATCGGGGCGCTTATATCGATAGAGAAAGAAACAGGGATTGGTGATTATGCGGAGACAGGGATCCCGATAAATGGTAAGCTTTCTCATCAGTTACTTACAAATATTTTTACTCCGAATACGCCATTACATGATGGTGCGGTAATTATAAAAGAAGGAGAAATTTCCGCTGCAGCTTGTTACTTGCCACTATCGGAGAGTCCTTTTATTTCAAAGGAGCTAGGTACGAGACACCGTGCAGCAATGGGAATTAGTGAAGTGACTGACGCATTAACGATTGTTGTTTCGGAGGAAACAGGTGCAATCTCGTTTACAAAAAACGGGGAGCTACATCGAGATGTCGATCAAGAAAAATTAGGAGATGTGTTGGCTACACATTTGTCGTTAGCTCCAAAATCCTCTGAAAGAAAATCGTGGAAACGGAGGACCGATAAAAATGGATAATTGGTTTCGCAGTAAATGGTTTGTTCGCTTGTTTTCATTAGCTTTTGCGATATTCTTGTATGCGTTTGTAAATGTTTCTGATGATAATGAACCAGGAAATTCAGATTCAACCTACTCAGGTCTCGGAGAACAATCGGAATTATTAAGTGATGTGCCGGTAGAGATTGAAATTGACCGAGAGAAATATGTAGTAAGTGGTGTTCCTGAAAGTGTTCAAGTTAGTTTACAAGGTACTTCTGGAAGCGTTACACCATTAGTTCTTCAGCGTAACTTTGAGGTGTTTGTAGATCTTGAAGGTTTAGGGGAAGGAACTCATGTCGTTGAACTTGAGCATACGATCAATAAAAATGATGTAAAAGTGTATATCGAACCGAAAACGATAGAGGTAACGATAGAAGAACGAGCCTCTGAAGAATTCACGGTTGTGGCGGATTTTATTAATGAAGACAAAATGGCCAATGGTTTTGAAATGACCGATTCAAGAATAGAACCTTCTACTGTCACAATTACGAGTTCTCGAAGTGTGATAGATGCGATTGGAACTGTCAAAGTTTATGTGAATCTTGAAGGTGTGGACGGTCCGATTAATAGCCGAGAGCTCCCTGTAAATGTATATGATTTACAAGGAAACGAGCTTGATGTACGTCTAGATCCTGAGAATGTACAAGTCTCCGTAGATGTTAATAATCCTAGTAAGACTGTATCATTATCTGTTGCGACAGCGGGAGAACTACCGGAAGGCTATTCATTAAATTCAATTTCTGCTAATGTAGATGAAGTTGAAATTTATTCAACCAGCAGTCGTCTGGATGAAATTTCCGAAATTACTACCGAAGAAGTCGACTTATCAGAAATAGACGAATCAGGTACCATCGAAGTGCCATTACAATTACCAGAAGGTGTTTATGCACCAGAAATGGAAATGGTAGAAGTAACTGTTGATGTAGAAACGTCGAGAGTATTTGAAAATATTCCGATAGAGGATGAGGGTCTAAGTAGTGGATTGGCTTTTAATTTTCTCGAACCCTCCTCTGGGGAATTAAATATAACTACATCCGGAGATGCGGCAATTATAAATGAATTATCAATAGAAGATTTTCGGGCATTTATTGAATTGACAGATCTAAGTCCTGGGCCACATCAATTGCCTATAACGATTGAGGCTCCTAATGAAGATGGAATCAATGTCTCCACAGAGGTTGAAGAGGTTAGTGTAGAGATTAGTGGGTCAGAACAAGCTAATCAATCTGAGCAACCAGAACAGCCAGAACAATCTGAGGAAGATGAAGACCAAAATCAAGATTAACTAATGTATGTATTGGTAACTAAAGGAGAGGTATTAAATGGGTAAATTTTTTGGAACAGATGGCGTGAGAGGAGTAGCAAACGAAGGTCTAACACCTGAGCTTGCATTTAAGCTCGGACGTTTTGGTGGATATGTACTTACTAAAGATAGTGAAAGACCACGTATATTAATTGGACGAGACACACGTGTTTCTGGACATATGCTAGAAGGTGCTCTTTTAGCTGGTCTGTTATCCATTGGTGCGGAGGTAATGCGATTAGGAGTCATTTCTACTCCAGGGGTCGCGTATTTGACGAAGGCAACTAGTGCACAAGCTGGTGTGATGATTTCTGCTTCTCATAATCCAGTAGAAGACAATGGAATTAAATTCTTTGGGCCAGATGGCTTTAAACTAACAGACGCACAAGAAAATGAGATTGAATCGCTAATGGAGGGCGAGGATAATTTACCTCGACCAACAGGAGCAGATATCGGGGTTGTCAATGATTACTTTGAAGGCGGACAGAAGTATTTATCTTATCTTAAAGATACGATTGATAATGACTTCGAAGGAATTCATATTGCGATTGATTGTGCTAACGGCGCAACATCTAGTCTGGCGACGCATCTTTTTGCTGACCTAGAAGCAGACATTTACTCTATTGGTTCATCTCCAGATGGATTAAATATAAATGATGGTTTTGGATCTACGCATCCAGAGAAACTACAAGAATTCGTTGTAGAAAAAAATGCAGATATTGGTCTTGCTTTTGATGGAGATGGAGATCGACTTATCGCTGTTGATGAAAAGGGTAATTTAGTTGATGGGGATAAAATCATGTTTATCTGTGCTAAGTACATGCATGAGATAGGGATGCTGCGAAAAGATACAGTGGTATCTACAGTAATGAGTAATCTCGGCTTTTACAAAGCGTTAGAAAATATTGGTCTAAACAGTAATAAGACCTCTGTCGGTGACAGATATGTAATGGAAGAAATGCGCCAAAACGGATATAACTTGGGTGGCGAACAATCTGGTCATATAATATTCCTAGATTATATTACTACTGGTGACGGTATGTTATCAGCTATTCAACTTGTTAATGTGATGCGTGAAACAGGAAAACCTTTATCCGAACTTGCTGATGAAATGGTTGTTTTCCCTCAAGTGTTAAAGAATGTTCGTGTAATGGATAAGAACCAAGCTTTAAGTAGCTCAGTTCTATTAGATGAAGTAGACGCAGTAGAAAAAGAACTTGGTGAAGATGGTCGCGTGTTAGTTAGACCTTCTGGTACAGAACCATTAGTAAGAGTGATGGTGGAAGCCAAGACAAAAGAAGAATGTGAACAATATGCTGACCGAATTGTCTCGGTAATTGAACAGCACTTAGGAGCATAGATGAAAAAGACAGCGGAGAATGAATTCGCTGTCTTTTTTGTTTTTGGTCTTAGAAAACCCCTGGCTATGCCAGGGGTTCCAGAAAGCTTCTAGCGTGGGGTCAAAAAAAGCCTCTCTTCATGGTAAGATAAGGTTGGTTTCCCGACCACCAAATCTCACCATAGAAGGAGGCGTGTCCAATGAAGGACAAGAATAGTTTAGCACACACGCAATGGAGATGTAAGTATCATTTAGTTTTTTCCCCAAAATATAGATGGAAAATATAAAAAGAGTATAGGAGAAATTATTAGAGAACTCTGCGAAAGAAAAGATGTTGAAATACACGAAGCAAATGCATGCAGAGACCACGTCCATATGTTGGTGAGTATACCACCAAAACTGAGTGTATCTCAATTTATGGGTTACTTAAAAGGAAAAAGTAGTTTAATGATCTTTGACCGTCACGCCAACTTAAAGTATAGATATGGCAATCGAAAGTTCTGGTGTCGAGGCTACTTTGTAGATACGGTGGGAAGGAATAAAAATCAAATCCAAGAATATATACGAAATCAGCTTAAAGAGGATTATATGAGTGATCAGTTAACTTTATTTGAAGAATTTGATCCGTTCACCGGAAAGAAAAATAAAAAGAAATAAGAGATTCTTTTAGAATCAGTGAGTGAGTGTGGTGCAGAAGGGGAAACCATTCAGTGGGCCTTTTAGGCCGAGGCCGGCAACAGAGGCTTCCAGCCGCAGAGCAAACCACCAGTTCACACTGGTGGTTTTGATTTGGTCTTAGATTAAATATCCTACTAGAGGCGGAGGATGGTAGCACCTTTAGACTGTTACGATGTACGCTCTTCATGATAAAATTAGAAGTATAAAAATAATCAGATAAATAAGAGGTGTAATGAGATGATTGAATTTCCAAAACCAACAGTAGAACAGTTTTTCCGCACATATACCATCAGCCATTTTAATGTTAGTAAAGACGAAAATAAGTTAGTCTTCGCAACAAATATAAATGGAACGATGAATTTATGGGCTATGGATCTAAAGGAAGGGAGTAAATTCCCTTATCAGTTTGCACAAAAAGGAGAGTCTTCTAACTTTACAGCGTTTGACCCAGAAGGGAAATTTGTATTAACAGATTTTGATAGTGACGGTGATGAAAATTATCAAATTTATGCACTTCCCTATGAAGGCGGGATTCCTAAACCATTAATCACAGGAAAGCCAGAGGATAAATATTTATTTAGTCACCTCAGTGAAGATGGGAAACGCGTCTATTATAATACGTCTGTGGATAATCCGTCTTTTTTTAATACACGTGTAAAAGATTTGGAAAATGATTCAGATACATTAATTTATGAAGGTGAGAAAGGGCTCACGCATTTGGCAGTTGTTTCTGAGAATGAAGAGGCTCAAGTCTATATTCGTATGTTTGCAAATACGTATAACAATATATTTGTACAAAAGGGTGAGGAGACAGTATTTTTAACTCCAGACCCAGAGAAAGTTCATGTTTCATTTGAGCCGGTATTTACCGACGATAATACGGTGTATTTTCTAACTGATTATGATAGTAATTATCAATATATAGCTAAGTTTGATTTAAATACGAAGAAGTTTGAAAAAGTATTCGAGTTAGAAGAAGAATCTTTAAGTACGTTGGAATATCATAAAGAAACCAATACATTATATATTGTTTCTGAAAAAGGTGTGGTAGATAAATTATACCAATACAGCTTGGATAACAAACAATTGATTGAAATGGATACGCCTTTTGAAATTGTAGAGCAATTGAAAGTTATGAAATCTGGAAACGTGTATGTCTTAGGGCGCACAGCAACACTTCCATTAAATATTTTTGTCTCAAGTAATGGGAAAGAGTGGGAACAACTTACAACAAACCGAGTGCTTGGAATGGATGAGTCGCAATTAGTTGACCCTGAAGTAATTACGTATCCTTCTTTTGATGGAATGGAAATAGAAGCATTGTTCTTTAAGGCAAAACCAGAAAATGCTAATGGATACACGGTATTTTGGCCCCATGGTGGACCTCAAGCATCTGAACGTAAGTTTTTCCGTGCAATGTTCCAAAGTATTCTCTACCGCGGTTATAATATCTTCGCACCAAACTTCCGTGGAAGTACGGGCTACGGGTCAGAATTTGTAAAAATGGTGGAAAGAGATTGGGGCTATGGACCACGATTAGACAATGTAGAAGGAGTCAAGTGGTTATTCGATCAAGGTATTAGCGATCCCGATCATTTATTCTTAGTAGGTGGAAGTTATGGCGGGTACATGGCATTACTTTTACATGGTAGACATCCAGAATATTTTAAAGCGGTTATCGATATATTTGGACCAAGTAACTTATTCTCATTTGTGGAGTCCGTACCAGCGGAATGGAAACCGATTATGGACCGTTGGGTAGGAGATCCGGAACGCGACAAAGAGCGTTTCATTCGAGATTCTCCAGATACGTATTTAGATTCGATGACAAAACCAATGCTGGTGATCCAAGGTGCAAAAGACCCGCGTGTGGTAAAAGCAGAATCTGATCAAATCGTAGAGAAGTTGAAAGCAAAAGGAAGAGATGTGGAATATTACGTATTAGAAGATGAAGGACATGGATTTTCGAAAAAAGAAAATGAAATAAAAGTATACACATGGATGCTCGATTTTCTCGATAAGCATCAAGGATAAAAAATGAACAAATAAGTTGTAGCTAGAAATGTGAGATACCTTTACAGAACTGGTACTAGGGTTCATTATGAAAGAACCCACATTTCAAAGCTGCAACTTTTTTGTTTGAATTACTAGAACCATTTGCCCCAAATCCGGACCCGGAATCCGTGATTCCAAAACTAGGAAGGTTCTATTGACCAAAAGAAGAGAGAAATCTGTGAAAAATGGTGAATAGAGAGCTTCTATTGACCAAAAGAAGAGAGAAAGCCGTAATAAATGGGTAATAGAGCGCTCCTATTGACCAAAACCCGAGAGAATTCCGCGGAAAATGGTGAATAGAGGGCTCCTATTACCCAAAACAAGAGAGAAATCCGTAAAAAATGGTGAATAGAGCCGTTCTAAAACCCAAATAATCCTTGAAATCAAACAAAATAGGTAATAGAACATTTAAAAAAGCTACAATGATGAATACTTAATTTTTAACCACAAAAAATATCTTGAAACCGGAGAACCTCATTACGTCCTTTTGGGAGGTTTCTTTATTTACTGGCGTTTCAAGGCATGTGTCGTAACCTTTACGACATAAATTCATAAACTGGTTGCAGGAAATGAAGAAAACAGTTGACCGATTTTCTATCTTTCCGTTAGAATATAAAGAGTTCTTGTTTTTCCTAAGTAATGAAAGTCCGAAAGCAAGGGCAACTATCATGGAAAGGAGCTTTTAGAGCAAATTTTAGGGACTATAATCAAAAGCGCCAGGACTATTCTTCGGACGGATAGGAAGGATAGTTGACGAGGTAGGAGGTTATCGAATTTTCGGCGGGTGCCTCCCGGCTGTCATCACAGTCGAAACTTTATCACTAAAACAGTAGGGTGACCTATTGCACAAAAGGATAAAGAAAGATGTCTTATCAAATAATAAAATACACGAGAAAGGGGCAACAAGAGGCCCCTATGTAATAAAGTTGGTGTTCGCAAGGGTTTTCAAAAAAATTACTCTATTGAACACTCACTTAAAGTCGGTCTTTTTGTCTGCCCCTTTAATTCAAGGAGGACATCGACATGTGCGGAATCGTCGGTTATATTGGACAAAATGATACAAAAGAAATTTTACTAACAGGTTTAGAAAAGCTAGAATATCGAGGATATGACTCTGCAGGAATTGCAACGCTAAATGATAATGGCGTTCATGTAACAAAAGTAAAAGGTCGTATTGCTACATTGCGTGAGGATGTAGATACGACAATTGATTCTACAATGGGGATTGGGCACACACGTTGGGCAACACATGGTGTACCAAGCGTAATGAATGCTCATCCACATCAAAGTACTTCTGAAAGATTTACTATTGTTCATAACGGTGTTATTGAAAATTATAATGATATTAAAAATGAGTACCTTGCAGATGTATCATTTATAAGTGAAACAGATACAGAAGTAATCGTACAATTAATCGAAAAACTTCATGAAAAATATCAAGATACAAAAAAAGCTTTTAGCGAAGCAATGAGCCTGCTTAAAGGTTCTTACGCAATTGGATTAATTGATGCGGAAGATAGCGAGACACTTTACGTTTCTAAAAATAAGAGCCCACTATTGGTTGGTTTAGGTGATGGTTTTAATCTTGTAGCAAGTGATGCAATGGCTACATTAAGAGAAACAGACCAATACTTGGAAATTTTTGATAAAGAAATCGTACTTGTAAGCCGCAACTATGTAGAAGTACAAACACTTGATGGTCAAGTGGTAGAGCGTAAGCCTTTCACTGCTGAAATAGATGCAAGTGATACAGAAAAAGGAACTTACCCTCACTTCATGCTAAAAGAAATTGATGAGCAGCCAATTGTAATGCGTAAAATCATCCAAGAGTATCAAAATGACAATGGTCAGTTGAAACTTGATCAAGATATTCGAACAGCTATGAAAGATGCAGATCGAATCTATATCATTGCAGCAGGAACAAGTTACCATGCTGGATTAGTTGGTAAAGAATTTATTGAAAAACTAGCGAATATTCCAGTTGAAGTTCATGTAGCAAGTGAATTCTCATATAACATGCCATTACTATCTGAAAAACCATTATTTGTATTTATCTCACAAAGTGGAGAAACAGCAGATAGTCGTGCCGTATTAGTAAAAATCAAGGAATTAGGACACCCAGCACTTACACTAACAAATGTGCCAGGTTCTACTCTTTCTCGTGAAGCAAACTATACCATGCATTTACATGCAGGACCTGAAATTGCTGTTGCTTCAACAAAAGCATATACAGCGCAAATCGCGGTACTTGCTATATTAGCAGTAGATACAGCAAGAGTGAAGGGTCTTGAATTAGACTTTGAACCACTTCAAGAGCTTGCAATTGTTGCAAATGCGATGGAAGTACTAACAGATCAAAAAGAAGAATTAGAACAATTAGCAAGAGATTATTTCGGAACAACACGCAATGCGTTCTTTATCGGACGTAGCACAGACTACCATGTTGCACAAGAAGCAGCGTTAAAGCTAAAAGAAATCTCTTATATCCAAGCAGAAGGTTTTGCTGGTGGAGAATTAAAACATGGTACGATCGCGCTAATTGAAGAAGGAACACCAGTTATTGCGTTAACCACTCAAGAAAATGTAAATTACTCTATTCGCGGAAATGTGCAGGAAGTTGTTGCTCGTGGAGCAAATGCGATGGTCGTAAGCATGAAAGGTCTAGAGCAAGATGAGGATGCATTCGTAATCCCTCATGTGCATGAGCTATTAACACCATTAGCAAGTGTTATCCCAATGCAATTACTAGCGTACTATGCTGCACTTCACCGTGACTGTGACGTTGATAAGCCAAGAAACTTGGCTAAGTCGGTGACAGTTGAGTAATTGAGGTTTAAACTGAACAGTTACAAAAAAGTCGAAAACCTGACAAAAAAATAGAAACCGATTTGAGTAAAAATATTTTTAAAGAACAACAGGATTAGCTTGTTGTTCTTTTTTTTGAGGTTACATTTTGAAAATTTCTGATCAAATAAAGAAGGTTCCGCTATTAGGATTGATTGCCTTTAAGAGAGGTCTTTATCACCACGAATGATTTATTACAAAAGGACTTTTTATTCAAACACCAAAAATTCCCCCGATAAATTTTCTTAATATTAATTCATTTTACTCTTGTAACTTAGGGTTATGAAGGACCTTTGGAGTAGTGGTTTTATAAAAAAATTAACAAATTACATGATATCTAATCCCTTATACCCTATTTATTTATACCGTATTATCCCAACAGGAATTCCATCCAACATACCGAATCTTGAATAGATAAAGGTTAGATTAATAAAGTTATGGAGGGATTCAATTGGGGAAACAAGTATTAAATTTTAACAAAAGGAAGGCAGTGTTAGTAAAGAGCGGTTACCTATTGCTCATTTTTGCACTAATCCTATCTATTTTTAATCCTTTTCTTAGTGTAGAACATAATGTAAAAGCTGATAGTAAAACATCAGCGGAAGATATTCTGGCATCCTTGTCTGAAGAACAAAGAGAAGCGTTAAAGAATTTAGAAGCAAGTCCAACTGAAGGGTTAATAGGGTTTGAAGAGAAGGATTTGTCTGTTGAAGAAGAAACGACTGTTATTGTAGAGTTTCAATCGAAACCAGAAGAAGTTGCTGTCCTAAGCTCTGCATTAAAAGGTGAAAAACTGTCTAATCAGAAAGCGAAGAATCAAGTATTAAAAGAGCATCAATCATTTGAAAAGTATGCAGAGGAGCATGAAGCTCAAATCGAAAGAACCTACCAATCTACATTTAATGGTGTTGCGGTGACTATTCCTGCAAATGAAATTGAAGGATTGTTAGAAATGGATGTTATTAAAGCGGTTTACAAGAGCAACACTTATTCCGTTGAACCGATTAAAAGTGACATTCAGGAAGAGGAACAGGAAGGCGGACATATGGCCGATAGTATACCTTTTTTAGGAGTCGATAAGCTTCATGATGAAGGTATAACTGGTGAAGGTGTCAAAGTAGGGGTTATAGATACAGGAATCGACTACAATCACCCTGATTTACAAGGTGCCTTTGCAGGTGGATATGATTTAGTGGATAATGATTCAGATCCGATGGAAACGACATATGAGGACTGGGAAGAGTCTGGTCGTCCGCTGGTGGATCCTAATTTGAATGTTTATTATACCTCCCATGGTACACATGTGTCTGGTACGATTGCGGCACAGGCAGAGAACGATGGAGGTTTTAAGGTTAAAGGGGTAGCTCCTGATGCCGAACTTTATGGGTATCGCGTTTTAGGGCCTTATGGGGCTGGTACGACAGAAACGATTCTCGCTGGAATAGAACGGGCAGTAAATGATGGGATGGACGTCATCAACCTTTCCTTGGGGTCACGGGTTAACGATCCTTTAGACCCAACAAGTATTGCAATTAATAATGCGGTATTAAACGGTGTAGTTGCTGTTTTATCAGCGGGAAATAATGGTCCCAACCCTTATTCTGTTGGTACACCGGCTGCAGCTGCTTTTGCCCTTACGGTAGGCGCGAGCTCCACCTCTATTTCATCGGTAAACTTTACGGCAAAAGACGTAAATAATCAAGGAATTACAATTAATCTAAAGGAATTTGCGAATAATTTTGTCACGGATTTGCGCTCCTTTGAAAACGAGCAGGTGGAAGTCGTTGACATGGGGGTTGGAAGAAGAAGTGATTATGAAGGCAAAGATGTGCGCGGGAAAGCAGTATTAGTCAATCGTGGAAGTATTGGTACGCAAGATAAGATTGTATTTGCTAAAGAAAATGGAGCGAAAGCGGTATTTGTCTATCATGACGATCCGGAAATGGAAGAATTTTACTATTACACAGGAGAAGATCATCGGTTTGTTCCAACCTTCTACATGACGAACGAGGATGGAATCGAATTATTGGAGCTTCTTGATTCTGGTCAAACACAGCTAGAGCTCTCTGACTATTCCGTTTATGAAACAGAAGAGGATATGCTGGGCGACTTTAGTTCAAGAGGTCCAACTAGAAGGAACATAGATATTAAACCAGAAGTAACAGCACCGGGGGTCAGTATTCTCTCCACTGTACCAGCATATTCTGTGTTCGTAGATGCATCTTCTGACTATCAATTTGCTTATGATCGTCATTCTGGGACATCTATGGCGGCACCTCATGTAGCAGGAGTCGTTGCACTTATGCTTCAGGAAAACCCAGATTTTAAGCCAGAGGATATCAAGACGATTTTGATGAACACTGCGGTAGAGCTAAATGGTGAAAATAGTGTGTTCGATGTAGGTGCTGGGAGAATTGATCCATATGAGGCTGTACATTCAGATGTAGAATTAAAGGTGATGGATGAGACGCCAATATTAGATAATGGGGAACTGGTTTCTTTAGAGGAAATTACCGGTGGAATAAGCTTCGGATCTTATTTTACTGATGAAGGAAATGTTCGAGATCAAAGGTCAATCACCATTGAAAATACACATAATAAAAATAAGAATTTCGATGTCTCTGTAGATTTTACGGAGTCTTCCCTAGATGCAGCCAAAAATGGAGTTCAAATTTCAGTCGACAAAAGCGTGAAAGTCAAAAAAAATTCCGACACGAAATCAAATGTTTTCTTAACTGTACCGAAAACAGCTGAAATTGGAATTTATGAAGGCTATATTACTTTTGAAAATAAAAAAGATGCAGAAGAAACATATCGA
Source organism: Oceanobacillus iheyensis HTE831 (assembly GCF_000011245.1). Lineage (NCBI taxonomy): Bacteria > Bacillati > Bacillota > Bacilli > Caryophanales > Bacillaceae > Oceanobacillus > Oceanobacillus iheyensis. The sequence continues at coordinate 263,837 of NC_004193.1, forward strand.
ATTCCATTTGCCTTTAGGACAATGGAGGGTGGCTTCAACTTTACAGAGCTGTCATCACCAGCTATTTCACCTCCATATCTCCATGTGAAACATAAATATGATTCTGTATCTACTGTAGATTTAATCTTTAGCTTCAAGTCTCCGATGAAAAAAATCGATCTGATTTTATCGGATGCGGAAACGGGTGAAGATTTAGGATTCCTGGCAACCGTAACCTTAGAAAATAACTACGACGGTATTAATTATCTTACCCCTAAAATCTTTAATGGGGAGTATTATGCTTTTACAGGAGATGAAAATAACCCAATTGCTTCAGAGACTACCCAGGCTCAGTCTGGTGCCTATACGATTAAAGTCGTCGGTACAAGTCAGCGAGATCTTGTATTCACTGAGGAAAAGCATGTATTGATTGATGCCCAGGACCCGTCTTTCAAAACCTCTTTAGAAGATCTGGACTCACCTGTAATTGAATATGCAGAAAATCAAAGCGAATTTACATTCGATGTCGAGGCGCATGATCCAGAAATCGATAAGATGATGGAATTAGGAATGGATGCCGATCAATCTCTAAATACGGTTGATTATTCCATCAATAATAATTTCAACCCAGAGCTACCTGTTGGAAAAGATGGCAAACTCGATTTGACGGTACCTTTAGATGAGTCTGATCCGTTTATGAGTTATGCTGTGAATGCAAATGACACGGCAAATAATCACAGTGAAAAAAGAACCTATTACTTCATTAAGGAAGACTTGCCATACGGATACTTTGAATCAAATGCATCCAGTTTGAAAACTGGTGAAGAATTTACAGCAACATTGGTGTTGGAAAATGTGGAGAATTTGAAGGAAGGAAACTGGTCCATTTCAAACTTTACAGAATCCTTTGAATTAGTGGATGCAAAAGCGAATGATAGTCTGACGGAAGATGAAAATCCAATCGTAAATACTGAATTACAAGGTAGCACATTAAATATCACGATGAATACAGACAAGCCTCTAAGCGGCAAGGTAAAAGCAGTAGACCTGAATATTAAGGTGAGTGATTCCAGTTTCCAGGTACTCGGGGAGATGGAGCCAACCCTAGAATATACGGACAGTGATAGTACCAAACATACCATTCCACACGCTGCGGAAGCGGTCAAGATTTCCCCTACTTTCTCTGAGATATATGGGAAATTAGATTCAGCTGCGTTAGGGTATGGCACGAATTGGACAAATGTAGATAAATCACTCATTCTTCGGGACCAAGACGGAAATGAGTATGATGGAACAGATGGTATCGACCGATATGGATGGTTCCGAGTTTCCGATTTGCCGGTCAAAACAGAACCATTCGAATTTGAATTGATTGTTCCAGGACACTTTACTTTGGAAAAAACATTCAATCTTGGTTTAGAAACAGACGATGAACCACTTGGTCAATTACTATTTTTATCCATTTTGAAAATGACACCAGGAGATGTCAATCAGGACGATGTGATCGATATCGAAGACGCAATCCTAATCAAAGAACATTGGAACTCCAGTCATCGGAATACGGATATCAATTTCGATGGAACGGTGGATAGTGAAGATATAAATTTTGTAGTTTCAAACTACCTGACGAAAAACCCTGATGTGAAAGATGCACCAGAACCTCAATCAGAAAGTAATGGCATAACACTTGAAGATATTTTAGAGGAGTTGGGACTAGAGGAATTAGAATAAAAAGGAAGAGAAGATAAAGAGATAAACACCAATATCACCTTTAATTAAAAATGGTAGAAAACTATTGGAGGAGGAAGAAGCGATGTCGTATGACGTTGCTTCTTCCATTTTTTCGAAGACATTGAAAGAAAATGTCGACGAAAAACGCTCGCAACAAACAAAATTCGTGCAAATTCCCCCGAATTCAGCAAGGAATTATACCTATTTCTAAAGAACGGCTTTTGTTAATTTTTACTTATATTAACTGAATTCTCTTATATTTAATGGCTTTAATTGGATAATTTATAAGGAAAATCGTCTTAAATTATAGCTAAATCCCCCCAATGACAGGTTCAGATCCTCTATGTATAATGAGGGAAAATAGAATGAAATGGGGATGAGAAAATGAACAGGGGAAAATTTTCAAAGGTTGCTTTGTGCATTGTCCTGCTATTTGGGGCAGTAGCACCTATAGGCACACAGTCTATTGGACATGCACAACCTCAATCTAGTGCTGGGGACATCTTATCCAATCTCTCACAAGAACAGAGAGAAGCATTGGATAACTTGGAAGCAAACCGATCCTTAAGAGGTTTGCAGCTTTCAAGAGACATAGATTTAAAGAGTGATGAAGAGGTAACAGTAATAGTAGAGTTTGATCAACTCCCTGCGAAGGCGGAACAGTTCCAAAAATCGCTTGAAGGGGAAAAAACCTCATTAGATACATTGGAGAAAAAAGTCGAAGAGTCTCACAAGAAATTTAAAAAAGACATAGATACGAATATTAAAAAGAAGGCAAAATCTACAGATGATCCATATGAAATTAAGTATGAATATAAAACGGCTTTAAATGGAGTAGCCATTACACTTGCTGCAAATGAAATTGAAACCCTTCTTGAATCTGATGTGGTTAAAGCAGTATACAATGAGCATGAAGTACAATTATCCCCCCCTCCAAAAACCAATGAAGAAGAAGGTTCAACAACAAAAGTGGAGAGTATTCCTTTCTTGAATATTGACAAGTTGCATGAAGAAGGAATTACCGGTGCTGGGTTTGCACCTTCTCAATTAAAGTATGGTGAGTGGTTAAAGATTGAAAACACAGGAGACATGGATGCATTCCTGAAAGCTACGTATAATCAGTCTCTAAGTGCAGATGTTCCATTAAATGCTTATAAAGTGGGGTATATTGCATATAAATTCTCTGAAGGAGAAGAAATGACAGAAGATATATTAGAAGAATCAAGAATCTATCTAGATAAGTTGTTCAATGGTACGACAAATGAAGTCACTTCTCATAAGATTGCTTCAGGGGTTGAAATGATCGTTGGGTTTGTAGAGGACGAAGAGGCTCAAGCAGCTGCAAAAAGCAGTAACAAAAAAGCGAAGATGGTATTAGGTGACGGTTCAAAAGAAGGCGAAAAACATGAATTCTGGCAATTAAACGATGACCAATACATCGATCTTTCTTTCGCGATTAAGCTTGACGAAAAAGCTGGAAACGAATATCAGGGGGTAACGTATAGTTCAAACTTAAATGTAATAGCAAAACAAACCGATGATGGGGCAAAATACTAGTTACCACTATATAAATTTGTAATAATCAAGCTCGTTTTAGCGGGATGGAAAAGAAATAGATTGCTGGTTTCTTTTCCATCCCGCATGGTTTTTTCTAAACTGAAGTGAGATTGAAACAGAGGTATTCTTAAAACAAAGCAAAATCTGATACAATGCTAAATGTACAGAGTAATATCATGTATAATGATTGGTAAGGAAATCCTGGTAAGTTATCTTTTACTTGCAAAATATAGGAGATAAAATGTTTATGAAGAAATGTTTCTATAGGACTTTTATTTTTGTTTTCCTCATCATTATAAGTGGATGTCAGATAAATAAAGAGGGATACAACGAACAAAAAGAGGAACAGGTGGTGGAAGAAACGATGAAATCCTACAGTAAAATAGATCCATCCATTGACCTATCAAGTAACGAGACAATCTCCGTCATTGTACAGTTTACTACCAAACCTGCTAAAGTAGCGGTTTTAGAAGCAGAGGCAAAGGGTATTGATTTAACCCTGGAAGAAGCTAAACAACAAGTAGAAGAAAGTTATCAAACCTTTCAAAAGGAAATTCATACTTTTTTAGATGAAAATCAAGTTTCCTATCGTATTAAACATCGATACAAGCACGCATTAAACGGTGTATCAATGGAACTTCCCGCAAACGAAATCAAACGTCTGATAGAATCTTCCGTTATTCAAAAGGTTTTTCCAAACGAAGAGATTCAATTGGATCCTCCTATCCAGCCATCTGATCAAATGTAAGTGCTATTTTTTCCTTCTGACTGAAGGTTATTATAGCTTTACATTTTAATGAAGACATAGTATGATTGAAAACACAAAATTAGATTTCAATGAAATTGACTATATATTAATAAGAGGTGCTTTTTGGTGAGTGCGGTAGGTATTTAAATAGGTAAAATTAATGGAATAAACATGGGAGCAGAAGGGAATTATTTTCATAATGTCCTTATAGTTTGCTATGTCTTTATTCCGAATCCTATGAAGATACCTACAGTACTACTTTATAAAGCGTGTAAATGGTAAGGAATAGGCTATGTTAGTATAGTTTATTTTATACACATGCCTTGTAAACGTAATGAAAACTGCGGTATCCCCGCAGTTTTTTTGTGTTTATTTGATTCAATTTCATAATTAATATATTTGGTGTAAAATTCGTATGTTGCGTTGTTTGATTTCCATTGTAGACGGCGCTTCCGCAGGCACGACTTTAGCTAACTTGAAAAGAAGAACACTTTTCAAGTGGATCTTCAGCTCGTGCGGTTCCTGCAGGAGTCGTCGTCTTCCATCAATCAAAGCCAAGTTATTGTTAGACTGAATTTAGCAATTATGAAAATGACTCAAATTTGAAATTTATAACATTCTATAGTTGAGTTATCATTGAAATCTAATGCGTAGGTATCTTCATTCTCGAACTAAAATATAAGAATGAGGAGATTACAAAATGAATAATGCAACTTTCGATAAGTTACAATACAATGAATTAAAACAAATAATTAATTCTTACTGTGTTAGTGGATTAGGTAAACAATTGCTAGATAAATTAGAACCAAGTTCAAATATAAACGTAGTTAAGAATCGTTTGAATGAAACAACAGAAGCGCGAAAAATCATAGATGCTAAGGGGCATATCCCATTTTTAGGAGTATCTAACATTGATAGCATCATTCAAAATATTGAAAAGGATATAATTCTTGATCCGAGTGATCTGATAAGTGTGTCAGACTTTTTAAGAGGTTGTAGAAAAATTAAATCGTTTATGATGGAAAAAGAATTTTTTGCTCCAGTACTAGCATCTTATGCTAATTCAATGACTGAATTTCAGCATGTCGAGGAAGAAATTGATTTCTCGATCAAAGGCAATAGTGTTAACTCAGCTGCAAGTAGAGAATTAAAGAGAATTCGAAACAAAATTGATATAGCAGAAGAAAGAATAAAAGATCGCTTAAATAAATTTTTAAATAATGATACGAACAAGAAGTATATTCAAGAGGCCTTTATTAGTAAAAAAGATGATCGTTATACGATTCCTATTAAGGCTTCTTATAAAAATCAAGTTTCAGGTACCATCATTGATGTATCATCTAAAGGTTCCACTGTGTTTATGGAGCCAAGTACAGTTACCAAGTTAGGTGGGGAACTTGCGAGTTTAAGAGCTGAAGAGGCAATAGAAGAATATCAAGTACTTGCTACTTTATCTGGGATGATTTTAGAGAATATTTATGAAATCAAGATTAACATGGAGCTTATAAGTCAATATGATATGGTCTTTGCAAAAGCCAAGTTCAGTAAGGAGATTGATGGTTCAGAGCCTAAATTAAACGATTATGGTTATATAAAATTGGTGGATTGCAAGCATCCGCTCTTAGTAGGAGAAGCTGTACCACTTAATTTTGAAATTGGCCAAGATTATCGTAGCCTAATTATCACGGGACCTAATGCTGGCGGTAAGACGATTGTATTAAAAACAATTGGATTACTGACTTTAGCAACCATGTCAGGTTTCCATATTGCTGCAAGTAAGGAAACGGAAATAGCCGTATTTGAAAACATCTATGCAGATATTGGGGACAATCAAAGTATAGAAAATGCGCTAAGTACATTTTCATCTCATATGAAAAACCTCTCAGAGATAATGCGGTTATCAAATAATAACACCCTTTTACTATTCGATGAAATCGGCAGTGGGACAGAACCGAATGAAGGGTCTGCACTTGCAATATCAATTCTAGAAGAATTTTATCACATGGGATGCATTACTGTAGCAACAACTCATTATGGTGAAATTAAGCGGTTCTCAGAAATACACGATGACTTTATGAACGCAGCAATGCGATTTGATAATGATACATTGGAGCCTTTGTATCAACTAGTAATAGGAAAATCAGGAGAAAGTAATGCACTTTGGATTTCTAGAAAAATGAATGTTCCAGAGAATATTTTACAAAGAGCGAGTCAGTATATGCAGAACAAAGGATATCAATTAGAGCGTGTCAATGAAAATAAAATACGGAAACCTAAAATCAAAAAAGAGAAAAGTGTTCAGTATAAGTATGAATATAGTAAAGGTGACCGTGTGAAGTTATTAGAACATGATGATATTGGGATTGTATATAAAGAGATGGATAGTTCCTATAATGTTGTTGTGTATTATAAAGGAGAATTTATTGACGTACATGTGAAGCGAATTTCTTTAGATATCTCGGCAAAGGAATTATATCCAGCAGGCTATGATTTAGAGACATTGTTTGTTGATCATAAAACAAAGAAAATGGAACATGATTTGGAACGAGGTTCAAAAAAAGCACTTCGAAAAGTAGAAAAAGAAATTAGAAAGAATAGAGAATGAGAATTATTTTTTAGCATTTTCAGGAGAGTATTGCATCATTGTAAACAAGGTCTATGTGCTCAGTAGCTTTTGACTATGCAAAACACCTTCGATTGTACGGTTTCGGAGGTGTTTTTATGTTATTTCAATGGTTGAGTTATTTTCATAATGTTATTTACTATATGTAACTATAAATTTTTCTATTATTCCGTCTATAATGCTTTATAATTAATTTAAATATATCGTTTTTGGGGTGAGGAAACGGATGGTGAATTAATTCATTATATACGAAGAGATCTTTCCAAATCTTTAATTTTAAAAAATACAAAACAATGCAATTCTAGTAGGGGGAAGTTATATGAAGGCATGTGTATTAAAAGCAAATGATTATGAACAAATGAAAAAATTATTTTTAGATGTATTTTCAAGTGAACCTTGGTTTGATAAGTGGGATGACATGCAATTAGATTTGTATATGAAGGACTTGACGGAAAATAATAACTCGCTCTCGATAGCTATGTATGATGAGACAGAAGAGCTTATTGGTTGCTCGTTAGGGTATGTATTTAACTGGTGGGAAGGCCGGGAATATTATATTAAAGAATTTTTCATTTCTAGAAATATACAAGGTCAAGGTGCAGGCAGTAATTTTTTCGAGTTAATGGATGACATTTTAAGAGATAAAGATATTAAACACATACTATTATCTACTGAAAAAACGGTTCCAGCGTATCGTTTTTATCAGAAAAATAAGTTTTCGGTCTTGGATGATTCCGTGTTTCTAGTAAAGAAAATTTCTGAATGAAATATATAGGTGCTTACTTAAGATTGTACATTTTTAATTGCCACATGCTGAGTTAGAGAAGTATGCATGTGGCAATTATCGTTAATAGCTAATACAGGAAAGTATATAATGTCTAATCGATCAAATAAGTACCTTCCAGTATTTAATATAGTTGATTTATTCAAAAATCCCGAGTAAAAATAAGGAAAGTTCTGGAACGAATGTAATAACAAGTAAGGCGAATATCATAACCAAAATAAATGGCGCTGTACTTTTGATTACTTCTACTAATGATACTTTACTGATCCCTGAAGCCACAAATAGATTCAGACCAAATGGTGGTGTAATCATTCCAATAGATAGAGCGACTATCATAATTATTCCAAAATGAATGGGGTCAATACCCAGTTGACTTACCATAGGAAGGAATAAAGGAACAAATATTAACACCGCAGCACTTGTATCCATGAACATTCCAACTAGTAATAAAATAACTATAACAAGGAATAAGAAAGCTACTTCTGTATTCGCATAATTAAGCAAAACAGATGCAAGATTAGTAGGTATTTGCTCAAAGGTCAGATACCAGCTAAACACATTAGAGGCTGCAATAACAAGCATAATCATAGAAGAAGTAATAACTGATTTCTTCGTAACATCGATCAAACTTCTTAACGTTAATTCCTTATAAACAAATAATCCAATAATTAGGCTATAAACGATCGCAACAGCAGCAGCTTCTGTAGGCGTGAAGACGCCAAAATAGATGCCTCCTAAAACAATAACCGGAAGTAATATCCCCCATATGGCAGAGATAAATGATTTTCCAACTGCTCCTAGGCTCGCCCTGCCTTCTGGTTTAAATCCTTCCTTTTTTGAGATGATATAACTTACAATAATAAGTACCAATCCTATAAAAACTCCTGGAACGATTCCAGCAAGAAACAAATTACTGATGGACACCTCAGCGGATGAACCATACACTAAAAGTGTGATACTTGGTGGGATAATAATTCCTAAGGTACCGGCAGTCGTCATTAAACCTATTGCAAATTTTCGTGAATAGCCAGCATCATTTAATGAAGGAATCATTATACCACCGATTGCAGCTACCGTGGCCGGGCTTGATCCTGATAGTGCTGCAAATAGCATGGAAGACATTACACCTGCAATGGGTAATCCACCAGTTGACCAGCCGACTAACTTTTTAGCAAAATCTATTAATCTTTTCGACGTGCCCCCGGCTAACATCAAATCTCCAGCAAAGATAAAAAAAGGTATGGCCATGAGAGTAAACGAGTCTATTCCTGCAAAAATGGTTCTGGAGAATACATCAATTGAAACTCCTTCTTGCATCATGGCAACAAAACTGGACAAACCTATTGCTACAGCAATCGGTGCACCAATAATCAAAAGAAGGATGAAAATAACAATAATCATTCTTTGATTCCCCCTTCTATAATTGGAGGTTTTTTATTAGGATCATTCTTTCTCATATTGGTAACATCTTGTATAAGTAATTGTAGAAAACGAATGAACATTAACAACCCGCCTACAGGAAGTGCTAAATATGGTATGGACATTGGAATACCTACAGCCGGTGTTACATTTCCAAATTCGATAACATTGGAGACCGTAACGGATCCAGACCAGATAAGAATAACGCTGAAAGTCATCCCTATAAAACTTGCAAAGATGGAACATATTCTCTTTAGTATATAAGGTAGATAGGTTACCACCGCATCCACTGTCGCATGCGCTTTCTCTCTTACTGCTATACTGCTCCCCACTAAAACAAACCAAATGATGATATATCTTGAAACCTCTTCTGACCAGACTAAAGAAATATTAAATACATACCTGAGAACAACTTGAAGGAAGACTAGTAAAGAAGCAATGAGAAGGGAAATCACGGCCGAATATTCTTCCAAATTATTTAATAATTTATTTAGTTTCATAAAAATACTCCTTTAGAATCTATTTAAGAAAAAAGAGAGAACGGCCTAGACCGCTCTTTAATATGATGATTATTGATTGATGGCATCCAATAATTTCTCACTATCTTCTATCTTATTAAATTCATCATATACACTTGACATTGCTTCTTTAAAAGCTTCTTTCTGCTCAGGGCTCAGTTCGTTGATCTGAATATCTGTTTCGTTTAACTCTTTTAAATAAGCATCTTCATCACTTTTTGCTTCTTCCCATTGCCACTCTGTTACTTCCATTGAAACTTCATCAACAGCAGTTTTTAAATCCTCTGGCAGATCTTGATAGAAACTATTGCTTATCACAAGCGGATATGCCATGTAACCATGGCTACTCAGTGTTAGATAATCCTGTACTTCGTAGAATTTTTTACTAACGATATTTGACAATGGATTTTCCTGGCCATCTACTGTACCGGTTTGTAAAGCTGTATAAAGCTCAGAAAAGTCAATGGACACGCCACCTGCATTTACAGCTTGAAACTGTGAGATTAATAACGGACTTTGCGATACTCTCATTTTTAGTTCATTCATGTCGTCAGGTGTTTCAATTGGATGTACGGAGTTTGTCAAATGCTTAAACCCTCCGTCCCAGAAACCTAGTAGATGCATGCCTTGCGACTCCAATTTCTCACCTAGAATATCTCCTAGTTCACCATTCGTAGCCTCAAAGGCATGCTCTCTGTCCTCAAATAAAAAAGGTAGATCAAACACTTCAAATTCTTTTACAAAAGTAGGTAATACCCCTGTAAAAGGAGCATTCATATGCACAGTACCGGACTGCATCTGTTCAATTATTTCACGATCACTTCCAAGTTGAGAATCTGGATAGATCTCAACCTTGATTTTTCCATCTGTTCTTTCTTCAATGAGCTCACCAAATTTTTCTGCTGCTTTTCCTTTCGCTGTAGATGGGCTTACAACATGAGCAAATTTAATGGTATATTCTTGATCATCGCCTTCACCAGAAGCTGAATCACCATCTCCACATCCTGCCAAAAACAAAACGATCACCAAACAGCTAACCATCCAATTAATAACAACTTTCTTCATCATGAATCCCCCCATTTTTATTAAAATCCTAAACCTACAAATTAATAATGCAGCATGCTTGCTTGTAGGTATTCCAACTAAGTACTAATTGCTTTGAAAACTCCCCTTCAATTAGCTAAGTTCAAACAGCACCCCTTAAAAAGTGTAAATAGTTCGACTTTTGTAAGCGAATACATTTTGCTGGTTTGAGTAGCAAGGATGCTAAATAAACCACACGTTAATTAAACTTTTTTCCATGCTTGTAGACTTTTATCATGCTTTCTTTTCTAATCCCAATCATAGAGCATGCATTTTTCCATGTCTTATTAATCCAAGAAACAAATTCTCAATTTCGGAAATAAAATGAAAAATACAAAAATTAACTTCTTGTCCAAAATAGATGGATTATTGTATGAACTTTTAGTTTGAAATCGATTTTTGAATCTATTACTATATATAGCTATTTCAAAATAAAAGATGTACGTAAAAAAATATAGTTAATTTTATAATAGCATGTTAGATACGGAAACGATTATTGAAAGATGTTAAATACAGTTGCAGAGGATATTTGGAAAGGTAATAATAAGGATAATATTAACGTAATGAATATTGGAGTCAATTTTAAATTGGTTTTAGAGAGGGTTAATTACTAAAGTACTAGTTAGATTGAGAGGGGCATAATAATGGAAAAAGATCTTCATACCGTACACATTATCTTCGGAGAATCTCCTGCTGGCTCGCTCAAAGTAGGATTAAATCAACGTGAGAATAAAGTGATCGGCTTCCCAGACTTCCTTGCTATTGGACCTATCTATCGTCTTCATGAAGAAAGCGGTTTTAATGAAAGATATGAGTGGTTGATCAGCAGATTGAATTTCGAAAATAACTATTTAGAAGAATACTTTGTTCGATTTAAGACTTCGATAAAAGAGATTCATTCTATATCTAACGAAGTTCCGATTGTGGTATGGACTGCAGAAAATGCTAACGAGCAAATTGGTTTACGTTTTTTCACATATCTATTAGGAGATAAACCAAACGACGTTTACATTTTAAATACGACATTAGGATTTCACGAGCTATACGATCCTGACGATGTTGAATATGTTATTCGTCATTCGGGAGAGATTAACTCAACACAATTTAGAACTATTTTTGAAGAACAGCTAGGGAAACCCTTGACCATGGAAGAGAGAAAGCAATATGTAAACGAATGGATGACGCTTTCCGATTCCAAAAAAGTACTTCGTATTTGGAAAAGTTCAAAGGTAAAAGAAGTCGAAGAAAATTATTTTGACTCATTTATAATTAATTCGTTAAGAAATCTACATAATGAGCAGAATAAGATAGATTTTATGAAAGCAGCAAAGTTAATTGGTGAGGTTTATGGTCAGTTGGATGAACCTCTAAGCGATACCTTTATAGAGTATAGAATTAGAGAACTGATCGACCAAGGTAATTTTGAAATAAAAGGAACCCCAAAGAATATGAGGTCGTATAGTGTGAAATTACGATAATGATTGATTGGTCTAAGAAAATATTCTTTAAAATTATCTTGGAAGTGACGTCTTGAACCCGGTTTATATATTGGATATCATTTCCTGTATCTAACTAATATTAATCTATGAATCAATGGTAAGGAGAATTATTATGATTGCAGAAATGTATAAACGGAGAATCAAGATGAGTTACATAACAATTAAGTAGCTGATCTACGGTTGTATTCGAAAGTGTGAAGAAGTAGTGAATAGAGCCGTTGTCAAACCCAAAAGGAGGAGGAATTGTGCTGGAAATGGGCAATAGAGCTGTTCTCAAACCCAAAAGGAAGAGGAATCGTGTTGGAATTAGGTAATAGAGCGGTTGTCAAACCCAAAAGGAAGAGGAATCGTGTTGGAATTAGGTAATAGAACGGTTGTCAAACCCAAAAGGAAGAGAAATTGTGCTGGAAATGGGCAATAGAGCCGTTGTCAAACCCAAAAGGAAGAGGAATCGTGTTGGAAATGGGCAATAGAGCCGTTGTCAAACCCAAAAGGAAGAGAAATTGTATTGGAATTAGGTAATAGAACGGCTCTAAAACCCTAAAGGGGATTAAAAATCTGAGAAAATAGGTAATAGAGCCACTTTGAATAGGGATTCGTCAAAATGGGCGTCACATTTGCGGATTTTCTTAAATAAAAGCGATTGTGGCACCGCACCGTTATGCCACAACCACTCCCGCTTCCGTTAATGGAAGAACTATTTATTATTACCAAGGTCCTCACTTAAACAGATGCATCGACTGATAAGAATTTAGACAATGTTTGTTCATGCTTATCGAGCATAATTTGTTTCGGATGGATGCCCTGTTCAAACAGTACTTCAATGTTTTGCGCAAGGAATTCGTCACTTCCTACTACATAAAATAGTCCATCCTTGTCTGCTGCAAGATTTTTCACTTCTTCATAGTATCCTTCACGATAATCGACGAACTGTGAAGTGAATTTCTTGTCAGGTGCAGATTCAAAAACATCTTTAAACAGAAAATCTTTTGAAGAATCGATGTTTAGAGAATGAATTTGATTGACGTTATCTGCACGATTCAAATAATCAAGTACAAGTGGTCTAAAAGTTGCTAGTCCAACTCCTGATGATAGAAGATAGACGTTTTTATCCTCTCTTTTTAGCGGTACATTCGAATGTGTCTTAAATAATGCAACATCACTGCCTACTTCAAGGGTTCTTAAAATTGTTTTATACTCCGAGCACTGCTCTTTAATGCGTGTTGTGATACCGATCGAATTTTCATGTGGTAAAGTAGAAATTGACATATGGCGAACTAAGCTACGGTTTGGTTTTTCTCCCGCATTAAAGCCTTCTAATGCAAGGTGTGTGTGGGCACCCTCTTCCCATGTGAAGTCTTCTGGGCAGTCGAGCAAATATGTTTTAACCTCCGGTGTTTCTTCAATAATCTTATTTATCTTCGTCCAGTATATTTGCATGATAAATCCCCCTTACTCAATTTTTATTTGTCTTACTATTTAATATACTATAATTGATAATAATTCTCAATTAAACAAATTAATTGATTCAAATGATTTAGGTTAAGAATAGTTGCTAATAATTGAAGCTACCGCTATACTTCAAATAAGTTTAAATACACGAATGAAAGAGTGTGTTGCATGGCACTAATAACATTAGAAAATGTTTTAAAACAGGACGGAAATCGAACTGTTCTAAAGAATATTAATTTAACTATAAAAAACTCATCTCAAATTGGGATTAAAATGTCTGGTGAAGAAAGCAAGTGTGTTTTTTGAATTAATTTCTGGAAAGCAATACCCTTCCAGTGGTCACATTAACCGATCTACTGATTCGTTACTTGTAGAAAGTAAAGATGATGGCTTATATGATGATTTAACCGTACAAGGTTACTTGAAGTTTTTTAAAAATATTGCAGACTTTAGAGATCCTCTAGAAGAATATATTGCAACATTTTCTCTATCTGATGTTTGGAAAACGAAAATCAAGAAATTGACTAAGGATCAGAGGAAAAGAGTTAGTTTGTATCGGATGTTTTTATTCACTCCGGAAGTCGTATTAATTGAGGATCCTTTTAATGATCTAACAGATGAAGGTATAGAACTTTATCTGAAATCATTGGAACAACTTCGTACAAACAATATTGCCACATTATTTACTTCTAACTACACGGAAGACTTACTTCTCTTAAGTAATGAGGTTTACCGTTATCATCGACTAACTGGATTAGAAAAGACGGATTTAGCTGAGGAAACAGATGGAGACACTCGTAAAAACGATGAGAGTGAAAGTAACCAACCCAAAAATGTTTTCAAAGTTACGTGTAAATTAGAAGATAAAACTATCTTTTTTAGTCCGGATGAGATTGACTTTATCGAGAGTATTAACAGTGTAAGTAATATTCGAATAGATGATGAATATTTCCCTACAGATTTAACGATGAATGAATTGGAAAATAAGTTGAGTAAATTTGGATTTTTTAGATGCCATCGATCGTATTTAGTTAATCTTCAGCGTGTGTCGGAATTAATAAGTTACTCAAAAAATAGTTATACCTTAATATTAAAAGGAAATCCAAGCGCGAAGCTCCCTTTGTCTAGAAATCGATTGGAAGAAATGAAGCAATTAATAGAATTTTAGCGTACAGTTGAGGTTGAAATGAGATCATTTCAGCCTCATTTTGGTACATTTGGGTTTTTAAATGTACTGTTCAAGGGATTTATACGACTTTTCTATATTTGTTTACTAAACTTAGAATTAGACGGGCAACTTAAAGAAAAACCGATAATCAAAATTCTTTAAGCCCTCCATAAATCAATTTTAAGGAGAGAAAAACAAAATGGAAAAGCAAATGGTGATTCAGGTTGAACATCTATCTAAAAAGTTCAAAAATGAATCTGCATTAAAAGATCTTAATTTTTCTGTTCATGCTGGAGAAATCTTCGGTTTTCTGGGTCCTTCTGGGTCAGGGAAAACAACAACCATTAAGATATTGACTGGACAATTGGCTCAAACATCGGGGCAAGCAACAGTGTTAGGGAAATCTGTAAATCAGATTGATGAAAGTATTTACGAACAAGTAGGAATTGTCACAGATAATAGTGGTCTGTATGAAAAAATGACGGTTTATAATAACCTGAAAGTTTTCGCTAAGATATTAAATGTAAAAAAGGAGCGTATTGATCTTCTGTTAGAAAGAGTTGGCTTATTGGAGCATAAAGATAAGATTGCGTCTAACTTATCAAAAGGTATGTCTCAGCGACTTGTCCTAGCAAGAGCATTATTACACAAACCGAAAGTGTTATTTTTAGATGAGCCGACGAGTGGACTTGATCCAAGTACAGCAGAAGCGGTGCATGCATTATTGTTTGAATTAAAAGAGAGCGGTACAGCTATCTTTCTTACCACCCACAATATGGATGAAGCCACCAAACTTTGTGATCATGTTGCATTATTAAATGATGGCTTAATTGTAGAACATGGGCCGCCGAAAGCGATATGTTTACGTTTTAATTCGAACAAACGATACCGGGTTCTGTTAAAAGGGGAACAAGAACTTGAGTTACCTCATTCTTTAGAGACAACAGAACAGATAAAAGAGTGGATGAAAAATGATCAGCTACTAACGATTCATTCTTGTGAACCGACATTAGAAAATGTATTCTTAGAAGTCACAGGGAGGGAACTAGTGTGAAGATTTCCTTACGAAAAATAAAAGCAATTATAGCAATGAAATTTCAGACGTTAGTAAGCAACACCAGTGTTATACTTGCACCAATTTTAGCATTAGGTTTTGTGTTTATTATGAAAAGAATCATGCCGGATGTAGATGTGAATGAAGCGGGAATGAATTTCTCCACAAGTGGTTTTGTGTTAAGTTTTGGGCTTATCTTTAATATTGCGATCGCGGGTATTTCAATGAGTAGTAGCCCACTGGCGGAAGAAAAAGAAAAGAATACCTTAAGAGTGTTAATGACTTCCTCTGTTAATGGTTTAGAATATCTAATTGGGACATTAATTCCGCCGTTAATTATCTTAATCATCGTCAATATATTGATGATTCCAGTAAGTGGTGCATCTTTTGCAGACCTTCAGCTTGGAAGTTATTTCGTAATTTCAACCGTATCTAGTGTTATAAGTTTGTTAATCGGTTATGTTGTTGGTATTTTCTCAAAAAATCAAACACAAGCTTCCCTTATTGGTATGCCGATTACATTAATTCTGACGTCTGTACCGGTATTGAAGTTTTTACAAGAAGATTTCGGACAATTTCTGAATTACACGTATACAGGTGTGTTAACGAATTACTCGAATAGTATATTTAGTGGAGATGGATACCAATGGAATGTAACAGACAGCGTTGTTCTCTTTGGGTGGTTGTTGGTATCTACAATTGTTTTCGTTTATGCGTATAAGAAGAATGGTATAGATGGATAATGTTTACGAAGCTGGATCTAGGTAGGTCCGGCTTTTTGTCTGTCAGAAATCTGTACGAATATATGTTCCTTTGATAAAATATTCGTATAATTAGGAGGAGAGACAATTGCATAAGTCAGAACAAGTAGAATTACAATTATTCAGAGATGAGTTTGAAGATGAACTGAATAGCTTTTCTTTACCAGATAACCAAGCACGATTTACAGCTTTGCCGGTAAAAGTGCTAACGGTCACTGATGGACAATATCCCGTTGTCATATTAAATCAAGGAACGCCAGTAGGGTTCTTCATATTACATTGTACGGAAAGGGTTCAAGAGTATTCCAATAATCCCAATGCGATGTTATTAACTTCATTTTCGATCAATCATAAACACCAAGGTAAGGGATATGCCAAGAGAGGAATGGTGGCATTGGAGCGTTTTGTTTTAAGTAATTTTCCGGACTGTGATGAAATTATTTTAGCGGTGAATCATAAAAATCTCCCTGCTCAACAACTTTATGAACAAGCAGGTTTTATTGATACAGGGAGAAGAATAGTAGGCGAAATCGGTGAGCAGTTTATTATGGAATATAGGTTTATAGTTAAATAGAGTCTTGATAACATAATGAGCACGAAAAGTTGGCAAGGCAATTACTTCTTTTCACATGTAACTGGAGACCAAAATCCATCCTTCTTTATCACTACTTTTCCTTCTGCATTAAAATTATCGAAGCACTTCTCTATAATTAATTCATTTGCTTTATGATTTTTATGTATTTGATTAAATAGTAGGGCACCCGTAATTAGAATTGCGACACTTCCAATTACTGCAATAACCAGAGTTAGTCTATTATTGTTCAAGCTTGCCTGCTCCTTTCATGTTCATCTAGTTAGCGGAGTGAGTTATTTACTCACTCCGGTTATATCAACATTTTCTAAAAATGAAACCTGCGTACAATTTCATTTTTCATGGTTTTTTCAGAAAACAGTATCATGCCAATTAGTGTTAGCAACGCATATAATGCAGTTGCCGCACTTGGCCATAATACAGTAGACCAGGAACTTAAGAAAAGGAGCACAGGAAGAAAACCAAGTACGACCATAGTTGTCAAATAGCCAATGTACTCGCGCCATTTCATTGGCTTCCGGAGTACGATAATCGTTACAAATAATGTAGCGAGTGTAACGAGAAACGGTATTACATAATGAATCGACCATCTGGAATTTCCAGAAGCTGCATCTAAAATGAAAAGTGTTACAGATAATGCGATGACTTGAAGTATCACTTTCGATCCGGTGTGAGCTCTAGAAAGAATGGTGTGATTAATAGTCAGTAATGCATATAAGGTAGGGCCTAACACATATAAGAACCACCAGCTATCCGAGTTCGTCAATAAATTAATTAATAGGCTCGTACTGATTGCGAAAATAGCAATAAACAGTACAAGACGCTGGACAAATCGTCGTCTTTTTACCCTCGTCTCATACACAGGATAGTATTCATTGTCTCCTGCTTCTTGAGAAAGTTGATTTTTACATAACGGACAATATTGTTGTTTGGTATAGGTCTTGCAGTTACTGCAGTAATGTTGCATTATTTTCACCTGCTATCATTGGAGTATACTTCTACCTCCAAATTGTATGTTTGTGAAAGTTCCCGAAAGAAGGTACGGATAATATCTGCTTCCTTTATAATTCGAGAAAAACTAATGACAAGCTCATCACCAAATGCAATCATCGCGCTATTAATTGGACTTTTCTTTGTTGGATATAAAATCAGTTCCATGTGAGAAATGTGGGACTGCATCGATTCAGGAAGTTGGACTCGTCCGACATTCGTCATTGTCATTGATTTTGTACGCTCACTAAAGCTTTTGTACCCATAACGTATGGCGTGATATTTCAGTGGCAGCGGTATAAATCTTGCTGTGAGTCTGGTCTGCCATTTTACTCGATCATTGATACTATGCTGTAAGTTTTCTTTTTGAACTTTTTCACGTAATTGTTTTGATACCTCTAAGATAATTTCATCTAATGTTGTGTTATCGTTAACTGCTATACCAACATGAACAACTCCGAAGAAATTACGAAGTGTAGTAGAAGGAAAGAAATTTCTTAGATTGACAGGAATTGCGATTTTTATTTCTTCTTGGTAAGCGCGGAATTTTAATCTTTCTTTATAAATCGCTGCAATAAGAAGCGATGATATAAAAGCAGTAATCGTTGTTCCGTGCTTTTTGGCAAGCTGATGAACACTTGATGCGCTCATTTTCCCATGAATAACAACCGTTTGATCAATTGCTCCGCCGCGGATTTGATATGAAGATGTCTCTTTGAATTTTATTTGTCGTTTTTTTTCGGTTACATAGTTTTGATAACTGTCATCGCGTTCGTAATAACTTGGATGTTCCTTTAAATTGATTAGCTTACTCTCATAGCTTACATCTTTTCCTATATGAACAAGGTAGTAATAAACGAGTGCATTTATAAATTCTAAAGCTCCAGTACCGTCTGTGACAGAATGAAAAAATTCTACTGCTATTCTTTTTTTATAATAAGTGACACGGAGTAAAAACCCATTTGTTTCGATTGGGTCAATCGGTGCACATGGATACTGACTTTCCGGCTGAATAAAAAGCTTCTCATTATTTTCCACAAGGAAATCCCAAAATACACCTTTATTAAGCTTTACTGCAAACATTGGAAGACGTTTAATCACATCGTCTAAGGCAAGCTGAAGTTTGTCTGGATCTATCGTTTCTTTCATAACCGTAGCTAATCGAAAGACGGATGAATTTGACTGTTCAGATACAGCATGAAACATTTTTCCAGCATTATCAAGTTTGTACCATTCTTCCATTTTTTGAACCTCTCTTGTCGTTCTAAATATCATCTATATTAATAATCTGAGTTAAATCTATTGTCATTATTAGTATTAGTTTTTACTTTAACAGATGGAGTTCTTTTTTTGTACTCTTAAAGAAGTGTAACCAAGTATTCGTATCGCTATCTTAAAAAAATGAAAGAAGTTCGAAAAAGAACACTTGTATTTATAAAAACTGATATGATTAACATTATATTCTATTAGAGGGAGAAAGTGGATGAATATAACGAAGAAAAGAAGCTTGTTATTGGGTGGTTTAATTATCATCTTGTTATTCGTAGGTGGACTTATTTACTATTATTTTTATTATGAAGAAGACGTTAATAAACCTTTACCAATGACTGCTGAAATGAAAGAAGACGACAATCAGGAACTAGAGGACATTGCTTATCGTTTTTGGTTTGCTTACATGAGCCAATATAAAGGGGATGACGTCAGCTCATGGAAGCGATTATCGGATGCTCGTTATAATGAATTTCAATTATTAGCGGGTGATGAGCAAGAATTTGCTGTTAAAGCAAATTTTTGGGTGGAGTTAGAGAAAGGAAATTGGTCGACCCACCATAGTTGGGGAGATGTAAAAGAGGACAGAGTAATAGAAGGTATTGAATGGACATTTAGAATAAAGAAAACAGGTGAAAAAGAATATACATTGCTTCGAATTGATGACATATCGGATGCGATTGGAGATCTTCCTCCTTTAGAAGATACGTATCAAAAAGAAGCAGGAATTGAAGTACCTGATGAATACAATCGTTATAGAATTGAAAATGATAAGCTTGAGATTACGTATGATAACGGAGAGACTTGGAAGGAAGTTCCTGTGGAAATTAATCGTTTATTTGAAGGTGATTATAACGGACCAGAGAATGAACTGATAGAAGACAGTTATTTGATATCTCCACAGCGAACTGTATTCATTGTTGGTGGGAATGAGAACATAGCAGTGATGCAATCAACAGATCAAGGAGAAAATTGGGAGACAACAACAATTCCAGCTGTAATTCAAGGGATTCGTATACGAATAATTGATTTCATATCGGAGAACAATGGATTTTTAATTCTGACTGGTGGACGGACGATGAGTTGGGAAGGAAATATAATTTATAAAACTGAAGATGGAGGAAAGACCTGGGAAGAAGCAGGGAATGTACCGACTGAGCGACAGGTAACGAGTGGCGGTTTTATTGATGAAGAACTTGGATTCGTTTCATTTGGAGCCATTAATGTAAATGAGAGTCCAGGAATGCCAGATATTTATCGTACTGCTGATGGCGGGAATACTTGGTCAAAAATAGAAGTACCAATTCCAGCTGAATATCAAGGAATCTTTACCGTAGCGGAAACTCCAACATTTGACGATTCTCAGGGTACAATGCTTGTGAATCAAGGACCTAATGGAGATTATCAAGGAGGAAATGTTAAGGCGAAATTTGTTTCAGTTGATGATGGAGCGACTTGGTCATTTGCAAACTTAGTTGATCCAAATGATGTTATAGGAAGATAAAAATAAGTTATAAATTGAATCTTTTGTATGTCCTTAATTCATAACGTTGTAAATTAAGATCTATAAACAAAATGAAGGACTTTAACTAAATGTTGTTGAAGTCCTTTTTAATAGAGATAGTTCTGAGATTATGGTTAGGAGTGTTAACGTGAAAGGAAATAAACGTAGAATAAAAGATTCGACGTCAATAAGTGCGATTTTGGGTGGAATTGCAGGATGGTCAGTTAATTTTAGTTTAAGCATTATTAATAATACGGATACGACACATCTGTATGGCATATCAATATTTTTGGGTGTGATTGTAGGCTTACTTTGGGATATTTCAGATAAGCTAAATAGAGATTAAGGAATTTGTTTTCTGTATAGATTTTATATGGATAAGCCTTGTCTTCGTTTGGGATACTAAACTGAGGTGAAAGCCATGAAGAAGAAGTGTCTCCTAGTTGTATTAATAGTGATGTTTATAATTTCTCATACCACTGCTTATGCTGAAACAACAAATCAAACTGATACAGATTGGTGTGATACGTTAAAATATGCATTTATAAACAGTTTAAAAGAGCCCATAGATGAAGCAATAAAAGAAATTTATAAAGATGATACGTTTGCTACAAATGAGGGACTATCTTGGGCACCATTCCAGACAGAGATAACAGAGATTAATCAAATATATGGAGTTGGGGGAGAATACGAGATTACATTAAAGATATATCCTTATTATCGTGCTCATAATACGTATGGAGAAGACCTAGTTGTAGTAAATACTGATGGTGAGTTAATAAGTTATGAGCACGTAAAAACTTTTCCCATTATAGGTGAAAATCTTGATTAACTGCATGTAAGCTTTGCATGAACAAATATTTATCGTAATATCTTTTTCCTGAGTTTAGAAGCCAATTTCATGGCTATTAACTGTGGAATTAAATTTAAAATAGTTACTAAAATTACTATCTGGTATGGCCATAAAGGCTTGAAATATCCGTTCCAATGATTGTTATCAGCTAACAGACTAGTAAAGTAAAGTGAAAATATGAGTGATAAAATGTTCCCCAAAATGATAATAAATGAGTTGCGAAAAAATTTGCTAATAAAAGCAAGGATAGCAGTAGAAACAACCATAATGAGATATCCAGGCAATAAATTGTTCGTAAAATCAATGTACATAGAAAAGTAAACAAAGGGAAAACAGTATAAGCACAGTATAATACTTCCAGTAATGGGCCTTAACATGGACTCACCTCTCTTACAACTTTCTTTCTTTTCCATCAGATTCAATCCTGATATTAAGCATTTTCATACTTCCGGCATCCATTGCTTCTTCTAACTGGGACACGTCAATTGTTGTATATATTTCTACGTGTTTTCTTTCATTTTTACGTATTTTAAGATGATAGGGAGCACCATTGTTAATGATTTTTATCATGTCATGTTCTACGTCACTGTATTTATCAATAAAAGCCAGTGATAAATCTACATCACTGTTACTATGATTGGTTAACAAAAGATTACATTCAGCCACTAAGGTGGTATCTCCATTTTTTCGAATATCACATTCACTAAACTCTTGTTCGTAAGATATTGCATATACCCCTGTTGCGAATGTTTTTTGGTATGTATCAGCTAAATATAGAGGAATGAAAGTTGCTAATAAGATGCCAATAAGAACAGTGCGTTTTTTATATTGATTTAATGATTTAACAGCTAGAGTAAAACTAGTAAACAATAAACTTAAAGCTATAATACCAAGATAGTTTAGCCCACTCATTGTTCGGAGCGGAATATTAAACAGAAAAACGTTATTACTTGGATGACTTTCGTGAAAGAAAGGGAAACCAACCACTAAATATACTATAAATAGGCAGATGGATACATAAAGATTATTTTTATTCTTGAAAATAAAAATCACTTCCTTCATAAAAAATCAATTTCTTACGTGTTAAGGGAAATCAAACCCTATTTCAAATAATGAGGTTTAGTCCAAGAAGTTACTATTGGGAATAAACCGACCATAAAATTTGGTTTGTTCACTAATATTCGATGGGGATTAAAGAATGCTCACTGAATGATGTATCAGGTTCTTCTTAATTATGGTTGCTGTTGTAACGTTCGTAAAGTCTTTTTTGAATAATGATGTAAAATTTTAAATAGTTTTAAAAGGTTATTATTATAATGGACGAATAGGTTTCTGAACAATTACGTATAGGTAAGAGTAAAATAGGAGATATCAACTAAATAGTGTGAGCACGCTTCAAATAAGGGATGGAGCGTGCTTTTTAGTATTTTTATGAGAAAAAAAGAAAAAAATATAAAAAAATGTGATCCAAAATCTATTAGCTTTCGTTAGCTTAATAGAAATAAAGAAAGAGAGGTGAACACAAATGACTGACGTTACTCAAATTTTAAGTGACATTTTAGGCGAAAGTGTGAATGACTCTGGAAATATTTCAATTGATGTAAGTAATTTACTTTAATGGAAAATCAACATTAAAAAAGCTAAAGGAGATGAGCAAATGTTTGATGTAACTCAAATTCTAAGCGATGTGTTAAATGGAAGTGGAAATGGATCGGGTAATGCTGATGTCGATTTAAGCGATATTCTATAAGATTAAATTTAAGGTGAAGGAGTGAAAAGATCATGGATATTACTCAAATTCTTAGTGATGTGTTGAGTGGAAGCGGGAATGAATCAGGGAATCTTGATATCGATTTAAGTAACATTCTCTAAATAATTTGGAAGGAGCAACTAACGAACATCACAGTTGCTCCTTTTTTTAATAGAGTAAGGTGGGAGAGTAATGAAAGAATTTTTACAGAAGTTTGTAAGTCCATATGAAAAACCTATTTTTATAATACTAATATTCATATTGTTACAAGCAGTTACACAATTAGCATTACCATTAATTATGGCGGTGATCGTGGACGAAGGAATAGTAAATAATAATATTTCTCAAATACTGTTGATGGGAAGTGTTATGTTAGCTGTTGCGGGACTCGGAGTCGGATTTGCAATATTATCTAACTATTATATTTCAAAAGTAACACAGAGAGTGGGCCGGGATGCTAGAGAAGAGATGTTTCACACCATTGCACGGTTACCAAGACTTAAATTTGAGTTTTTTGGAGAATCGACGCTAACAACTAGAACTACAAATGATAGTATGCAAGTTATTCAATTTATAAATACTCTCTTACGTGTAGTTGCTATGGCTCCAATAATGTTTATAGGTGCAATGATATTGGCTATCTGGATGAATCCTACGCTTTCACTTGTAATACTTACTCCCCTACCCCTTATCGTTTTATCCGTATGGTTCATTGCCAAAAAAGCTACTCCACTGTTTCATCAGGTTAGAGATCAATTAGACCATATACATTTGGCTATAAGAGAAACATTGGATGGAATGAAGATAATCCAACTCTACCAAAAGACAAAACAAGAAAAGCAACGATTCAAGGACATTAATTCCAACTATTATGGATTGTCACTGTCTGTAAATAGATTGATGACATTTTTAACCCCAACTATGATGTTGATTTTGAATTTTTCTATATTAGCTATTATTTGGGTGGGTAGTTCTCTAATTAGTAGCGGGAATTTACAAGTAGGACAGCTGATGGCTTTTATACAATATGCTATGCAAATAATGTTCAGTGTTGTTATGGCTTCAGTTGCACTAGCAGCTTTTCCAAGAGCAACTGTTTCCGCAAGTAGAATGATGGAAGTTCTGGATGAATCGAATATATCAAAGGAACCAATAAATGAAACTATACGGAAACAAGTAAGTCACAAATCAATATATTTTAATGATGTAAGCTTTTACTATCCAGGTGCAGAGAAGCCAGCTTTATTTAATGTGAATTTGACTATAAAACCTAACAAAATTAACGCTATCGTAGGAGGGACTGGAAGCGGAAAATCAACATTAATACAAGTATTACTAAAGTTTTATAATCCATCCGATGGTTCTATTGATATAGGATCTAGTTCTCTAAGGGAATTAAACGACTCTGACTGGAGATATGCTGTCGGCTATGTCCCTCAAAAAAGTCAATTGTTTACGGGTACGATAGAAGATAACGTTCGATTTGGGGATATGAAAGCAACGAATCAAGAGCTATTTAACGCACTTGATGAGGCTAAATTAAGTCATTTAATTGAAGAACTACCAAACAAACATCAAACAGTTTTAAAGCCAAAAGCTTCAAATATGTCTGGTGGTCAGAAGCAACGAATAACAGTTGCAAGAGCATTTATTTCGAATGCTCCTATACTTATGTTTGATGACAGCATGTCTGCTTTAGACTATCAAACTTCGAATTATCTTCGAGAAGTATTTCAGAAGAAAACCAAAGAATCTACCATCATTATGACAAATCAAGATATAAATACTGTAAAGTATGCAGATCACATTATTATTCTGGAAAAAGGTAAGGTCGTTGCCACAGGGACATATGAAGAACTAACTGCTAAAGATAACAACTTTTACGTAAAAGGAGGATAAATCATGAATAACGAGAAAAATAATTATAGTAAGATGCAGCATATCGTAAAAAGATTATTCAAATATATTACTCCTTACAAAAGGAAACTGATAATCGTTGTCATACTAGCAGTGTTAGGCACTTCTTTTACTATTTTCAGTCCCGTGATTTTAGGTTTAGCTGTGACGGAGTTATATGAGGGAATGGTCAATGGCGGAAGTAATGTGAATATGCAGTACATCCTACTTATAGTCGGTATTTTAGCAGTTTTATATTTGTTAAGCTCTGTATTTACCTATATACAAGAGTATCTTCTGATAGGTGTGTCTCAGAAAGTTATTTATACGCTTAGAAATGAAGTGAATAAAAAGTTATATAAGTTACCAATTGCATACTTTGATAATAATAGTCATGGGGATTTACTAAGTAGGGCGATAAATGATATTGAGAAGGTGAATAGTACATTTAAACAGATAATCAGCCAATTTTTCACATCTGTTATAACATTACTAGGGATCACGATTATTATGCTTTCTATAAGTCCATTCATAACAGTCGTTGTATTTCTTATTATCCCTGGGAGTATATTTATTACTAAGAAGGTTATTAAGAAATCACAATTATATTTTAAAAACGAACAGCATATTTTAGGCAACCTTAATGGTTTTGTGGAGGAAACGTATGCTGGGCAAGAAGCTATAAAATCGTTTAATCTAGAAAGTTTTTCAGATCAAAGCTTCCAAAAAAGAAATAATCTATTATACGAATATGGCTGGAAAGCACAATATATATCTAGCACGATAACCCCTTTACTAAGATTGTTACAAAACATGGTTTATATCGTAGTTTGTGTAATAGGAAGTATCTTTGTAATAAATCAGGTGCTAACTTTGGGAAATATACAGGCTTTTATTATGTATGTACGTCAATTTCAGCAACCAATTAATAAAATGGCGACAATTACAAATACCATTCAATCAACGATTGCTGCATCAGAGCGGATATTTGAATTGTTAGACGAGGAAGAGAAGCCTATTTTTTCGGGACAAGCTACTAAGTATAATGCCAATGCGTTTATTCAATTTGAAAATGTAAGTTTTTCTTATAACAATATTCACTCAACGATTAAGGATATCCATTTAGAAATTAATAAGGGAGAAACGGTAGCTATAATCGGTTCCAATGGAGCAGGTAAGTCTACTTTATCTTTATTGTTGCTTGGACTGTTAACCCCGAGTAAAGGGAAGATTTTAATCAATGGGATGGATATTCATCAAATGAAGGAACATGAAAAATTAGAATTGTTTGGAACAGTTTTACAAGAAGATTGGTTGTTCCGTAGAAGTATAAGGGAAAATATCGCCTATGGTTCCAATAACAATCAGGTGACGGACGAAGCGATTGAAAGAGCAGCTAAATTAGCACAAGCAGATTACTTTATTCGTAATTTACCGAATGGTTATGACACCGTCATGAATGAATCTAGTTCCAATCTATCTGAAGGAGAAAAGCAATTAATAGCTATTGCACGGGCGGTATTGGCACAACCAGAGATCTTGGTATTAGATGAAGCGACAAGTCATGTTGATAAAGAAATGGATGAACGCATACAATCTGGGTTACAAGAGTTAATGAAAGGAAGAACAACATTTATCATTGCGCATCATCCATCTACATTAAAAAATGCGGATCAAATTCTTGTTTTAGATAAAGGTAAAATCATTCAAGAAGGCAACCGCGAAGAACTAATGGATCAACATGATTATTATGAGGATTTTTTGTTTCAGAGTTAAATAATCAACTGAAAATTCGGTTAATGACACCAGCGATGTGGTAGAATGGGAGATAGCCTACTTGGAAATAACAAGCAAGAGTGAACGATCGGGCTCAGTTTTAAGTTTTACTCTGTAAGTATATTGGTGGTGATAACTATAGTTTTAGTCTTGGGTGTTTTTCCAGCACTAGTTTGTCTATATTCCTTTTATATAGCAGTAACGACAATGAACAAATTAAGTAAGTATATAGGGATTACTTTAGGAGTAGTATCTCTATTATGGTTGGGATTCTATATTTTTGTTTTACCTAGTATGTTTGGTGTTTAGGTAAACTTATAGAAAAGAAAGGAAACCTTGTTATGAAATTCAAAAATATATTTTTATTAGGAATAGTAGTGATCACTGTAGCTTTAACAACAGGTTGTAATACTTTCGCAAAAGAATCAAATGATGCAGATAATACAGAACAAAATCATACCTCGAATCAAACTTCCTCAGATTCACATCATCCATCTTCTTCAACGGATGCGATGGAAAAGCAGACCAGTAGTGGTGAATCTAATACCGTTGTTGAGAAAAATAATAGTAATCCAGTTGGAAAAACAAAAGAGCAAAATGATGATAAACCGAGATACCTGAAAAAGGAGTATCTTGAAAAACTAAATAAAACCAAAGAAGAAACAGATAAAGTTCGTAAGGAATCAGAAGATGAAATTACCTATGCTTTAAAAAAGGTAGAAGGTGATAGATATGATAATATTTGGGATGGTTTATTAAATGAAATTTATGGTGTTCTAGTAGATCAGTTATCATCTGAAGAAATGGAAGCTTTAAGAGTGGAGCAACGAGAGTGGTTAGAATATAGGGATAATACCGCTAAGGAAGCATCACTAGTATATGAAAATGGTACAATGGAGCAATTGGAGTATGTAACTGTTCAAAACAACTTAACGGAAGAAAGATGCTTTCAATTAGTTGAAGAATATATGAAATAATCTGTTCGTTAACGTATACGAGGCAATTGTTTTCACCATGGATTTACTGAAAATACTTAATTTAATCTTATGGGGAATAAGATGTCACAGCGGACAGTTGGCATATTACTGTTTGATGAAGTTCAATATGGGTTTGGCTGAAACTCTATTAGAGTAATCTTTGTTATTACTTTAATGGAGTTTTTTTGATATGCCGAATTTACTACTTTTTGAGGTAGGTTAATAGTAATAGATAATATATTTTGATTATTGACAACATCATAGGATTAAAGTATATTAATTGATAATGATTATCATTATTAAAAAGGGTTTATCGATCAAAAATCCTTAGACCAAAAAACTAAATAATAGATAGGAAGGGTTTACATATGTTTAAAAAGAAGTCTTTTTTACTAGTATTAATGTTTACTATAATTGCTACTTTAGTATTAGCAGGTTGTTCTGTTTCATCCTCAACGGAAGATGAGTCAGAAGAAGAATCGAATGATTCTGCAGAAACAGAAGGTCAATACCCAATAACAATTGAACATGCTTTAGGGGAGACAGTTATCGAAAGTAAACCAGAAAGAATTGCAACGATTCAGTGGGGAAATCACGATGATGCTTTAGCTCTTGGTGTAGTTCCTGTAGGGTTTTCTTCTGCAAACTATGGTGTTCAAGATAATAGTGGTATGCTACCTTGGACTGCGGAAAAGGTACAAGAACTTGGTGAAGAAAATCCAAATCTTTTCCAAGATACAGATGGTTTAGATTTTGAAGCAATTGCTGATAGTAACCCAGACGTTATTCTTGCTGCCTACTCAGGTATAACACAAGAAGATTATGATACATTAACTCAAATTGCTCCGGTTGTAGCATACCCAAGCGCTCCGTGGCTAACTACATGGAGAGAACAGTTAGAAATGAATTCTACTGCTATGGGAATGAAAGAAGAAGGCGAGCAATTACTTGCAGATGTAGAGAGCCAAATTGAAGAAAAGGTCAGTGAATATCCTGAACTAGAAGGAAAAACAGCTGCATTCTTAAGTGTAAATGCGGAAGACTTATCCAGCTTCTTTGTCTACACACCAGCAGATCCACGTGGTGGGTTTCTTTCTGAGCTAGGGATGGATTATCCTGAAAGTATTACAAATGAAATACCAGATTCAGATAGTTTCTATATTGAACCAAGTGCTGAAAATGCAGATATGCTTAACGATGCAGATATCTTGGTAACCTATGGTAATGATAATACACTTGAAGCACTACAAGCAGATCCTATTTTCGGGAAAGTTCCAGCAATAGAAAGAGGTTCTGTTGTAATTATTGGAGATAATACGCCACTTGCAGCAGCAGGAACTCCAAGCGCTCTTTCCATTCAATATACTATTGACGAATACTTAACTTTACTCTCCGAAGCTGCAAATAAAGTCGAATAAAATGAGTAATATATCCGTCTCAGAAAACAAGCAGTTACATTTACCGAAAAATTTAATAAAGGTACTTATACTTTCCGTTGTATTGCTGGGTATAAGTATCTTGGCTTCGCTTGCTTTTGGATCTCGTGTAATTGGATGGAATGAATTAATGGATGGTTTGTTTCATCCGGAAGTACAGACCCACGGGGCAAATGTAGTTCGCCAAAGAGTTGCGAGAACTGTATTTAGTTTAATGTGTGGAGCTGCACTTGGAGTTTCAGGAGCGCTAATGCAATCAGTCACTCGTAATCCAATTGCAGACCCTAGTATATTAGGAGTTAATACTGGTGCAGCGTTATTCGTTGTATGTGGAATTGCCTTTTTTAATATTGGTAGTGCTAGTCACTATATTTGGTTTGCATTAGTAGGAGCAATCTTAACTGCCATTTTTGTTTTCGGAATTGGTTCGATGGGGAGTGGCGGTGCCACGCCCCTTAAACTCGTTTTAGCGGGTGCTGCCACAAGTGCAGCGTTATCTTCGCTCGTAATGGCAGTTATGATTCCTCGCTCTAGTGTTATGGATGAGTTTAGATTTTGGCAGGTAGGAAGTGTCGGTGCAGGAGACTGGAACTCTGTTTCTCTCTTTATTCCTTTTCTTTTGATGGGGATAATCATAGCGATTGCTACTTCACCAGCTCTAAATGCATTAGCATTAGGTGATGAAGCAGCTACAGGATTAGGTGTACGTACTGGGACACTTAGACTTATTGCGGCTTTTGGCGGTGTAATATTGTGTGGTGCAGCGACAGCATTAGCTGGCCCTATTGGTTTTATCGGTTTGTTAGCGACACATGTCATACGACTATTAATTGGACCCGATTTACGATATGTTATCCCTTTATCTGCTTTAGCAGGGGCTGTTATTTTAACAATATCCGATGTATTTGGACGTATTGTAGGTAGTCCTGGGGAGCTAGAAGTTGGTGTGGTTACAGCCTTTATTGGGGCTCCTATATTAATCTTAATAACTATGAAAGCGAAAATGCGTGCTTTATGATGAATAATTCAATGAATCTTATTATGATAGGAAGAATAAAGAGACGTCGTCGGTTTATCCTTGTAACATCTTTACTGGCAATTACTGCTTTTGTGCTAAGTTGTACAATGCTTATGCTAGGGAACACAATTTATCCTGTCTCGGATGTTATAAGTGTATTACTTGGTGAAGAAGTCCAAGGTGCTTCATTTGCTGTTGGGACGATTCGTCTTCCAAGAATGATAGCAGGTGTATTTGCTGGTTTTGCTTTTGGGGTTGCTGGATATGTATTCCAAACGATGCTACGTAACCCGCTCGCAAATCCGAATGTTATTGGAATAACAGCTGGTTCAAGCGCGGCGGCTGTGTTCTGTATCATTGTCCTTCAAGCAAGTAATACAGTTGTTTCTATCGCTTCCATTATTGGTGGACTTGCGACAGTAATTGTTATCTTTTTATTAGCAAGAAGTACTTCTTTCTCAATTGGTAGATTAATATTAGTAGGAATTGGTATTCAGGCTATGCTTAATGCCTTAATATCATACTTATTAATGATTGGTCAGGAAAATGATATCCCTACGGCAATGAGATGGCTAAATGGTAGTCTAAATGGTGCCAAGATGGAGGATGTTTATCCTCTTATCATTGCTGTTATTATTTTTGCGCCTATTATCATTGCTCTCGGGAAACGATTGGATATGCTAGAACTAGGGGAACAAACAGCCATTTCACTTGGAGTAAATACCGATAAAACACGAGTTATACTTATAATCAGCTCGGTACTGATTCTTGCGTTAGCTACTGCTACAACAGGACCTATCGCATTTATTGCATTTCTATCTGGACCTATCGCTAAAAGACTAGTTGGTATAGGGTTTTCCAGTATTATTCCAGCAGGTCTTGTTGGCGTCATATTAGTTTTAGCAGCAGATCTTGTAGGGCAATTTGCGTTCGTTGCTAGATACCCTGTAGGTGTAATCACAGGTATCATCGGCGCACCATATTTGATCTATTTGCTAATTCGAATGAATCGAAAGGGAGATTTATAATGAAACCGACACTTGATTTTCATACAGAGAGAATTACTGCTGGATATGATAATAAACCTATATTACATGATGTAGATATTTCCATTCCAAGTAATAAAATAAGCATTATTATTGGAGCGAACGGTTGCGGGAAATCTACTTTGCTTAAGACAATGGCAAGGCTTATCAAGCCTACCTCTGGTCAAGTTATCTTAGGAGGGAAATCAATTCAAAAAATTCCTCCGAAGCAGGTAGCCAAAGTATTAGGGCTATTACCACAATCACCAATTGTTCCAGAGGGGATAACAGTTGCAGATTTAGTGGGAAGAGGAAGATTTCCACATCAAACGTTTCTAAAAGGATGGACCAAGAAGGATTATGAAGCGGTTAGTGAAGCAATGGAGATTATGAATATTACTGAATTTGCCGATCGACATATTGATGAGCTGTCAGGCGGTCAAAGACAACGTGTGTGGATTGCGATGTCTTTAGCTCAACAAACAGATATTTTACTTCTAGATGAACCAACAACCTTTTTAGATATCACGTATCAAGTGGAGATATTAGACTTACTAACAAAATTAAACCGTAAATACGGGACAACCATTGTAATGGTATTGCATGATATCAACTTATCCGCGCGGTATGCGGATCATATCTTTGCGATTAAGGAAGGTAAACTAATAGAAGAAGGAAATCCAACCGAAGTTCTAACAAGTGAGCTAGTAAAGACCGTATTTGATTTAGATTGCATCGTGATTCCAGATCCAATCTCACAAACTCCATTAGTGATTCCGAAAGGTCGTTATCATGTAGGAACTTAATGTCTATGTTGGTTTCGCCAACGTGTATTACTTTGATGCATCCAATGTGAATACAAGCTTTATAGTTTATATATTCGTGAAGTTACTATATTCTTAGTATTAGGAGGTGCATGACATTATGTCTATATACGAGTACCAAGTTGAAAAAAGTAATGGAGAAGAAATTTCACTATCTCAGTATCAGGACAACGTTTTATTAATTGTTAATACAGCAACTAAGTGTGGGTTTGCAAATCAATTTGAAGGATTAGAGGAATTGCACCAAAAATATCAAGATGAAGGGCTGCGTGTTCTCGGATTTCCAAGTAATCAATTTAACGAACAAGAACCAGTTGATGATGAAAATATGGAAGAAGCATGTAAGGTTAATTTTGGCGTTACATTTCCATTGTTTAAAAAGATTGATGTAAAAGGTCCTAATGCCGCCCCGTTGTTTAAATATTTAACAGAGGAACAAAAAGGGTTGTTAGGCAGTAATGTGAAATGGAATTTTACAAAGTTTCTTGTAGACCGAAATGGAAATGTCGTGAAAAGATTCGCACCCAAAGATAAACCAGCAAAAATAGAAGATGACATCAAAGCACTCTTATAAGCTTGGGTAAATTTAGAGCTGACTTATAAAAAATAAATGTAAAAACAGCAGTGTTTAACACTGCTGTTTTTTTATACACAGGAAATTATAAAATGAATGTTATTCCCAATTTAATTCTTGATCCGTTGTATTTGCGAATTTAACCATAATCGCTTTTAGATATTCATAATCCATGGATGGAAGACTTTCGATATCCACCTCTTCTAAAATATAACTATTAAAGTCCCAAAGTTCTTTTTGGATGGACTGATTGCTGACAACCGCACATTTATATAATACGTCTACGATGTTGCAAACAACGGATATATCATCTTTGCCATAATGTCTAATTTGGTAAAAGCTCTTATATAAATAATCGCGGAACCTTTTTTGATCCATTATTAATCTTAAATCTCCTTGGTTATCAGAGAAGTAAGTAACTTCACGATAATTTCCCGCTAATTCGGATAGTAATCCACCAAGACGATGAATACAGTTAATTGCCGTGTTTGGATCGTTCATCCCTGTTGATAGAGCTTTTACTGCAATTTCAACTAATTTATCCATCGAGAATTCAATATCTTGCAGATTTGTTCGTTCATTGCCTATCATAAGAAACTGGTCATGTTCTGCTTCATTTACGACTTTGTCGTTAAACGACCAATAATAAAATACGGGCATCCCCTTAGGTACATAATCTCCGACTTGGAAATTTGCTTCCAGGACCATTTTATTTTTACTTGCCCAGTTAATCAGATATTTGTAATCCACGTGCTGAATATATCCAGAACGTAATGCATACGTTGTTTGCTTATCTTTTTCTTTTATCTCGTTAATCTGAGAATGATCCCAATGTTGGTGCTCTCCATATGACCTATCTTCAAAGGTCTCTTTGATTAATTTCGAGGTTTCATTGCGAACAGTCGAAATTAAAAAATTCACCTGTACGTATCGAGCGGCATAGTGGATAAACAAGATGAAAAAACCGAGAGATATTACAGTAAATACTACTGTGAAAAAGGGGCTTAATAAGTCTTTTTGCTTTGATTCGGTTAAAAGCCATAAATTAATCAGCACAAATATAAACCCAAATGTAAACACACCTAAAACATGTTTCGTGATTTTACTTCGCATAAAATCTTGTAAGGCACGTGGTGAAAATTGAGAAGAATACGTAGTTAATACAACCATAATTGTTGAGAAACTGATTGTTATCATGGTTAGCGTGGCGGTAATTAAAGCTGCGTATAAATTTTTGGCGATACTTTGCCCGGTTAAAAGTATATCTGGAATACTATTTGAAAAGCGTGGTACGAGTTTAACATCGATCAATGTAACGACACCTACAGCTAGAATTGAACATAATCCATATATAATTGGTAAGAACCAGAAGCTATCGCGTATTTTGGATGAAGCTTTGGTGGTATTCATTTTATAACCTCTTTTCTGTGATTCTTTAGATGGCTAATAATTTACTTCTATATGTTCCCCGGCTGACTATAAGTATGCAAGAAGCTATAAAAAATTATCTAGCTTAGAATGTGGGTGTCAGGTGGAACCGAAGAAAAACTAACCTTTTTCATTTTTTTATTGAAAACCTACAATTACCTAGTTTTAAATTGTTAATTATGGCTTGTTCATCCAGCCACAATTTTCTTGGATGAGTTTTTCTTCAAACTTGTTTCTTCTTGTTTATACTATACGGAATTTGAAAATATTTAGTAGCGGTGATTGATGTGGAAATTTCATCTGAAGTATAGGGAGTTTTTTCCATAAAAAAATCTCCTGGAAAAAAGATTATCCTATTTTGTATTACTTATGCTAGCTAGATCTTTAGATTTATTGATGTTATGAAACAGGTATTCGATTAAAAAAATCTTTATAACTACTTCAGTTCTATGTTAAGATTTATGAAAAGTTCAGAAAATTATTAATGATTGAAGGTGAAAAATAGGTGAAGCTAGTCATAATATTTGGGCCTCAAGCAGTTGGAAAAATGACGGTTGGACAAGAGTTAGCTAAGATCACGGATCTTAAGCTTTTTCATAATCACATGACAATAGATCTAGTAGGTAATTTTTTTGATTACGGAACAAAGGAAGGGAAAAGGTTGGTAAATCTTTTCCGCCAAGAGATCTTTGAAGAGGTGTCCAAGAGTAATCTATATGGAATAATTTTCACTTTTGTATGGGCTTTTGATATGCAAGAAGACTGGAATAATGTTAAGAGGCTATCCGGTTTGTTTGAATCAAGAGGTGCGACAACATATTATGTGGAGCTTGAGGCTAGTATAGACGAAAGACTAGACAGGAATAAAAGTGAAAACAGGCTTAAGCATAAGCCTTCGAAAAGAAATATTGAATGGTCGGAGAATGAATTGAAAAGGTCGTTGGAAAAACATAGGCTTAATTCCATTGACGGTGAGATTACCTATCCCAACTATGTACGAATAGATAATACCAGTTTAGAAGCAAATGAGGTTGCCGTTTTAATTAAGAAAAAATTTAATTTGTAAATAAGAATCACAGGTGTTGTATGAACATTCAAGTTAAAAACTTAATTAATTAGCCCCAGGACAATGAAGTCAAGGGGCTAATACCATATCTGCTACTGTCTTTTCTTTGTTTTTTTATTGTTCAGCTTTTCTTCGGCTGTTAATGGTTCATTGGCAAACTCATGATCAAATTGTTTGGAAAGATCTCCTCTAACCGCTTGTTCGTCACTTATATTTGCACGATCTGTTTTTGACTTTTTACTCATAAAAAACACCTCCTAGCTTAATTTTTCCTGAGCTAAGAAAAATATGTAATAAATGTGATAGAGATACTTTAGAGTTTGCGTACCAAGTAGCACTTTTCTTCATTTCTTGAATTTATTACCCATTACGAAAAAGACAGCAATCCCACATAGGATAATTACTACAATAAAAGGTAACATAGATAACCATGTACATTATATTTGTATGTTATAATAATTAACAGAATATTTCATATATAATTCAATCAAACATTTGTTTAAGGAGG
This sequence comes from Oceanobacillus iheyensis HTE831, assembly GCF_000011245.1. NCBI lineage: Bacteria > Bacillati > Bacillota > Bacilli > Caryophanales > Bacillaceae > Oceanobacillus > Oceanobacillus iheyensis. The sequence goes on from NC_004193.1 coordinate 299,699, forward strand.
AATAAAGAATGGGTAACCCCATTTCGGTAACGGGATAAGTCATGGTAAACAACGAGGTGAATGTATTGGAAAAAAGCTCAACTGTTAAGGCGAAATTATTATTATCGATAATCGTAGTACCACCTTTGATCGCTTTCTCGGAAATTGATGATTCATTCAACAGATGGCTAGTTACTTTACTTTGGGGACTCTTTTTTATCTTTATTATTCAACCATTTATTTCTAAACGTTTTTAACATATTTACGATTAGTTAGGTTGGTTTAATCGAGCCTTTTTTAATGTTCTAAGAAATTATAAAATTATGCATCTGTGGGTAAACTTACTAAATTAATTAGCCACATCCAGCGCAAGCGCCCATCACCTATTGTACTTCCAGAGACCTCTTTACGAGGGTTCCTTCGTCTCATTCGTTCCCGTCCAGGACTAAACAGGCGCAAGCGCTTTTTTCCTTGTAAGAGAGGTTGCTATATTTATATATGAGGCGTATATTTAGTTGATAAAGAATGGTATTGCCTAAGAAAGAAGGTTCATCATCATGGTAGAGACTCAAGAGCATCAAAAGAGCAACAATCAGCTTCAATTTGTACTGTTAGTTATCGGAATAATTGTTGTAGCATTTAATCTACGACCGGCTATAACATCGGTAGGTCCATTGATCAGTCTTATCCGAGAAGATATTGATATTTCAAATGGTTTGGCAGGGTTATTAACGAGTTTGCCGTTGATAGCATTTGCAGTTATTTCACCAATGGTGCCGAACGTTGCTCATAAATTTACAAGAGAAAAAGTATTAATTTATGGACTTATTTTAATTATAATTGGAATGTCAGTCCGGTCTATTTCGGTATTTATTTTATTACTAATAGGAACATTAATCATTGGTACAGGGATAGCAATTTGTAATGTATTACTACCAAGTCTTATTAAGAGTCACTTTCCTTTAAAAGTGGCGTTGATGACAAGCATCTATACTACAGTCATGAATATTTTTGCAGCAGCTGGCTCTGGTTTAAGTAATCCCCTTGCGAAAGATCTAAACTTAGGTTGGGAGATTTCTTTACTTATTTGGGCACTACCTGCTGTATTTGCTGTTCTAATTTGGGTAGTTATCATAAGAAAAGATACAACAAAGCAAGAAACTATCACACCTTCTAAAAAGGGAATTCTTTCAGGTAATCGTATGTGGAGAATTCCACTTGCATGGATTGTTGCATCATTTTTAGGTCTACAATCAACGCTTTTTTACGTTACGATTTCTTGGCTTCCAGAAATTCTGCATGATTTTGGTATGAGTATGGCGACTGCCGGATGGCTCCTCTCTATTACACAAATTATCGGGTTACCAGCGAGCTTTGCCATTCCAATCTTGGCAGGTAAGTTACAAAAGCAATCCTTTATTGCTTGTTCGATTGGTATACTCTCATTGATTGGCTACGGTGGATTGCTATTAGGAGATTCATGGGCAACGATAATATTCAGTTTGATTTTCATTGGAATTGCATTAGGCGGAGGATTTGCTTTGGCTTTAACTTTCATAGGTCTCCGGTCTAAGGATGCAGAACAAGCAACGGAGCTTTCGGGAATGGCACAATCTGTCGGTTATTTATTTGCTGCTATAGGTCCATTTGCGATAGGTTCTATTTATGATGTTACTGCGAGCTGGACGTTACCACTGTTAACATTGATGGTAGTAGCGGTGTTAATGATAATTACTGGATATCAAGTTGGTAAGGATAGGTATGTAATTGATTAAGTTAATGGAGGGGGCTGTGTTTGTATTTCAGCATTTAATTGGAAGAAATGGTTGTTTTTATTACTGTTGATTTTCCTTGTAGGAAGTTTCATCTTACTTATTACCTTTATCTATCCAGTAGGTAAATTGTTTACAGCATCTATAGACTTAAGTCAAGAGAGTATAGGAGAATTTTCATTATATGAAGAGCTGGGTGCACATCACACAGAACAGTTAGCTAATTTTAAAAAGAGAGATGAAGAAAACGGAATAAGTTATCATCATGAAGATCACTTTGTACGTGCAAATGAAGGTAATGAAATAACTTCTATATCGATGGGCAAACCATATCGTACATCCTCAGGACTTAATGTAGGTGATTCTACAGAGGATGTAGAGAGAATTTATGGAGATGAGTACTATACGTATAGTGAAATGGGACTCGGAGATGCAATGGTTTACATTGATCGTGAGAATAATATAGAATTTACGGTTTGGACACAAGAAGAACGCGTTAGGTATATCTGGTTAGCAAGCAGCGATTAAAGAAAGATACTTCCGGGGAAAATGGGGAATGAGAAACATAGAATTATTTCGACACCTTGGAGGTAAGCAGAATGAAATGGATAAGTAGTATTGTCATTATGGCGGTTATTACCGTTGGAGTGGTTTATTATTATTTACAATCAGGCGACGAAAAAACTAATCATTCCAATCATAATACTTCAATGGGTGGAACATTGGATGTATCGAGTTTGGTAGATGCGATGAGTTTAGATGAAAAGATTGGGCAATTGATCGTTGGTGGAATTGACGGAACAGAAATAAATACGGATACGAAAGACATGATTGAAAATTATCATGTTGGAGGAGTTATTCTGTTTGCAGACAATATTGAAAGCAAGGCACAAACTGTAAATCTTATGAATGACATAAAACAGGTGAATGAGAATAATCCACATCCATTGCTTCTTGGGGTTGATGAAGAAGGTGGAAGCGTAACAAGAATGCCAGACGAGATCACAAGTCTCCCACCAAGTGGATCTATAGGAAAAGCACAAGATGAGGAACTTGCTTTTGAAGTTGGTATTCTTCTTGGACAGCAAATGCGAGGATTAGGATTCAATTTAAATTTCGCTCCGGTTCTTGATGTGAATAGTAATCCAGATAATCCTGTAATTGGCGATCGTTCCTTTGGTGATAGTCCAGACATCGTGACTGATATGGGGATTCAATCCATGAAAGGAATTCAAAGTGAGGGGATTATCTCTGTCGTCAAACACTTTCCTGGGCATGGAGATACAAGTGAGGATTCACATTTAAAGCTTCCCAAAGTCGATAAAAGTATAGAGGAGCTTTCAGAAGTGGAACTGGTTCCTTTTGAAAAAGCAATTTCCAAAGGAGCAGACGTGGTGATGACTGCACACATCTTGTTGCCACAAATAGATACTGAATATCCAGCATCTATGTCTGAAAAAATCATTTCTGGTCTATTGAGAGAAGATATGGGGTTTGATGGAGTTGTTATCTCAGACGATTTAACAATGGGAGCAATTACGGAAAACATTAGAATAGAAGAAGCGGCTATCCAATCTGTAAAAGCTGGCAGTGATATGGTACTTATCGCACATCATCCAGATGTAGTGGTATCCGTTCATAAGAAGCTAAAAGCAGCCGTGCAAAATGGTGTTATTTCTGAAGCAAAAATTGATGAAAGTGTAGAAAGAATTATTCAGCTAAAAAGGAAATATAAACTTTCAAATGAGGAAACTCCGCAGATAGATTTTCAACGAATAAACGAAAAGGTGGAAGAGATACTAGATCAAGTCTCTTCCACCTTTTCGTTTGATGAATTTTTAGTATATTCCAAATTCATGTCAATTGTACTATAATGAAGATTAGTAAAGGTATATATACCTGTATATTTGTAAGGAGTGATTGTAATAGCTGTTTTAAAGTTAAAAGAGGTATCCAAAAAGTACAAATCTCAACAAGTTATTGACGAGATAAATTTAACGATTGACCACCCCGGGATTTGGGCATTAGTTGGTCCGAATGGAGTGGGGAAAACCACTTTATTAAATTGTATTTGTAATATTATTCCTGCTAGTAAGGGAGAAATTTATCTACTTGGGGAATCAAACAAAAATTATCAGGTATTTAAGCAAGTATCTTATCTCCAGGATAATACAGTGTTATTTCATTATTTATCGGGATACGATCACTTGAAGTTTGTTTGTGATATACATAAATTGTCTAAGAGTCGCATAAAGGAAGTTGCCGAATATGTTGGAATGGATAGTTATTTACATAAAAAGGTTGGGGATTATTCCCTTGGGATGAAGCAGCATTTACTGCTGGCAATCTCCATTGTTAACAGACCGAAGCTTTTGTTCATGGACGAGCCGTTAACAGGACTAGATCCATCCAGTGCTATTCTTATGCGAAATATTTTACTCGAATTAGTAGAGCAAGGAACAACTGTAATTCTTTCCTCTCATAATCTAGCTGAAATTGATCGTGTGACGAATAACATTATTTTTTTAAAAGATGGAAAGCTGGTTGAAGTAGACCGATTAAAACATATGGAGACTCAGTACATATTCAAGTTATCAGATGAGGATTTAGGAAAACGTCTGTTCACAGATGCCGGATATACGATTCAAGAAAATAGCAGTAATGGTATGAAGGTAATTATGGAAGAAAGTAACTTAAATCAGTTCATCCAAAATATACAGAATAGTGGGATATCTATATTGGATATTCAAAAAGAAGTTTCGGGATCTGAAGAGTTGTATGAAACATACTTCGGTAAGCGAGGCTGATGAAATGAAGATATTATTATTTGAATGGAAGAAACTGTGGAAATCAAAAGCATTCATACTTCTTCTTTTGGTCAGTATGATACTTATCGCTGGATTATTTATACGTAACTATATTTATCAGGACATTGTAAAGTCGCAAAAAATAGAAATGTATCAAGACCATGCTTCGAATGTTCTTTCACAACTAATGGGTGATCAGGAAGACAGAAGAGAAATTGGTGAAGGTGTAGACCCGATATTGGAGGAAAAGGTTGAAGTCGGAAGTTCTTTATATGGAAAACACGAAGAATTAATAACCGCAATTAATGAAGATGAAGAAATTACCGCATTACAATTGGAAAATGAAACCTATGATTTGGCAATAAAATATCATTCATTAGAGAAGAACTATCCGTTATCAAAAATAGATATGGAGGATGAAATTAGACTAAATGAAGAGTTATTGATGAAACAGTTACCAAAGGAAAATTTGAATGCGTCTATTCAACCTGCCGTATTTATGAAGCAAGTCATTCAACTCTTATTAAATACCTTTGGGTTTCTTATATTAATCGTTATTATTGGAACGCCGATGATCAAAGAATTTGATGATAATACCATTCGGTTGACCTATGGTTTACCCATTTCTTCTCGTAGAATGGTTCTATCCAAATGGGGCGGCTTAGTTCTAAGTGGAATGACTTGGTTTGGGATCGTTCTTTTATTTACTTATTTCATAGTTGCCACTTTTGGGAAGGAATTACCCAATCCGTTCGAGTATCCGTTTTATACTGAACAAATGAACTTTATTCTAGGAGAAGACTATATTCAGCAATCGATTATATTCGGAATGCTCTACTTGTTAACACTTACAGCGTTATTTGTATGGCTGATGTTTTTAATGAAAAATACATTAGTTGTACACCTAGTAATCTTGTTTTTATTCTTGATTAATTTTTTGGTAATCAAAAGTGGCTTCGTATACCCGTTTCTACCATGGAGTTATCAAGAATTGGATGTTGTAACCTTACAGCAGAAACAAGCCTCATGGATAGGGGTTTTTCTTAACATAGGTATTACGACGCTTCTACTTCTTTTAGCTATTACATCTAGCAAAAGGAGGGAGTACGTAAAATGAATGTATTTAAATTTGAATTTAAAAAACTATTTACAAGAAAGTTGATATGGTTTTTTATAAGTTTAAGTATTTTCGCTATAGTGGGAATCTATAGTTTGAATTGGATCCTAACGACGAATGTCGAAAAACAAGGATTGACCTATTATGATCAACAAATTAATTGGTGGATGCAGGACATACAGTATTGGGCTACCGAAAAAGAGAAGGCTATGGAGGCGGAGGATGAAGCATTAATAGAAGAAGCTACACTGATGGAAGATGATGCTCGTTCTAGACATCAAAGATATAGTGATTTAAAGGAAGCATATAAGAATGGAGAATGGTCTAATATTTATAAAGGAAATTTAGAAGGCTTAGAGATTCTTGCATATCCACCTCCTGACCAACCAAGTGGTTCTAGCTTTGAAGAACAGCCAATATCCAATTTTACCTTGCGAGCAAGTTATGAAGAAATAAAATATTTATTGGAGCACAATATTGATTCATTTGGATCCAAGAGTCCAGACTCTATGTTTCTACCAACAATTTATGATGATTTCAGTGGGAATACACTAGAGAAATGGGAAGAAAGTACAAAGCGATATAGTAAACAAGGTATATATTTCTTCTATCAATTGATACAAAGCTTTTATATTCCTATTGTCATTTTAGTTGGTTGTTTTATTTTTGGAAATACACTTTCGCTTGAAACAACCAAGAAGCGTCCTAATTTACAATTTTATAAAACTCTGCCTATAAACCAATCAAAGCTTTTTTTAGTAAAATATCTGACTGGCTATTTAGGAGTCTTTCTTTTTCTACTTCTGATGATAGCAATACCGATATTAGTTGGAACGATCATTGGTGGTTTCGGTGATTTAGACTACCCGGTACTGGTTTATGACGGATATACAACAGAATACATGGAAGTCAATGCAGTAGAAGACACATTTCATTTTATAACTTTGCAGGAGTATTTAATTCGTACTTTCCTATTTACAGTGTTTATGAGTTTGTTTATATATTCTATTTATTACTTTATTTCTCAATTTATCAAGGAACCTATCTTTAACGTAATACTGGTTGGCTTAATTGTTTTTGGAGTTACATTAATTCAACATCCATACAATCCGTTGAGTTACTTAGATATGGATAAGGTACTTACTAATGAAGTGCAGTTGCAGTTGTTAAATACTGATTATACGTATATTACTGGGTTAATAGTGAACATAGTGTTAAGTATTATTTTCATATGGACTAATTTTATAACATTTAAAGTGAAAAAGGATAAAACATGATATTTATTGGGGGTACAACGAGATTTTTAATTTAATTTTAATTGGATATTTTTAACATTCAGTTAAAATCTTGCTATTTACCGGCTTTGTTTTCCATGTTTAAGAAAAAAAGACTAGATAGTAGTAAAATAAATTGTTATTTCTCCTTAAACTCTATGTTAATGCACTGTGATTTTCATATGATAGATTGGGTACAGTGGTAAAATATGATGGATTTTGTCGATAATTATCATATTTTAACTAGTATAGTAGAGAAATAAAGGAGGAATAACGTTGGCACAGACCAATCTATCAGCTAAGAAATATGTGCTTTCTACAGCACTTGTTACTTCATTAGCTCTAACACCTGTTTTTGCAGGAAGTGTGTTTGCTAATGCTGGAGCAGGAGCGTCGGAGGGAGATATACCTGCTAGCGAAAGTAACCTACCGAACGCAACAGAGCAAGAAGAAACTTCACCTAGTGTGGGACTAATTCAGCGCGGAGATGTAAGTTCTGCAGTAGAAGATTTGCAAGAAGAATTACAAGATCAAGGTTATTATACATATAACATTGATGGAATCTTTGGCCCAATTACTGAAGAAGCAGTAAGAGAATACCAAGCAGACCAAGACTTACAAGTGGATGGTATTGTAGGACCAAATACGAAAGACGCGTTGGCAGTACAAAATGAAAATTCTGATGAAGAATTGAACATTGTAGAAAAAGACGAAGATGAAAATACATCAGAGTCTGGAGACATCCAATCTGATATTGTTGCTGCAGCAGAGAGTGTTGTAGGTACTCCATATGTATGGGGTGGAACAACTACAGATGGTATGGATAGTAGTGGATTTATTAACTATGTATTCGATCAAGTAGATATTGATATTTCTCGTACGCATAGTGAAATGTGGGAGAACGATGGAGTACATGTAGACTCTCCTGAAGTTGGAGATGTTGTATTCTTTGAAGGAACTTATGACACTGAAGGAGCTTCTCACAGTGGTATCTATATTGGTGACGGTCAAATGATTCACGCTGGAAATGATGGTGTAAGTGTTGCTGATTTCACTATTGATTACTGGCAAGATCATTACATTGGCGCGAAATCTTTCACTGAATAATACAATCTAAAATTAGTATGATTACTCATTGAAAAGAGGCTAGTAAAATCTAGCCTCTTTCTTTATAGCTTTAGTAGCAATGAGTGTGTTATCTTTTTTCTATCTTATAATCTAGGCAGCTACAATAACCATACTCAAGGAGTTTTTCTTGATAACGTCTTAAATTTATTCAATACATGTCTAATTAAACTGGGTCCTTGCTAGATATCAATTATAGCTCGTTCTAGGTTTTCTTTTAACTGTTCTATGCGAATGAATCGACTTTCTCTAAATAATTCTTTTTGGTCCTTGAGCAAAAACATAGTAGGTACCGTAAATACCAAATATTCCCCTGCGATTTCTTTCACTTCATCTGCATCTACTTTTCCTAATTGAATTTGTGGGTAGTCACTTAATAATTCTTGAACCCTTGGCCATACGGCATGACAAACGCTACAGTTTTCTCTAGAAATATATATGAATGATAATCGGTTGTCTCTTGTAAATTCTCTAACCATTTCAATAGAAGTTAGCTGTGTATAATCCTTCATACATTGACTCCTTTATAGTTTATACATCATCTTTTACTCGAAGTAATCGTAAGCTGTTAAGCGTTACGATTAATGTAGCACCAATATCTGCAAAAATCGCTAACCAAAGCGTTAACCATCCTGGAATAACGAGCAGTAGGGCTGCTAGTTTTATGCCTAATGAAAAGATAATGTTTTCTTTAATAATTCGTAGCGTTTTACGACTCAAGTTCATTGTATATGGCAATTTATTAAGGTCATCTGACATTAATACAATATCAGCGGTTTCTAAAGCGGTATCGGTACCTGCACCACCCATGGCAATACCTACAGTAGAAGCTGCAAGTGCTGGAGAATCGTTAATTCCATCTCCTACCATCGCTGTTTTTTGATCGTTGTTTGTTAACTCTTTAATATACTTCAACTTATCTTCTGGCAATAGATTTGATTTAACATTGGTAACTCCTACTTGCTTTCCGATAGCTGAAGCAGTGTTTTGGTTGTCACCAGTTAGCATGACAGTGCTCATTCCAAGTTTATTTAGCTTAGTCACTACATGTTTTGATGCTGCTCTAACCTTGTCTGCGATGGCATATAACGAGAGAATGTCTTGATGAGTCCCTAGAATAATCACTGTTTTTCCTTCTAATTGCATATCTTCTATTTGTTGTACGATAGTCGGATCGATGGAGGTTTGTAACTCTTTAAAGAAATCAGGGCTTCCAACATAATAATCTTTGTTGTCTATCGTAGCTTGAACACCTTTTCCTGTGATCGATTTGAAGTTCTCCATCTCCACATTTTTGAAGGTAATATTATCCTCATTTGCTTTACGTATAATCGCAGCAGCTAGTGGATGCTGGGATCCATTTTCAATTGCGGCGATGAGTGATAAGTTAGAACCTTCCTCGCCTTGATAGGAAACAATATCCGTAACATGTGGCACACCTTCTGTTAATGTTCCTGTTTTATCAAAAGCAATTGATTGTAATGAACCAGTTTCTTCTAAATACACGCCACCTTTAATTAATACACCATTTTTAGCAGCATTACCGATTGCAGTAACAATCGCAACGGGTGTAGAGATGACAAGTGCACAAGGGCAACCGACGACTAATATAGCTAAGCCTTGATATATCCATGTACTCCAATCTCCTGTAATAGCAGAAGGAACAATCGCCACCATGAGAGCAATGAGCATGATTACTGGAGTATAGTACTTAGCAAATTTATCTACGAAAGCTTGTGAAGGAGCACGTTCTGCCTGTGCCTCCTCAACAAGATGAATAATCTTGGAAATAGTAGTGTCTTCCACTTTTTTCGTAACACGTATCTCTAATAATCCATCTTCATTAAATGTACCTGCAAAGACTTCATCATCTGTCATACGAGCAACAGGAATGCTTTCACCTGTTATAGCTGATTGGTTTACAGACGAAGAACCTTTTATGACAATGCCATCCATCGCTATCTTTTGTCCTGGTTTCACAATCATAATATCGTTTATCTGTATATCGTTGACATCGATTGTTTGCTCTATATTATCTCTGCGTATAAGCGCTTCGTTTGGTGCAATGTCCATTAAGGACTGAATGGATTGTCTTGCTTTATCCATAGAAAATCGCTCTAATGCTTCACTTATCGCAAATAGAATGACGACAGCTGCACCTTCTAACCATTCTCCAATTAATGCTGCACCAATAACGGCGATCGTCATTAATGTATTCATATCGAACTGGAATTGGATTAAATTCTTTAGTCCTTTCATAAATAGAGAATATCCGCCAATCAGAATTGCTGCACCGAAACCTATAGTGGGGATAATGCTTTGTTCATTTAAGGAATAACTAGCGATAAGACTGATAACAATAATAAACGCGGCAATATAGAGACGGATATTATCCTTTTGTTTCCAAAAGGAAATCGTTTTCTCGGATTTACGTTCTCTATCGTTTGTGATTTTGAGATTTTCGAATGATCCTGCTTTTTCTAAATCTTGTATGGTTGTGTTTCCCTCTACATATACCTTTGATGCTCCAAAATTTACTTGGGCATTCTCTACTCCGGGTAATTTTCTTACGTTGTTTTCAAATTTTGCTGCACAGTTCGTACAACTTAACCCCTGTATTCGATATGTTTCTACATTAGGACTAGAATTAATTTGACTATGAGACATGATTTTCCACCTCTTGATGATGGATTAGTGCTATGGATACAAGTTGGCGAATATGATCATCATCTAGAGAGTAGAAAGCGAGCTTTCCTTCTTTACGGTACTTCACAATTCCTTGTTTATATAACGTTCTCAAGTGATGAGAAGCTGTTGCAACTGATGTCTCGATGATATTCGCAATATCACAAACACATAGATCATCTTCTTCACTTAAGGCGAAGGTGATCTTTGCTCTATTTTGATCAGATAAGGCTTTGAATATCTTTGCCATACCTTCTAAATCATTGTTTTGCATTTTGACTTGAACACGATTAACCTTTTCTTCATTATGACAATATATATCGCAAGTATCTTTCGTTATCATAAGATTCACGTCCTTATTCAAATATTCATTTGATTGTATTGTAATACTAAATTTATTTATATTCAAGTATTCATTTGAATGTTCGTTTGTATACGTTTGTAAAGGAAAAAGAGGATAAAGATAGAATAGTAGTAAGTAGAGATGGGTTAAAGGGGGGATAGGATGTTTAATCAAGCATTATTAAGAAGAATACCAGAATTACGTGAATGTATGGAGATTATTCAAATTGAAAAAGGATTCTCTGCAGATAAGAAATATATAATTCATACAGAGAAAAATCAAAAACGATTACTGCGTATATTTGATAACGCAGAGTTAAAACAGAAACGTCAAGAATTTATGGTGCTAAAGAAAATGGAAGAAAACCAAATAGCCTGTTCAAGGCCTATTGCCATTGGAGAGGTGGATCAACTAGGGTATATGATAACTTCATATATCGAAGGAGAAGATGCGGAAATAGAAGTCATCAAACTATCTGAAGAAAAGCAATTCCAAGTTGGTGTAAAGGCAGGTAAAGAACTCAAGAAGATACATCAACTCCAAGCTCCCCCACAGATTTCTTCTTGGTACTCGAGAAAGGTGACCAAACACCAAAGGTATATGGAAGCTTATCAAAATTGTGGGGTACAAGTAAAAAATGATGAAAAAATTATTCGGTTTATTGAAGGTCATATGCATTTAATGAAAGATCGTCAAAATTCATTTCAACACGATGATTATAACCTTTCTAATCTGATTATTAATAATGGCGTGTTTGCGGGAGTAATAGATTTCAATCGATACGATTGGGGGGATCCCGTTCATGAATTCTTGAAGATTGGTATTTTTAGCCGAGAGGTTAGTATTCCATTTTGTATTGGACAGATTAAAGGTTACTTCGGTGGAAGAGAACCAGATGAAGTATTTTGGCAATTATATTCACTTTATCTTGCAATGTGTGTGTTCTCGACAGTTGTATGGACATTGAAAACAATCCCGGATAACTTGGATGACATGCTAGATAAAGTATACACATTTCTAGAGGATCACAATTATTTTGATGAGATTGTACCAAAGTGGTATAGAAACGAAGGAGTGTAGTGATTTGATCAAGCAACTACTACTAATTATAGATGTACAACAAGATTTAGTGGATGGAAATGATACAGAACAACCTGTTTTTTTGAAGGAAGAACTTATAAGTACTATTAATGATGTGATTGAAAAAGCACGTAATGAAAATATGCCTGTTGTATTTGTCAGAGACCTTGATGTGGCGGGAGGTAGTGGAGAAGGATTTGACGTTCATCGCAACATACATGTACCGGAAAATGCGAGGTTTTTTAATAAATCGGCAACAAATGCTTTTTACGGGACTGGTCTATTAGAGTATGTAAAGGGAGAGAAGTTCAACCATTTAATTATTATGGGCTGTGAAACACAGCATTGTATTGATAGCGCTGTTCGAACTGCGACGATTAATGGCATGGATGTAACGCTTGTTGGAGATGGACATTCAACGAAAGGCAATGAAGTGTTAAGTGGAGAACAAATTATCCGGCATCATAATACCACACTTCATGGCCATTATAATGTAGACCATTTTTCCGTCGTTCGGAATTCGAATGAGGATTTATTTGTTCCTACACATGATAACTATAGGTGATAGAGAGGAATTAATATATGAGTACAAAAATTATCGAATTATTAAATGAAATATATTCGATTCATTAACTGAACTTGGAGCTATTGATTAATAAGCAATCTATTATTAGTTGGTGTGTTTTACCTTTCATAAAAATGATTAACTTTATTAAAACTGGGAATACAGATTATATAACCAAATTTAATAGGAGGTAAGTATCATGCCATTTGTAAAAGCTTATACAAACGATGAAACGCTAGAAAAGGATATTAATACTTTAAAAGAAAGTGATATTAACTCTAAAGAAATTTTTGTGTTATCCCATGATGATGACCGTACAGCACGGATCGTAAGTAATACAGATATTTCAGGAATTGACTATAATAAAGAAAATATCGGATCCTTTGAAAAACAAGGTGATGAATTAAGAGAGAAACTTATTGAATTAGGAATAGCAGACGCAGAAGCTCACGAATTTGAAGAGGATATGGATGAAGGAAAAGTCTTCTTAATTGTAAAAGACGAAAGAGCAGAAACGGTGCTAAAATAATGATTGTAATTTGAAAATCGCTTGGAGATTAGGCTTCAAGCGATTTTTACTGTCTAATTTTTATGGTAGATTCAACTTATACAAACGATGGTGGAAGAAACTTATAGTACAAATTAGAAGATAGCCCCCACACCATACTTGCATCGCTTGATTTTTAAATATATAATGATTTTTCTGCAATAGAAAAGGAGGTAAGTCAATGTCAGAATGGATTTATATTGACAATGCGAACGAGCATAATCTAAAGGGTATTAGTTTACGTATCCCCAAACGTAAATTTACCGTGATCACGGGAGTCTCGGGTTCAGGAAAATCTACACTTGCACACGATATTCTATTTAATGAGTCACAGCGCCAATATTTAGAGGCGATGGGGATGCAAGGAATTGAAAAGCCCAAGGTAAACCATATTAGTGGTGTATCCCCAGCAATCAGTATTAAGCAACAAGAGACATCATCCAACCCTCGTTCCACTGTTGGTACAAAAACAGCGATGTATACAAGTTTAAGAATGATCTATGAAAAACTAGGCATCCGAAACTGCCCGAACTGTCAAAAAGAAGTTAACCCCACAAAAGCAATTGAAGAAACCGAGCATGTAGATGGAGAATTTACTGTTTATCAAATTTGTCCCCACTGTACACATAAGTATAAAAAACTTACACGAAGTCATTTTTCATATAATACTATTGAAGGAGCATGTCAGACATGTAAAGGAATCGGAGAAGTTATCCAAATTAATATGGATACGTTATTTGATATGGAATCCTCCATAGAGAATGGAGCTGTAGCATTATGGACAGGCCAATATCTTGATTACCAATTATCAAATATTAAGACCACCATGGATTACTACGGAGTTCCTCTGGAAGAACAAACGCCACTCCAAGAATTTAATGAATTGCAATTTGCTCTACTCTGTCATGGGACGAGTAGTGAAGAAGTTCTAGCTCTTACAAACATAAAAGAACCAAAAACAGTTTCAGCTGGAAAATTTCAAGGTGTGTTGACAAATCTTTGGCAAAAATACCAATATAAACAAGGTGATATGGGTAAAGAATCTATCTTCTTTTATAGTGACACATGTTCGGATTGTCATGGTACAAAATTGAATAAACAAAGTAGAACAGTAAGCGTCATGAATCGTTCTATCACTGATATAGCAACATTAGACTTAGATCAATTATTGGATTGGGTGGAAGAGTGTTATGAAGAGCTTCCTGATACAGAAACGAATGCTGTAAATGTGTATTTACAAGATATTAAAATAAAACTCACAAGAATAAAACGCTTGGGGCTAGGGTATCTCACCTTAGAACGTGGAACAAGCACTTTATCTGGTGGAGAAAGTCAACGGATAAGATTATCAGCAATTTTAGATTCAGACTTAACGGATGTTGTTTATATTATAGATGAGCCTACAGCTAGTCTACATGCGAAAGATACAGAGGGAATTATCACTATACTTAAACAGCTAAAAGAAAAAGGAAATACGGTTATTGTTATTGAACATAATACAGATCTAATGCGAGAAGCAGATTATCTAGTTGAAATTGGTCCAAAGGCAGGTCGCTTTGGAGGGGAATTAATTGGCCAAGGGTCAATAGAAAGTCTAAATAATACTGAAAGATCCTTGTTAAAAAACTATCTTGAAAATAAAAGTGAGCCGAAACAAGATGTTAGAAAAACAGACACGTATATTGGGGTAGATAAAGTAACACATCATAATCTGAATTCGGTTAGTGTAAATATCCCTACAAACATGCTGGTTAGTGTTACAGGTGTGTCAGGTTCCGGAAAGTCTTCACTTATCTTTGATGTAGTAGGAGAGAAGAATTCCAAAGTACAAGGGGTAGACCAGTTTGATGAGGTAATAACCATTAATCAAACAACTATTTCAAAGATGAAACGATCTAATGTGGCTACCTATACGAACGTATACACGGATATACGAAATGTATTTGCGAAGCTGGAAGATAGTAAAGCGCAAGGATTTACTTCAAAACACTTTTCTTTTAATACAAATGGCGGAAGATGTGAGACTTGTGAGGGATTAGGGTATGTAATGAGTAATATGCTATTTTTTAATGATATGGAAGTAATATGCCCAACTTGTAAAGGAAAGAGATTTAAAGAAGAAATTCTGCGTATTACGTATGAAAATCATAGTATTAGTGATTGCCTAGATCTGTCAGTGGAAGAAGCTTTTGAAGTATTTAAAGGGGAAGCTAAGATTGTAAAAGTACTACAGTTATTAACAGAAATTGGCTTAGGATATCTGAAGCTTGGACAATCCTTAACAACATTATCAGGTGGTGAAGGACAGCGGCTAAAGCTATCAACTTCCTTAATGAAGAAATCGAAGCAGAACACATTATTTTTATTAGATGAACCATCCACAGGCCTTCATCCCTACGATATACAATACTTGTTAGAACTGTTTAACCGGTTAATTGATAAGGGAAACTCTGTCATTATGGTTGAACATAATATTCGTATGATCCAGGCCAGTGATTGGATTATTGACCTTGGTCCAGAAGGTGGAATTAAGGGTGGACGTATAATGGCAGAAGGGACTCCAAAAGAAATTAAACAAAATCCTTTATCTATAACAGGGAAATATCTATAAATCTTTATGAAAAAACCATCTACTCTAAAACTAAGTAGATGGTTTTTTGTGCATTAATTTACAAAATTAACCATATTTTAATCTATTTCTAAGAAAGCCTTAATAGCTATCTCATTATTCATCATTAAGATATTGTTTATAACTTAAATGATGATATTGGAGGCTATCTTATGAAAATTGTAATCATACCATCCGGATTTAAAGAGTGCCTGAACGCAGAAGAAGTTGCGAGCTCTATGGATACGGGCATCCGTCGATTTGATCGAAATGTAGAAACAGTTGTCATTCCAATGATTGATGGTGGGGAAGGTTTTGCAGAAACCATTATCAATATTAAAAAAGGAAAACTTATTTACAAGAAAGTCACTGGTCCGGTAGGCGAACAGATAATGAGCCATTTTGGAGTATATAAAGAGAAAGGGATAAAAACTGCTGTAATAGAAATGGCAGCTGTTGCAGGGTTAAAATTAGTTCCTCGTTCCATGCGTAATCCTTTGGAAACGACTACATTTGGTGTGGGCGAACTAATCACGGCCGCTTTAGACGAAAATGTCGATCATATTATTATCGGGTGTGGTGATTCGGGAACTTCTGATGGGGGAGCTGGAATGGCTCAAGCGTTAGGTGTTCAATTTCTCAATCAACATCATCAGTTATTGGATATCCGTGGAGGTGGCGACTTAAGTCAAGTCGAACATATTGACCTCTCTCATTTGGACCAAAGAGTAGCTAAAGTGAATATTGATGTTGCTTGTAATTGGCATAATATTCTTTGTGGTGAAAAAGGAGTGGCCCGTGTATTTGCTCCACAAAAAGGCGCTACGCCTGAAGAAGTAGAAATTTTAAGTGATGGTTTAGAACACTATGCGTCTTTGATCCAGGAAGCAATGGGTGTTGATGTTAGAGTCATACCGGGAAGTGGAGCTTCAGGTGGTCTAGGAGCGGGATTGCTTGCCTTCACAAATGCTGTGCTACATCCTCGCTATGATATTATCATGCAATATATTCAGCTTGAAGATCATATTCAGGGTGCTGATTTGGTTTTAACTGCGGAAGGATGTTTAGATGGCCAAACGCCAAATGGAAAAATACCATCAGAAGTTTCGAGGATAGCCAAATTAGCAGGGGTCCCGGTGATTGCTATTACCGGTACCATTGGCGAAGGAGCAAGTATTAATTACACAAGTGGGATTGATGCGTATATAAGTATTATCCAAAAACCGACTTCATTAGAAAGTGCTATGGAAGAAGCAGCTATTTGGATTGCGGATAGTGCAGAGGCAGCGATAAGACAAATACAAATAGGATACAACATTGCACAACGCAAATATAAACGGGATGTAATATGATAGGCGATACTCGAATAGAAAGAAGAAATGCGAGAATGTCTCCGATCACTAAATATTTTAATGGCATGTCTTATCGCTCTGTATTTCTATACAGTATATTCATCATTTTATTTGTAGCATTCTCGTTTACTAGATCGTTAGAGTACGAGGCAAAGGTTACGCTAATTATTTTTATTATTGCGATGGTATTATGGGTAGCTACGAAGCTCCCTGCTGGATATGTAGCACTTGGATCATTATTATCGATCATTCTATTAAAAGGAGCTAGCACTAGCTTATTATATGAATCATTTTCACTTGAAATAGTTTGGTTAATGATTGGAGCATTTATGATAGGTGAAGCGGTAAAACGTTCTGGATTAGCTGATCGAATGATGAACTCGATCCTACATCGCTCTACAAGTTACAATGGACTTTTATTTTATGTCATGGTAGCGCTTTTTCCATTAGCTATTTTTATTCCATCTACATCTGGGAGGGCTGCGTTAACATTGCCTGTTGTTAAGGAATTGGGTAGACGAATTAAGGATGAGAAACAGAAGCAAACACTTGCGTTGTTTGTCCCAATCATTATTTTGATGTCAACATCAGCTACTGTGATTGGAGCGGGATCACATCTAATAGGTATAGAACTATTAAACCAAACAACAGGGGATTCGATTTCGTATTTTAATTGGTTGATTTGGGGTTTGCCTTTTGCTTTGTTTATTAGCCTTGTTACCTACTTTGTAATAAAACTATATATGGTACGGCAAGGCTCTAATCCTGTATCCACGGAAATAGTCAGTGATTCAGTTGAACATGAGAAAAAAGCTATGACAAAAAAAGAGTCGCAAACCTTAATAATCATTGGCATTCTTGTTCTGCTTTGGTTAACAGAGGCAGTACATGGTTATGAAATTGGGTTTATTACTATTTTGGGGGCTATTGTTTTGATGACTCCTAAATATGGTCTGATTTCGTGGAGGCAAGGGATAAAGGCAGTATCTTGGAATTTGATTATATTTGTATCGGCTGCAACGGCTTTAGGGATTAACCTAGTGGAAACAGGAGTTGTTGGATGGGTTGAGGAACATATCTTTCAATTTATTTCAACATATTCTGGCTTCAGTCATTGGGGAATACTTTGTGTGATTCTACTCATTTCCATTACGAGTCATTTATACGTGACCTCCCATACGACAAGAGCCATTGTATTTCTACCTGGATTTCTTATGTTGAGTACGTCGTTAGATTTGAATGCTACCGCAGTTTTATTTTTAAGTTTGATTGGTATGAATTATTGTGTGACTTTTCCAGTTAGCTCTAAAGCATTGCTTGTGTATTTTGAACAGGAGGAAATGAACTTTGAAGCCAGAGATTTGATAAAGTTAAGTATGCTACTGATGCCTGTTTATTTTATTTCTATGTTGATATTCTATTATACGTATTGGTCATGGACTGGATTATCACTATAGAATTTTTTCGCACCGCGTTTTTAGTGGAAATATACCTTGCATAAGATCACCTTATATACAAACGATAAACAGAGGTGATTTTTCAATGAAAAGAATTGTTGTTTTAACGTTTTTCATTAGCGTATGTATAGGTGCCCCATCTGTTTTTGCAAAGCCCATTAATGAAGCGGATACGGATTTTACCAAGACTCTCGAATATGCACTTATCATTAGTCTCAGGGAACCAATTGACGAAGCGATTACTACCATATACAAAGATGATAAAAAAGCTCCAGAAGATTTAGAGTGGTCCGCAGATGAAGCAGAGATATTAAAGATTAAACAAATAGGCGACGTTGGAGAAGCATATGAAATCACATTGAAAGTGTTCCCATACTATGGTGATAAACAAATATATGGTGAAGATCTGCTTGTTGTTCAGGCTGGCGGAGAATTAGTAGAGTTTCATCATTTGGACACGTATCATGTAAAAGATGAACACAAATAGATTTGGTATTTACTTTAGTGAATCAATTTCATAATTAATATATTTAGTGTAAAATCCGTATGAAGCGTTGTTTGATTTCCATTGCAGACGGCCGCTTATTAGCAGGCACAGCTTCAACTAACTAGGAAAAGAAAACCTCTTTTCCTAGTGGATTTTAGCTCATTGCTCTGAGCAGGAGTCGCCGTCTTCCATTATAATCAAAGTCGATTTTCCACTGATACCTGAACATTAATAAAAATATTATTACTAATAATTCGTTGATAAAAATTGGTAAGTGTGAAATTGATTTAACAAAATATGAATTGCTCAGCGTAAATTTCAGGTCTCAGTATCAGTTATAACAAAGTCCATAAAGTCGCACTGTCCTCTAAATCGAATCTGAAATTCTAATATCCTCCTTTGAAAAACAATATGTAGTGTTTTTTATTAGTTGTTTATTTCAGAAAAATGAGAAATATGGTATTCTTACTGATAAAGAGGAGGAGATCTCCATGTGTAGATTCCAAGTGTGAACATCCTAACTAAATGATCCTTACCATACGTTTTTAAAAATACTAAAGGACATTTAGGAGGATATAATGATGAATAAAAAGATGGAGTATGTTGATAAAGTTGCGAATGATATTCAATTTTCAGGAACGTTTCATGTGAAAAATTCTGAAGGAATAACAACGAAAAATTATGGTTATTCCAATTATGCAGAAAGAATTAAAAACCAAACCAATACTCGTTATGGGATTGCCTCTGGGTGTAAAATATTTACATCTATTGCCGTTTGCCAATTAATTGAAGCAGGAAAATTATCTTTTGACACTACATTAAATCAATGCTTGGATTATGATTTTCCGTATTTTGATAAGGATATCACTGTTCATGATTTATTAACCCACACATCAGGCATTCCTGATTATTTCGATGAAGACGAGATGGATGATTATGAAGAACTGTGGGCGTCCATACCAATGTATCATATGCGGAGTCTAAAGGATTTTTTGCCGTTATTTAAAGGTATGAAGATGAAAGGAAAAGTCGGAAACGCATTTTCATACAATAATGCTGGTTATATTCTGCTAGGATTAATTGTCGAGAAGGTCTCTGGATATGTATTTGGTGATTATATCGAGAAGTATATATTTCAAAAGGCGGGAATGGAAGACTCTGGGTATTTTGAGATGGATGATTTACCAGGACGAACTGCATTGGGTTATATCGAAAAGCCAGACGGGGCTTGGAAGACAAATATATATTCTCTTCCAGTCAAATCTGCTTCTGATGGTGGTGCATATGTGACAGCTAGAGATATGGCTTTATTCTGGGATGCGCTAACACAGGCCCGACTTTTATCAAGAAACATGACAGACCTTCTATTAAAGCCTATAGTCCGCGTGGATGATGATATTTACTATGGCTATGCTGGTTATATGCAAGTAATCGAAGACAAAACAATTAAGCATATTCTGATGGGGTATGATCCAGGAGTTAATTTTCGATTTGTACAGTATCCTGACACATCGTTAATAATTGTCGTGTGTTCGAATAAATCAGAAGGTGCATATGAGATTCTAAACAAGATAGAGGATCTATTGGTATAAGTGTAAGGAGAGGCTGGGCATACAATTGTCCAGCCCTTTTAAAATTAACAAATTCTTGGGTAGGAGGAAGGCAATTTGACACCAACTAACGTAAAATGGGGAGATGCTAAGGTAAAGCTGACATGGGCACCAAGCAGGATGCTACCATCATTTCATCTAATTACAAGCGTGCATGGATTATGCTTTCAAGATGGAAAATTATTAATGATTGATTTGAAACAGCGTGGCTGGGATTTTACGGGAGGGCACATCGAAGTAGGAGAGACACCTGAACAATGCTTCCAAAGGGAAACACTGGAAGAAGGTTATGTAGAAGGGGACTGTTTGTTACTAGGATACATAATTGTCGATCATAGTGAAAATGAAAATTGGAGAGAGGGTAGTAAGTATCCAAAGGTGGGTTATCAAGTTTTTTATAAAATGAATGTTACTCACCTACATCCATTTGAAGCAACGTATGAATCGAACCGTAGAACGTTTATTCATCCAGCAGAAGCGAGCTTGTATCATCATAATTGGAATGTTATTTATGAAGATATATTGAAAGTTGCATTATCACTAGAATGAGAGTTAATGATATATGGTTATGACCTTTTCGAATGACATAATAGGTGAAAATCCACTAAGCTATGTGTAGATTGTCTTTTGGCGCGTCTTTGTTTTGAGTAACTATTCGTGATGAATGATAGTATGGATAGAATAAGGGTTTTACTCGACTATACCCCTTCTTTTTCAATGTTGAGTGCGAATTAATATTGGATTAGCATAGATATTTATCTATATAACGGAAAGGAGAAAAATAGTTGAAAATAAGGCACATCCAAAGTTCAGATTATTATACTATATCCCCATTGGTAAACGAGTGGTGGGGAGGCAGGAATATGTCAGATATGTTACCTAAATTATTTTTTAATCATTTTAATGATACGAGCTTTATAGTGGAAGACGATAAAGAAGTAGTAGGATTTTTAATTGGATTCTTATCGCAAAGTAAAAAGAATACAGCGTATATTCATTTTGTTGGAGTACATCCTGATTATCGTAATCAACAAGTTGCGAGAAGGCTTTATAATACTTTCTTTAAGATGATTCAACAGAAAGGAAGGAACATTGTCCGTTCAGTAACATCTCCGGTCAACAAAGGGTCCATAGCTTTTCATAAGCAGATGGGATTTGCTATCGAAGAAGGGGATAAAGAAGTAGACGGAATCGAAGTTGTCTCCAATTACGATGGACAAGGGCAAGATAGAATCTTATTTATGAAAAGGGTTTAGAACTGAACAACTAAGTAAATAGGATAAAAAAAGGACGGAAGCGGTGATTTTACATGCCAACAGAGCAAGAAATGAAAGCAAGCCTACAAAAATATCTAGAAGGATTTAATGAAGGGAATTCAGAAAAAGTAATTTCCTTATTTGCAGAAGATGCACGTGTAGAAGATCCTGTTGGAAGTGAGCCTTTAAAAGGAAAAGCCTCGATTACGACATTCTTTCAACAAGCTATTCCATCGGTGAAAAGATTAGAATTAGCTGCACCAATACGTGGATCACATGGTAATGCAGCAGCTATGGCATTTAATATATACGTTGAAATGGAAGGAAAAGGCGCAGTTATTCGCTGTATTGATGTAATGACATTTAATGATGACGGATTTATTATTGATATGAAAGCATATTGGGGACCAGAGGATGTACAATCATAATTTAAATTGTTTAATTGTACGGGAAAGTAATATATGTTAGTCTTTAAGTGTAATGATCGTTCTATCTAAGGAGGGTAAGCATGAGGAAATCAAAGAAAAGAGAAGATTTATTGGATGCAGCTGAAGCCCTTTTTTACAAACAAGGATTCCATACGATTGGTATAAAGCAAATTTTGAATGAAGCTAATGTGGCGACAATGACAATGTATAATCATTTCGATTCAAAAGAAGAATTAATTACGGAAGTATTAAAACGTAGGGAGGAAATCTATTTTGATTTATTAAGGTCTAATACTTCTGAGCAAACAGATGTAGAGAGCTATATAGAATCGTTAATTGATTTTCATATTGATTGGCTTGTAAAGGATGGCTTTAATGGATGTCTGTTCTTACGGGCGAAACAAGAGTACGAAGGAATTAATGAAGAGATTACCTCACTAAGTGTGGAGTATAAGCAGAATCTCATTGATAAAATTAGTCAAGACCTGGCTAGATTGAATATGGATGATAACTATTCTGCCAGTATACAAATCACACTTATCTTAGAGGGTGCGACATCCATGTTTCAAATTTTGGATACGGAAGCGACCAGAAGAGAAACCAAAAATGTGGCATCGAAGTTGATTGGAAAATAGATGTTGATCTATTTTCTTTATTTTAAGCTTTTTACTATAATGAACGTTCTATCTAAATAAGGAGGATGCACAATGAAATCAAGGACATTAATAATGGCTGGACTACCGATGATAGCAGTAACGTATGGTTTATCTAGATTCAGCTTTGGATTGATGCTTCCATACATTCGTGAATCATTAACAATTAGTCAAAGTGTGTCGGGAGTTATTTCATCACTATCGTACTTTGCGTATTGTATTGCTATTATTATGGCAATGATTTTTGCAGTTAAAATTGGTTCCAAAAATATCATAATGATAGCTGGTCTTTTTTCTATCACCGGATTAGGATTGATCGCTGGTTCGAATAATTCCTTATTGTTGGGTATGGGAGTGTTCATTGCTGGGTTAAGTACTGGTTTAGCTTCGCCGCCTTATGCAGATATTGTTAGTACTAAAATAAATACGGATAAAAAAGATCAAACAAACTCTTGGATAAATTCAGGAACAAGTATTGGAACTGCGTTTACAGGTATGATTGCACTTACGATGACGAATGATTGGAGACAGGTATATATTATTTTCGCAATCGTAGCTTTCGCAGTTTTACTAGTAAATTATTTCAGTCTTCCACGTAAAAATATTTCTAAAAAGGAGGCATCACCATTATCATTTTTTCCTTACAAACAGGAGTGGAAAAATGCTATTGGATTAATTAGTGCTTCTATTCTTTTAGGTATCTCTAGTGCCGTATATTGGACCTTCTCACGTGATTATATAATTGGAATTGAACAACTACCTACCTTATTAGGCGATTTATTTTGGGTCCTTATTGGACTATCTGGACTTGCTGGTGGTACGGCGGGTTACTTTGTTTCCAAAATAGGACTATCCAAAGCGTATGTTATAACAGTAATTATGTTATCGACCGCTTCTTTATTATTAGGGTTATTTCCAACTAATACGTTAAGCGGGATTATTTCTCCAATCCTATTTGGAAGTTCTTATATATTTGTAACAGGATTACTAATTGTATGGGGTACAAATACTTTTATTACTAATGCATCGTTTGGGTTAGGTGTACCATTTTTATTATTAGCTTTAGGGCAAGTGTTTGGTTCGATTATTGCTGGAACAATAAGTGAAGCGATGGGGTACCCATTCTTGTTTATTTTCTCTGCTCTTATAGGCTATCTAACAATTTTTATTTGGCCGAAAGCAAAGAATAAACAGGAAACGGAACAATTAAGTGGTTTACATTGATGACTTAGTAACTGGCTGGAAAAGTAATTTGTTCATGACGTAATGACATTTAAGGATGAACCATATATGATTGATTTATTGACGGACGGAGGATTGACTCGATTTTTCTAAAGAGGTGGTATTTGTTGAATAAAGAAGTTGTTGGTAAATGTAAGATATGTGGAGACAACGTTTATTGTTCAGGTGGTTTTGTAGAAGGAGTTTTACAAGATGATAGAACACTTTTGTGTTTAAACTGCGCAGGAAGGGGCAAAAAGGATTGACACTCGACTGTCAATCCTTTTCCATTGTTACTTCGCAATAGGTTCGAGAGGTCCAAATAATTCCATATGAATATCGTTTTGAGCAATGTTCATATTTTGTAGATCATTGTTTATTGCACTCATAAAAGGCTTCGGCCCGCACAAGTAAAAGGCAGCATCTTTTGTAGGGATAACTTCTTTTAACCATTCATAATCGATATAGCCTTGTTTATCTCCATCTGTACGATTCGTTGGGTTACTATATACAACATACTGCTT
Source organism: Oceanobacillus iheyensis HTE831 (assembly GCF_000011245.1). Classification (NCBI taxonomy): domain Bacteria; kingdom Bacillati; phylum Bacillota; class Bacilli; order Caryophanales; family Bacillaceae; genus Oceanobacillus; species Oceanobacillus iheyensis. Next base: position 324,589 of record NC_004193.1, read on the forward strand.
CACTTGTTCTTTAGATTTTGCTATTTCAGAAACTCTTTTTCTCATCGCTTGATGGTCGATAGATTTGGCAGCATGAATGAATACTACATTCCGATTTGGCTGATGTTCTACAACGGATTCTAACATACTCATGATGGGAGTTAATCCAACTCCACCACTAATTAAAACTAGAGGACGGTGGTCACGTTCGTCTAAAATAAAATCACCAGCAGGTGCACTGATTGGTAAAACAGATCCCACTTCCACAGAAGTGTGAAGATAATTAGATACAACTCCAATCGGTTGATTTGAAGCTTCTCGTTTTACACTAATACGATAATAATCTTTCCCTGGTGCCGTTGATAAGCTATATTGTCGTAAATGAACATAAGCTTCACTTTCTATCTGTGCTTTTATCGTAATATATTGCCCAGGTATGAAAGTGGTGATTGGTAAATTATCATCCGGCTTGAGATAAAAAGAAGTAATCTCCTTACTTTCTTTTACTTTTTTAATAACTTTAAAATCACGAAAACCGGTCCATCCACCGATCTGGTTCTTTTTCTCGTTGTACATCTCTTTTTCTACGGATATAAAGATGTCCGCGATAACAAAGTATGCTTTTTCCCATGCCTCTATAATTTCGTCAGTAGCTGCATCTCCTAATACTTCCTTGATCGCTATTAACAGGTATTTACCAACAATAGGATATTGTTCTGGTTTAATATTTAAACTGACATGTTTATGTGCAATTTGTTTAACATGTGGTAAGATTTCTTCTAATTTCTCAATGTTTGCTGCAGCAGCGTATACCGTATTTGCTAGTGCTTTCGATTGGGCTCCTTTCCGTTGATTTGTTTGATTAAAGACATTTTTTAGTTCTGGATTGTTTTCTAAAAGTATCTTGTAAAAATGCTTAGTTATGGCTTCTCCGTGCTCCTTTAATACTGGTACGGTAGCTTTAATAATTTCTGTCGTTTTTTTGTCTAAAAGTACGGTTGTGTTTGACATGAAATCACTCCTAAATAAAAGATGTATTTTCTATACATCTTTTATTTTATACGATTACATTCTAAATACAATAAGTCTAACGCAACCATGTGTTACAATAATGTGAAAGATATAGCAAGTAGGTGTTAAAAAATGAACTTAAAAAAATATACCGATTATGCACTACGAGTTTTGATATTTACCGGTTTGAAATCGGATCAAGAGCTTGCGAATATTAAGGAAATAGCTGAAGTTTATCAAATTTCACAAGAACATCTGCGGAAAGTTGTGCATGAATTAACAAAAATGGAATTAGTTGTGACGATTCGTGGAAGAAATGGTGGGATAAAGCTAGCTAAACCAGCTTCAGAGATAAATATAGGACTTTTAATTAGACAGTTAGAGAATGATTTTGTTTTGTTGGAGTGCTTTGATAAAGGGACAAACCATTGTGTTATTTCTCCAGGATGTACACTCAAACACGTGATTAATAAAGCATTGGTAGCTTTCTTTAAGGTACTAGAAGAATATACACTAGAAGATTTAATTAAGAATGAAGAAGAGTTACTAGCACTCATGGGAATAGAAAAAGTATAATTGATAGAGGAGGGGATAATATTCCAATTGTCTTACAAAGAATTTATGAAGACTCGCAACCCGACGGTTATAGAGTTTTAGTTGATCGAGTATGGCCAAGAGGAATCTCAAAAGCGACTGCTAATTTAGATGACTGGGCGAAAGATGTTACCCCGAGTCCAAATCTTAGAAAGTGGTTCAATCATGATCCAGAAAAATTTGATCAATTTAAAAAAGAGTATAAAAAAGAGTTACTTGAAGATCAATCAAAGATAATGAAATTATTAGAGTTAAAAGAAATACAGGAAAAGCAAAATCTGATTTTGCTTTATGCAGCGAAAGATAAGGAACATAATCATGTTTTGGTTTTAAAAGAGGTTTTGGAGAATTATCAGCAGTAACTACAAATTTCTCACCTTGGAAGCACGATGGTCAGGCAACCGGAATTGATATTTCTGCCAAGAAGATAATTAAATTAACAGAAACAATCAATCAAATAATTGTTGATCCTTCGGGCCAGTCATGTAGTAAATGTAAGAAAAGATCATTTCGAATGAATTGGAATTGAAAACCCGCTTCAGAAATATACTGCGCTTTCCGTGGGCGGCTGGTGAGCCTCCGGATGCTCCGCATTCCGGGGTCTAACCTATGCCTCACTCCCACAGGAGTCTCCGTATATTTCTTACGCTTATATAGCTTTTATTCGTTTGTGAGAAAAATATTTTGGTTCTATGTCAAATGTGGTGGTGGGTTGAATCAACCCATCACCTTTTTCATTTCCTTGTTGCCATAGGATTTTCTTCTTTAATCTCTCGAAGCCTTTGATTCCATAAGAATTGCGTTTTATTACTTTAATCGTGTTGTTCACACCTTCACATTAGTATCTTTTATCCCTAACATTTCTATGATAAAATGGTTTTGCATTCGTTCTCTCTCCTTTGCCTTTTGTGTCGCAACTTTAGGGTATCAAAAGAGAGAGAACGGTGCATTTTTTACATCTTTAAAACATTGACAGGACAAGAAGCACCACCACATTCATTGTAGAGCCAATATTTTTAAAAACATTTTATTGAATGAATAACATGAAATCTGTTCAAGAAAAACAACCTCCTATAGTCATAATAAGTCCAAATACGAACTTTATGAAAATAGGAGGTTACATATGAATTAGTTATTCTCTTTCATTGATCTATCAGCTAATTGCATCATTGTCATATCATCCATCGGAGGATTGTGCAATCCCGCTCGAACGTCTCGATAGTAGCGTTGTAGATTGTTTTTCTCTGATAAGCTTTTTGCTCCAACAATCCGCATAGCTAAATCAACGGCATGAACAGCTTTATTAGTAACCGATAGTTTTGCTGCACCAAGTTCAGGTCCCATCGCAACACGAATGTTTTCATCGCCATTATCCCATTGTTGTGCAATGGAATGAAGGAAATGCTTAGATTCCATTAATAACAATTCAAGGTCACCCATCTTTTGTTTTACATTAGGTAAATCAGATATAGTTCCTTCAATACTGTTTGGTGAATAATTCATGGCGAATTGTACCGCTTCTTTTTGCGCTGCCTGTGCGATTCCTAGATAACAGGCAGGTATGTGAAGTAACCAACCAGCTGGTTTTCTTTTCTTGTTTGATAATATCTCTACTAAATTTTCTTCATCTAGGTGAACATTCTCTAATACTAAATCGTGACTTCCGCTGCCACGCATTGCAATAGAATCCCACGTCTCTTCTACGTTCACGCCCGGTCTATCTCGTTTGATTAAGAAATTGCCGACTTCACCTGTCTCATCAATAGTTGCACTAACAACAAAGTAGGTAAGAATTGGAGATAGTGTAGTGAATGTTTTTCTGCCATTCATTATCCACTTGTTACCTTGTTTAATCGCGTGTGTCTCTGGTTTACCGCCTCTGGTCGGGCTGCCAGTAGCTGGTTCTGTTGCTGCATTGTTGAGTAGAGCTCCGTTTTGAATAACATCATTTGCTACAGTGGAATAGACATCTTCATTCCATATTTTGTTTTCACCAAGATATTTCATAATCCCCATATGCCAACCGATTGATAAAGCAGTAGAGCCATCTGCCTGTGCGATGATTTCTTGATAGGTCAGTAATTCATCTAAGGTTATCCCGGCGCCTCCGTATTCCTTTGGTATGGTCAAACTAGGATAACCAATTGATTGTAAGTCTTTATAGTTTTCAAATGGAAAAGATACGTCTTTATCATGCTTTTGTGCGCGTTCATTAAATGGCGCAACAGTATTTTTTAATAATTGTATGCGTTTTTCAGTTGTATTGAGTTCGAGTAAATTATTCATTATTTAGGACCTCCTCTATAATGCCTAGTAAGTCAATAGGTATAATTCTTATTATTTCATTGTTAAAAATAAAATTCAATTAACTGGTATTTGAAAAGAACATAAGAAATATCAGTCCCTAGGTGGATAACATATGAATAATTACTTCAGATAATGAAGATAAGTTCAATTCATTATAAAGGAAGGAATATAGTTGGTAAGGTCGAAAGAGGAAATGATTTAACAGTATTTCTTATGAAGGAAGAGAAAGGAGAATAATATGCATAAACCTATCGTTGAGGTGAAACGAATGAAGGACATAAATACAGATGTGAGAAGAGAAGTGGCACAGGTATTTGTGAGTGGTTATGAAAAGGAGTTATCTTTTCTTTCAAAGGATAAGGAAAAGTTAGTCAGCGCTTTTCAACAAATGATCTGTCCAGAAGTATTTTATATTGGAATGTTGGAAAGTGAAATTGTAGGGATTCTAGCCTGTTCAAATAAAAAACAACGAGCAATACCTATAAAACAAGAGGTACTAAAAAAACATTTTGGTGCTTGGAAAGGTATAGTAGCATACCGCTTTATGAAAGATGAATTTAACAGTCAGCTTCTTTTTGGTGATGAAACTGGCTATATTGAATGTGTTGCAACTATGGAAAAAGCAAGAGGTAAAGGTGTATCTACTGCTTTATTTAACCATGTGTTAGTGCACGCTCCACATCAACACTATATGTTAGAAGTAGTAGATACTAATGTAGTAGCTCTAAACATGTATTCTAAGTTAGGATTTATAGAAACAAAGCGAAAGAAAGAACGGTTTTCTTCTTTAAAAGGTTTTAAGGAAAGAATCTATATGGAGAGATATTCATAGGTTAATTGTGTATTAGTATATAATAGTAAACAGAGAGGGGAGAAATTTATGAAAAATCACTCATTATGGAAGAATGTAGACGAGTACTTTGAGGCAAAACTTTTACCCGATGATAAGATATTGAATCAAACTTTAGACAATAATCAAGCAGCAGGATTACCACAAATCGATGTGGCACCTTTGCAAGGGAAGTTATTATACCTATTAACAAAAATGAAGTCTGCGAGACAAGTGTTAGAGATTGGAACATTGGGCGGTTACAGTTCGATATGGTTTGCCAAAGCAGTAACACAGAATGGAAAGGTAATATCATTGGAAGCAAATCAAAGCCATGCCGAAGTAGCAAGGCAGAATATAGAGAATGCTGGGTTTAAACAAACAGTGCAAGTACTCGTTGGAAATGCGCTTGATACGCTTCCGACTTTAGAAAATGCAGGAGAATCATTTGACGTTATTTTTATCGATGCGGATAAACAAAATAATCCCAAGTATTTAGAATGGGCATTACGATTAGCCAATGAAGGAGCACTTCTCATTGCAGATAATGTTGTGCGAAACGGAGAAGTGATTGATCAAAAAAGCGAGGATGAACGTATTCAAGGCTTGAGAGAGTTTGTGAATATGCTTGAAAATGAAGAGCGTATTGAATCTACTGCTATTCAAACAGTTGGCTCTAAAGATTATGATGGTTTTGTTATTGGGATAGTGAAGTGAGTTGGATTTGTCGCAGATGTTTACCGAACCTATTTATTACTATCTTGTTCTGATCAAGCGTAAGCTAATCTTTATATAGATTTATATTGTTCGACTTCAGAAATAACGAAAGATGTCGTTTTTCAATGGGGACCAATTATTGCTGGTGCACGGTTATTTGAGGCGGTCCCTTCTGAAAGGAAGCAACGATTAATAAATATCGTGAATGGGCTTTATCGGTAGTGTGGTATTTCTTACTCTATACGAAGAGAAAATACATAAGATGCTTCTCCTTGATCCCAATAACCGATGATTTCATAGATTATCTCTCCTTTATTCGTTAAATCTATAGAATCCGAAGAACTTACCACTTTATCATCCTTCCAAATTCTAACATCATAGTCATTAGGTTCAAGGTCAAAGTTTAATGTAACCTCAGAGTTTGTAGTTACGTTAGGTGAATGGAATTGTTTTGCTAATCTGGGTGGCCCTTCTTTATCTACCGTTGTATTTGTCATGGTCCCATCATTATTATCATATTCCCAACTGTATGTTCCTTGAATGGGTGAAATTGACTCATTACCAATATCGATTGATAAACGAGGCGGCTCCAGGAGTTGATTTTCTTTTGGATTTGAATGAGTGGGTTTATCAGTGGCTATCGTTTCTTCCACACATCCTATCAGGAAGAAGAAAGCGCAACATATGATCAATAAATAAAATGGCTTCATGATACACCTCCAATATATCTGTAAATTTACTATACCATAAGTAGTTAGAAAATTGGTTATATTTATAGGTTGAAGGGATCGGGTACACTGAAAGAAAACAAAAGGATGTGTAAACAATGGATCAACAACAGAACTTCCAACCTTTAGCAGAATCATTTTACCAAGTACCAACACTCGAACTAGCGAAGAATCTATTAGGTTGTATTTTAGTGAAACAAACAGAAGAAGGAACAAGTTCAGGGGTTATTGTAGAGACAGAGGCATATTTAGGGAATACAGACCGGGCTGCGCATGGTTACGGGAATCGCAGAACAAAACGGACAGAGATTCTCTATTCCAAACCAGGATATGCATATGTACATCTTATTCATAATCATCGTCTTATAAATGTAGTTAGTAGTATGGAAGGTGATCCTGAGAGCGTGTTAATTCGGGCAGTCGAGCCTTTCTCCGGTATAGATGAAATGCTTATGCGAAGGCCAGTGAAGAAGTTTCAGAACTTAACGAGTGGGCCAGGAAAATTAACACAAGCTATGGGGATATACATGGAGGATTACGGACATTTTATGTTAGCTCCTCCCTTATTTATATCGGAAGGAAAATCTCCCGCATCGGTGAAAACTGGAAGTCGAATCGGTATAGATAATACTGGTGAGGCAAAGGATTATCCTTATCGATTTTGGGTAGATGGCAATCCATTTGTATCAAGATAGAATGGAAAGGGGGTGCACACATAAAGGATTATATAAAAAAGGGATTCACATAATTATGTAGAATTAATTACGTAGATGTATTCATAGACATTAATATTTAAAGGAGGAAAAGAATGGATACGAAAGAAGTCTTATTAGCCCAAATGGACGCTTGTTTGGAAAATACATGGTTCGTATCGTTATCTCAATCTATACAAGGACTAACAGCAGAAGATGCAGATTGGAAACCTTCAGATGAAGTAAACTCTATACGAGAAATAGTGAATCATTTGATCTTTTATAATGAAAGACATTTAAACAGATTTAAGAACGTACCATCAGACAAAAAACAAGTTGAATCTACTTTTTTGAATAAAGATGGACTTACTTGGCATGATGCCCGAGAACGGATGACAAGGGGAATTGAAAACTGGCGAATAGAAATACAAAATGCAGATAGGAAGAAAGTGGAGGAGCAAGCTGAGGTAATTGCCCACTTAACAATACATATAACTTATCATACTGGTCAGATTATTTTCCTAAGGAAGTTACAAGGTAGTTGGAACACAGAAGATGGTGTGAAGGGGTAAAATTGATGAATGAAAAGCTGTGGCGAATTGGAACAACCTATATTCCGGTTAGTAATATAGAACTTTCTGTGAATTGGTATGTGGAGCAGTTAGGTGCACGGGTGAACTATCAAGATGATGATAAATGTATTCTAGATCTGGCAAATCAAAGCATTTTTCTTGTTAAGGCGCCGTCTGGACAGAGTGCTAATTTTATAGATTTAAATGGAGAAGAACATTTTTCGTTAACATTTGAAGTAGATGGAATTAATTCACTAGAATCATTACGAATTGAATTGGCAGAAGGTGATGTTCGTGTTGGTGAACTAGAAGATAGAGGTCATGCCGGGAGAAATTTCGTGTTTTATGATCCAGATGGCAATAAATTTGATGTGTGGAGTGAATTGAGTCCTGATTTTAAGGAAAAGTATAGCTTGGTGGAGAGGTGATTAGGACTGGATTTTTATTGGTTTGGCTTAATTTTTTGGATCTTTACTATTTCCGGATTTGTTTTGTTAATTGGCGCTTTATGGTTTAAAGAATGGAAGTTTTCATTTATAAGTGGCATGCTATTTTTATTTCCTGCATTATATTTTCTAGGTGCAGAGAATTGGCTTCGAGTTTTTGTACTTCTTCCTTTGTTTTCTTTTGGTCTAGCTTTTTTTCTATATCGAATGGTGATCGACCTAAGAAGTTAACGATGTTGCAAGCCGTACCTGAGGAAAGCATTCGTTTGCAACGGAAATCAAACGAGACAAGTTGCGGGTTTTATACTAAATATATTAATGATGAAGTTGATTCAGGTCTGATAATATTCAATTAATGGAGGGATTCAGATGGCAGAACAATATACAGTATTAGAAGGAGCAGAGTCATTTCATTTTGAAGGGAATCGTGTAGGCGTATTGGTTTCACACGGTTTTACGGGTACGACACAAAGTATGCGGCCGCTTGGGAAAGCATTTGCGGATGCTGGATATACTGTGTGTGGACCAAGATTGAAAGGACATGGAACGCACTATGAAGATATGGAGAAGACAACCTTTCATGATTGGATTCAATCGATTGAAGAAGGATATCAGTGGCTCCAAAAGCGATGTGACACCATTTACATGTGTGGCTTGTCAATGGGAGGAACATTATCTCTATATATGGCAGAAAAGTACAGTGGATTAAAAGGGATTGTTCTAATAAATGCAGCTATAGAAGTGCCGGATATGGAAACAGCGACTACTATGAAAGATACCCGATTTATTGATGCAATTGGTTCGGATATTAAAAAGCCGAATGTTCAAGAATTAGCATATGAAAAAACACCAGTTCAATCAATTCGAGAGATTGTAGGGCTCATGGAGCAGGTGCGATTAGATTTAAATAAAGTTACTTGCCCGACATTCATATTTGTATCGAATGAGGATCATGTTGTGCCGCCATATAATTCGGAGGTCATCTATAAGGAAATTCAATCTGAAGTGAAAGAAATAATTTCTCTAAAAGAAAGTTATCACGTGGCAACGCTGGATAATGACCAAGCTTATATTATTGAGAAAGCATTGGAGTTTATAAGTAAGCATTAGTTTGAGGGAGAAAATACAATGCCAAATGTTAATGGAATAAGTTTTGTAAATATCTTAATGATAGATGAATCTGATTTAGTGGAAATTCCTGAATTATCAGGTTCTTTTGCGATAATTGAATGTCGAAGTAAATATCTATTATGCTTTAATACGTTGAGAAAACAATGGGAATTACCTGCAGGGAAAAGAGAAAAAAATGAATCTCCAAAAGAATGTGCAATTAGAGAACTGTATGAAGAGACAAGTCAGTCCATAATGGATATGGCATTTATAGGAATATTAATTTCAAAAGATAAACTTGGGAAGGTTAAATATAATCCATTGTTTTACGCAAGAGTAGAAGAGCTTCAAACATTTATACCTAATAAAGAGACTTCAGGTTTGAAGCTCTGGGGTCAAGCAGATGAAATAAGTCCGATAGATCCTATTGATGAGAACCTTTTACAATGTATCTCTTCCCATATTAAGAAGACTATGTAGAAAGAAATTCCATTATCCTTCCACCATCTGAAGGTATGGAATTTCTCTGTTTTCTACAATTGCAATAAATATTTGCGTATCGGTTTCATAAATTTTTGTTCCTACAGGTAGTTTATTAGCAGTCCCGTTTTTGAAATCTTTAGCTTCATTCGATTGGGATGAAATCTCTCCAATTTCCTCACCAATAGTATATGTTTCTTCTTGAACCCATTCTATGTTTATAGCATTGGAAAAGACAGTATCTTCTAACAAGAAAATGTCTGCGTTTTCATTTTGGAGGAATTCATATGGAGTTGGGTTTTTAGTAACAGATTGTTCAGCTTTTGAACTACAACCGGTCAGAACAATTATTGAAACGAAGAGAATCATTACAAAGTAGCGCATGAATGTTTTTCCTCCTTAAGTAATTTTGATTTTCATTTGTATTCTATAGTATATCGGAAATTCCCTTTAAATGGTAATTATTAATTTGAGGAGGAGAAGTAATGAAAGATATAAAAAGTCGCATGGATGGAATAGAAGCAGCCAATAAAATAGTGGAGCAGCATTTCCCTGAGTGTACTGGATCGATCTTAGCAGGGAGTGTAGTGCGTGCGGAGGCAACAAATACTTCTGATCTTGATATCGTTATTTTTGATAAAAAATTGCCAGCAGCTTATCGAACTTCATTTCATGCTTTTGGGTGGCCAGTGGAAGCATTTGTTCATAATAGAGAATCATTCAAGTTTTTCTTTGAGTCAGACCGCAAGCGAGCTCGGCCTTCTTTGCCGGATATGGTAGCTAATGGAATAATTATTAAAAATGAAGATGGGGTAATAGATAAGATTAGGGGGGAAGCGAAGCAAATTTTAATGAATGGACCTGATAATTGGATGGAAGAAGAGGTTGATTTAAAACGTTACTTTATAACGGATGTATTAGATGACTTTATTGGCAGTGAAAATAGATCAGAGGAATTATTTATAATAAATAAGCTCGCTGATCTTGTAAGTGAATTTATTTTACGAACAGATAATCAATGGGTTGGAGAATCGAAAGGAATGTACCGTGCTTTACATATATATGATGCCAATCTAACGGATGAATTGATACAGAGCTTGGATGCTTTCTATCAACATAATGAGAAGAATTGCATGATTGAATTTGTGGATAGAATCCTAGAACCATTTGGTGGAAGGTTTTTTGAAGGATTTTCTATTGGGAAACCTGGGAAGTAATTAACAACTTGAATTACATTATCCCATAGATGAGTGCCCGAAATAAGAAGGACAAGCAAGAAATAGTAAGTCATAACGGTGATGAGTGCCCGGAATAAGAAAGATAAGCAAGAAATGGTAAGTCATAACGAAGATGAGTGCCCGAAATAAGAAGGACAAGCAAGAAATAGTCCCTCATGTAATTTAAAGCAAAGTTTAATCTCCTTGGAATTACGGTTTCTCTAAAAATGGCGGGAATAAATGGAATAACGAAATTCTTCATTTTTTTCTGAAAAATATGTTGATTTTTGACTAATTATGCGTTTATAATAATTAGCAATCACTCTACATTTTCAGACTTTGGACTATTCATATAGAGGTAGCCCTACTCACAGAGTGAATTTTCGAAATCATTAATTAATTTCTATCAAAAAAGGAGGGCTATTTCATGATCAGTAATCCACTGGTTGCTACAACACTTATTTTTGCACTAATTGCTCTAGGAGAATATATTTCTATTATTACAAGGGCAAGAGTTCCGATGTTGCTTACGGCGATGGTTGGATACCTCGTTTGTGTGTGGACAGGCATTTTTCCAACTGATTTGCTCGCAACTTCACAGTTCGCAGCGCTTGGGGCTATATTAGTTGGACCAGCAATTTTGCATATGGGGACGATGATTCCTTTTTCACTTTTAAAAAGCCAGTATAAAGCCGTACTTATTTCTTTAGGCGGACTGGTTGTGTCAGGTGCACTCGTATTAATTATCGTGAGCTTCATGTTTGATTATCCAACCGCAGTTGCGGGTGTGGGGCCATTAAGTGGAGGTATTGTAGCACTTATTGTTACTTCAGAAAGGTTATCAGAACTCGGTTTAACGAGTTTGGTCGTAATTCCAGCATTAGTTGTCGCTTTTCAAGGTGTACTAGGTATGCCTTTAGCACAGTATTTCTTGCGTAAGTATGCATTTACGATCCAAGAGAAAATAGATAACGGCACCTTTGTACCGATAAATCAAGAGGAAGCAAGTGCCACTAAGGAAACAGAGAAGCCAGAAGGACCAATTAGATCAAGTGCAACATTAAAACTGTTCTTTATATTTGTTGGGGCAGCTATCGGTATAGTGCTAGGAGAGTTAACACCAATACACTACAGTCTTTGGTGTCTGGCGATAGGTGTTGGGGGATTGAAATTAGGTATTTTCCAACATAAATCACTAGAAAAAGCCAATTCATTCAATATAACGATGATTGGAATTATCTTTGTCGTTATTGGAACCATGGCGGATGTTGGACCACAAGATGTGTTAAATAATTTACCTAGTATTATTGTTTTATTGTTACTTGGTACATTTGGTCTCTCGGTTGGCGGGTTTCTGGTATCTAAGTTGCTTAAATGGCATCCATATAAAGGAATGCCTGTCGCATTAACAGCATTATTTGGATTTCCAGCAGACTATATACTTTGTGAAGAAGTGAGCAGAAGTATTGCTCGTAATAAAGAAGAGGAACAGACTATTTTTGATGAAATTTTAACACCAATGTTAATCGGTGGATTTACTACAGTGACGGTAGCCTCTGTTGTAATCGCAGGAATATTAGTGGAAACATTATAATTTTTTGGGGGAGATATCATGACAACTTTACTGATAAAAAACGGATTATTTATAGATGGAAATGGTGGTGAACCACAAAAGGATGCAGTTATTGTAGTAAAAGATAATCAAATTGCTTACGTAGGACCAGAAACAGCTTATTCAAGTAGTGGCGAGGAGCAAGTTGTAGATGCCGAGGGCGGAACAATACTTCCTGGAATGATTGATACACATGTGCATATGATGATGGAATTTTCTCCAGTTGCAGAAAGATTGGAGACACCTTTTTCTTTTATGTATTATCAAGCAGCGAAATATTTAGAAACCACATTAAAAGCAGGAATCACCTCTGTAAGAGACGCACTTGGTACTGATCTTGGTGTGAAGAAAGCGGTAGAAGAAGGTTTGATTTCAGGACCACGCTTACAATTAAGTATCAATGCGCTTACGATTACCGGTGGACATGGAGATGGTTATACTGTTTCTGGACGTGAAGTTGACTTACTGCCTTCGGATTATCCAGGCATGCCAAGTGGGAAATGTGATGGTGTAGAAGAAGTGCGTAAGAAGACACGTGAGATGTTACGTGCCGGAGCAGAAATTATTAAGGTACATGCTACTGGTGGTGTTCTAAGTGCTACGGATCATCCAGAGTTTACTCAATTTTCGCAAGAGGAACTAGAGACGATTGTAGAAGAAGGGCGCTTCCGAAAAGGAGTCAAAGTAATGGCGCATGCTCAAGGTGCTGAAGGAATTAAAAACGCAGTAAGAGCAGGGGTACATTCGATAGAACATGGAATATTTCTTGATGATGAGGCAATTGATTTGATGATAGAAAAAGGCACGTTCCTTGTTCCTACATTACTTGCACCAGTTGCTGTACTAGAAACAGCTAAAGAGACGGGTATGCCTGATACGGCAGTACAAAAATCAAAAGAAGTTATTGAAATTCATAAAGCTAGTATTGCTAAAGCCCATAAAGCCGGTGTTAAAATTGCAATGGGAACTGATGCTGGTGTGATGAAGCATGGAACAAATTTACGTGAGCTAGGTTTGATGACAGAAGCAGGGATGACAGCGATGGAGGCGATTGTTGCTTCAACAAAAACAGCCGCCGAATGTTTGGGATGGCAAGACAGAGTTGGTACCATTGAAGAAGGAAAGTTAGCAGATATAATTATTGTTAATGGCAATCCATTAGACGATATTAACCTGCTAGCGAATAATGAAAATATAACAACCGTCATTAAAGACGGGAAAATAGAAAAATAGTATCAAAAAGATCCGCCTGAGATTCATCCCTTATAGGGTGTGTATCCTCAGACGGATCTTTTAATTTTTTTAAGTATTTAGCCACCGAAGAACAGATCAAATGCATTACTCGCAGCTGAGCTATCTTTATTATAGAACTCAGAGTAACCGCAATCTTGGCAGAAAACTACGGTGAAGCGATTGTTTTGGACATCAAACATTTTAGATAGGCCTGAGCCAGTCATGGATACATCCTTTTGATCTGCATTCGTACTACCACACTTTATACAACCTTGACCCTGTTTCATTTCCATCACCCCTTAATATATATTACGACTAAATCATGTGAAAAGTTTCATGGAATTCTGATACAATACTACTCATGTTTCAATTATGTTTAATTCTTTTGTTTTACAGGGAAAGATATAACGTGAGAAGTTTAAGGAGGCGATGAATAATGAAATTACAAGAAGCTTTAAATAAAAAAACTGGTTTAGGTACTGCTCCTTTAGGAAATATGTTCCGAAACGTGTCTGAAGAAGAAGCACAAGAGACAATACAAAATGCGTGGGATCAAGGTATCCGATATTTTGATACGGCACCTTTTTATGGGGCTGGATTAGCAGAGCAACGTTTAGGAAAAGCACTTAAAGACAAAAATCGAAATGAATATTTGTTAAGTTCAAAGGTTGGAAGAATTATTTTGGATGAGAAGGAAAATAGCTCTGGAGAAGGACTATTTAAAGATGCTCCCCAACATAAAATAGTAACCGATTATTCTGAAGAGGCTACACTTCAATCGATAGAAGATAGTCTTAAACGATTAAATACAGATTATTTGGATATGGTATTTGTTCATGATATTTCACCGGATTTCTTAGGAGATGAATGGATTACAAAATTTGATGAAGCGCGCAATGGTGCATTTAAAGTCTTAGATCGTCTGCGTGACGAGGGAGTAATTAAATCATGGGGACTTGGTGTTAATACAACGATTCCAATAGAATTAGCTATGGAATTAGAAGAGGCGAATCCAGATCTTTCTCTAACAGCAACACAATATACCCTTATGCAGCATGAAAGAGCATTAGAGCGTATGATGCCGCTTGCTGAAAAAACAGGTAAAAAGTTTGTTGTTGGTGCTCCATATAATTCTGGTGCGTTGCTTGGAGGCGATCATTTTGATTATCAACCAGCAAGCAAAGAAGTAAAAAAACAAGCACAGCAATTAAAACAAATTGCAGATAAACATGGAATTACTCTAAAAGCAGCTGCATTACAATTTTCAACAGCAAACCCAGCGGTTAGTGCAGTAATTCCAGGTTCTACAAGACCGAGTCGTATTAAGGAAGATTTAAGCGCAATGCAAGAATCTATACCTGCTGCGTTTTGGCAAGAATTAATCAGTGAAGGATTAATTTCTGACAAAGCTCCATTACCAAAATAACAGGAATGTAGGAAAGAGGCTGGGACAAAACGAAAATTTTGGGCAAGACGGAGGCTCGCTAGCCGCCTTAGGGTTAGCGCAGTATATTTCTGAAGCAGGTTTAAAAGCAAGTCATTCGGATTGCTCATTTAATTAAATACTTTTGTCCCACCCCCCTTCTCTCCCAATTTCTTAATAAAAACATGCAATGATTCTCCCTAAGGTATTTATCAAATCATCTACATCCAATATTCTTCCGATTATGAATCCAATTGAACCTCTATTACCCATTCTTTAGCTTTTCAAACGAATTATTGGTTTAGAGAACCGCTCTATCACCCACTTTTTAGCTTTTCAAACGAATTATTGGTTTAGAGAACCGTTCTATTACCCATTTTTTAGATTTCCTAACGTATTTTTGGTTTAGAGGACTGCTTTATTTACTACTTTTTCAGCTTTTCTAAGTTTTTTCGCTTACAGTCTTGTGTTCTTCGTAAATTAGTAAGATTGAGACATAATTATGATACAATAAAAATAATCTGAAAATTAAAACGTAAAAGATAATCATGGAAGGCGTGAGGAATAATGAGTGAGTCATATGAAGTAGATATTTTTCAATGCAGGGGTAGTTCATTTGACATTGGATATAGCATTGGTAAACAACTTAAGAATAACAATATTGTAAACGTGTATAAAGAAAAGATGAAACCAACGATAGACATAGCAAATATGGAATCGATATTTACTACCTTTGCCCCACACCTTATAGAAGAATTGAAAGGAATATCAGAAGGATTAGATATTTCCTATAAAGAAGCAGCCGCTATATTTAGTGGGTATGACATACCAAAAATAGATACGATGGGATGCAGTGCAACAATCACAAATGAATACTATGTACGAAACTATGATTTTACTCCTTTATTATACGACCATTTATTTCAGTTAGTAGATCCAGAGAAATCATTTGCTTCGGCTGGTTATTCACAACAAGTTTTAGGTAGAATAGACGGTGCTAATAGCGAGGGACTCGTAATTGGACTTCATTTTGTAAGTTATACTGAATATCAAATTGGAATTTCTGCGTGGACAGCAATACGAATGGTATTGGATACATGTTCTAGCACTAGTCAGGCGGTGAACATGTTAAAAGAGATACCACATGCCGCTTGCTATAATTTTTCCATTGGCGATAAGTCTGGAGATATAGCTGTTGTTGAAGCTAGTCCAAATAAAGTGGTAATGCGTGAACACAATAGCTACCTTACTTGTGTAAATCACTTTCAAAACCAAGATTTGCATCAAAAAAATAGACAGCATATAGAGTTTTCCGAGAAAAGAAATATGCATATGCAAGAGTTGAACAAACAAGGATTTTCCGAGAAGCAAATGTTTGAACAATTTAAAGATAGCCATTCTCCGCTATTCTTTAAAAACTATGATGATTTCTTTGGGACCCTCCACACCTTTAGTTATTCTTTTCATGATTCAAAGGTAACTACTTGTTTGGCACAAGGTGATAATGTAGTATCTTTTTATTTAAAGAATTGGGCTAATGGTGAAGCGATACCAGAATCCATCATGTCTGGAAAAATTGAAAGGGAAAGCATATGATCAAAGAGATAACGTTAGGTGAAGCTAGAGTAGCTACTTTGCTTGCTTGTAAATTATATACAAGTCACACTGTTAACGAATTAGAAAAAGAAATGGAACTACTCATTGAGGATGACAATGCTGCTATCTTACTTGCTTATCATAGCAATGAAGCAATTGGATTTGCGCAATGTCAGCTTCGAGTTGATTATGTAGAAGGTACGGACTCAAGCCCAGTTGGGTATTTAGAAGGGATATATGTACTGGAGAATTATAGAAATTCAGGAGTAGCAAGAGAATTAGTGAAAGAATGTGAACGTTGGGCAAAAAGAAAAGGATGTTTAGAGTTTGCAAGTGACTGCGAATTGGGTAATGAACAAAGTCTTGCTATGCATCTTCGCTTAGGGTTTACAGAGGCGAATCGAATCATATGCTTCCGAAAAGATATATAAATTAACCAATGAATTTAGAATTAGTTAATGAAAGGAGTTATTGGAATGATTCAATTCAAAGATAATAACCTGACCGTGTTTCAAAGTGCCTTATACAAAACAACGACAGCCGTCATTCACACAGAAGAAGCACTTATTATGACAGATCCGAATTGGCTACCAGAAGAAGTGCAAGAAATTAGAAACTATGTATCCCAACATATTGGAAACAAAAAATTATACATTATTTATACGCATAGTGACTTCGATCATATTATTGGAGCTAGTGCTTTTCCAGAGGCTTATGTGATTGCTTCAGAAGAGTTTAGTGCCAATAAACATAAGCAAGAAATTATGAAAGATATTGAAGAGTTTGATCAGAAGTACTATTTATATCGAAATTATACGCCTGAGTATCCTAACGTCGATGTTCATGTAGTCAACGATGGTCAAACATTACAAATTGGTGAGGTCACACTACATTTTTATAAAGCTCCTGGACATACGTCTGATGGGATATTTACGGTTGTAGATCCATATGGGATTTTTTTGTCTGGGGATTATCTATCAGATGTGGAATTTCCTTTTATTTTTAGTAGTTATCGGGACTATGTTCGTACGGTAGATAAAGCAATGCAAATTTTTAAAGAGCATTCAATTTACTATCACGTTCCCGGACACGGAACAACTACTGTTGATTATCAAGAAATGGCAAAAAGAGTAGAAGTATCTCGTTATTATTTAGAACAGTTAGGTAAAGACAACGAACAATTAGAGGGATTTTGCAAAAAAGAATATAGCTTTTTTGACGGCATGAAGGAAATTCATGAAAGTAATAAGGAGAAGGTGAAAATGGATTAATTATTGAAAGTCTATTAAAAAATGTACAGGAGAATACGCTATGAAAATTACAATGCTAACAACAAAAGATCAATGGCTAGAAGCATTTCCTATCATGAAACAATTACGGACCCATCTTGATAAAGGATCTTATATTAGCCTCATATCGGAAGCGGTAGAAAAAGATAATTATCGTCTTTATGCTTTGTATGATCATCAAAAGATGGTAGCTGTAGTTGGTCTTAAACCAATGATCACGCTGTACTATGGCAGATTTGTATGGGTGTGCGATTTGGTAACAGATAATATTTATCGTTCGCGAGGCTATGGAGAATATCTATTAAACTTTGTCCATACTTGGGCAGCAGATAATAAATACGAGAGTGTTGCACTCTCTTCGGGAATTGAACGTTATCAAGCCCATCGTTTTTATGAAGAAAAAATGGATTATGAGAAAGTCAGTTATGTATTTAAATCAAAATGAACCTCCTATTACCTAGTAAAGGATAAAACCAATCCTTCACGTCTAGATACTAATATGCTAGTTTAGAAGAAAGAACTTGGAATATATTACATAGGAGTGTTAAATAATGACTGGTAAAAAGGCAGTAGTTATATTAAGTGGCGGATTAGATAGTACGACGTGTATGGGAGTTGGCAAGGAAGCAGGGTATGAATTGTATCCAATTTCTTTCCACTATGGTCAGCGCCATGATCGTGAGATTGAAAATGCTAAAAAGGTAGCTTCCTATTTTAATGTAACGGAACACAAAGTATTTTCACTAGAATTTTTAAAAGAGATTGGTGGCAGTTCTTTGACCGATCAATCAATGGAAGTAAGTCAAGAAGGTGTCGGTGAAGATGTACCAAATACATATGTTCCGGGAAGAAATACAATTTTCCTATCAATTGCTGCTTCTTATGCAGAAGCCATAGGTGCAGAAAAAATATATGTAGGTGTATCGGCGGTTGATTATAGTGGATATCCAGATTGTCGTCCTGAGTTTATAGAAGCAATGCAACAAACTATATATCAAGGGACCAACGCAAATCCTGCAATGACGATTGAGGCTCCACTGATTGATTTATCAAAAGGAGATACCGTCAAATTAGGAATGAAATTAAACGTACCGTATCACTTAACTACTTCTTGTTACTTAGGTGGAGAAGAAGCATGTGGTGAATGTGATAGTTGTAGATTGAGATTACAAGGATTTGAAGAAGCTGGTGCCACAGATCCTATCAAGTATATGTAATAGTTTATTTTATATGAAGCCTATTAGTACTAGGAGGTTAGTTTATGAACACATTTGATGAATTTCTACAGACAATGGAAAATCCTAATCATCGTTCAAGAATGGAAGAAATTCTAGACTGGATAACAAACAAGTATCCTGATTTAAATCAAGAGATAAAATGGAATCAGCCAATGTTTACCAATCATGGAACGTATATTATTGGTTTTAGTGTTTCAAAAAAGCATATAGCGGTTGCTCCTGAACAGGCGGGAATAAATCAGTTTATAGAGGAAATTGAACAGGCTGGTTATGACCATACGAAAGAGATAGTTCGGATTCGGTGGGAGAGTGAAGTGGAGTACTCTCTAATTGAAAGCATGATTGAGTTTAATATCAATGATAAGGTTAATTGTTCAACGTTTTGGCGTAAATAAAATGGTGAGCAGATTGGTTAGAAAGTTGACTAAGTAGAGGAGAATTAGAATGGATCGTATAGCCAAGATACGTCGAGAAGAGAAATTATATCATGATCAGTGTTATGAGAAATTCGCTTTGTTTGAAAAAGGATCTTGGCTATATAAACCTGTTCAATCTGTACTGGATATTATCCCGTATTTCAGAGGAGTAGAACCGTTGGAGGTACTAGATTTAGGTGCAGGTATAGGAAGGAACAGTATTCCGGTTGCAGAAGCGATCTCTGTTGGGAAAGGGAGCGTTACCTGTGTCGATTTATTAGATTCGGCCATCGAGAAGCTCAGTGAGTATAGTAAAATTTATCACGTCGAAGATCGAATCCAAGCAGTGAAGCAGGATATTGGTACCTATCCAATTTATCCAAATACATATGATTTTATTATAGCTGTTTCCAGTCTTGAGCACGTTCGGACAGAATCAGAACTCGATAAAGTCCTACACGGAATGAAAGCGGGCACGAAGCATAAAGGTATAGATTGCATAATTATTAATTCAGAAGTTAGGGAAGTAGATATAACAACAGGCCTTGATTTAGAGGCCCAGATGGAAGTGAATTTACCGACAGCAGATATGATAAACAAATTAAAAAAAGTATACCAAAGCTGGTCAGTTGTGAAACATGTAGTGAAACCGCTCGAGTATACGATTGAAAGACAAGGAAAGCCTGTGTTAATGACTACAAACGCGATTACCTATGTGGTAAAAAAAGAAGCGGGATTATGAAAATAAATCAATCCCAAGTTTTGTAAGAACTCCTATTAAGATTCCATATATGCCAATACTTATTGCCGATGATAAAAATAGACGCTTTTTATCCATTCCAATGACTTTTCCAATCACACCGATCGCCCACGAACCAAGCAAAGGAGTTCCTAAAAGAATAATCATAAATCCACCTTTGTTTAAACGTTGGCTGGTTTTTGATTGGGTTAATTTATAAAAGTATTTATTGATCTTATTAAATTTCGTTAACCAATCATAACTATAAGCAATAAAAGGTATTGCAAAGAAATTACCAAACCATGCCCATATTATTGACGACACCATATCTAAACCTAATCCCATACTAGCTGGAATCGCTAAATAAATTTCGAATAAAGGGAAGAAACCCATAAACCAAGCAGTAGCTGCTAATATAATGTACTCCAACATACATATCACCTCTGTATAATCAAAAATAAAACCGAACGTTCGGTAGTTTTATTTTAACATAAATACTATATTTTTAGTAACTGAGTCAATCTCATTGCTCAATTTCCAGGGTAAAGTTTATTATGTTTTTCCAGGCGGAGGAATCGAAAAAGGAGAATCGCCTCAAGAAGCTGCGAAAAGAGAAGCATATGAAGAGTTAGGACTACTTGTGGCAATTGGAGAGTGTATTGCAGAAATAGCATATAATGGTATACAATATTATTTTGCTGCTCAATTAATCGATGGTGAGTTTGGAACAGGAAAAGGAGCAGAATTTTTCAATGAAGGTAGAGGATCATATACACCCGAGTGGTTGGAAATCGATAAGCTCTCCTTTGTTGATATGCGTCCTCCTGAATTAGTGAAAATAATTCAAGCTCATGGTGATTGCTACAGCAGAAGAAACAAATAATTTATTTAGGGAGAAAGCAATGACGGGAAAGACACATATAATGGGAGGTATTGCGGCTACGACTGCCTATGCCTACTATTCGAATTATGATCCAACAGCATTAATTATTTCAGGTGTTATTGGTTCCATCATACCGGATATTTGTCATGGTGGAAGTAAGATTGGAAGGCGTTTTCCAATTTTATCAAACATTATCAATGCTATTTTTGGACATCGTACCATTACACATAGTTTGATATTTTTAGTACTAATTGGATATATCCTTACGCTAATCACCGATAATCAGTCAATTATTATGGGTGTGTTGGTTGGAATGGCGAGTCATTTAGTTTTAGATGCATGTACAAAAAATGGCATAAAGTTATTATATCCTGCTTCGGTAACAGTACGTTTGCCAATAACCACAAGAACTGGAGGAGCAGTAGAGAATATCGTTCTTATTGCTTTAACAATTGTAACGATTTATTTTGGGAAAGAATTTATTCTCTAATGTTGTACATATTAAAAGGAAGTGCCAGTAGAGGCACTTCCTGTTTAGTTGTCTAGGAAATTATAAATTTTTGGACTGTGGATAAACAACTAAGTTAATTAGCCACGTCCAGCTCCAGCGCCCATCACCTATTGTCCTTCCGGAGACCTCCTTACGATAAAGAAGACTGCCGAATGTTCTTTATGAGGCATAGTCGCACTTATGCCATGGCGAAAAGAAGACTGCCGAATGTTCTTTATGAGGCATAGTCGCACTTATGCCATGGTGAAAAGAAGACTGCCGAATGTTCTTTATGAGGCATAGTCGCACTTATGCCATGGCGAAAAGAAGACTGCCGAATGTTCTTTATGAGGCATAGTCGCACTTATGCCATGGTGAAAAGAAGACTGCCGAATGTTCTTTATGAGGTATAGTCGCACTTATGCCAATGGTGAAAAGAAGACTGCCGAGTGTTCTTTGTGAGGCTAAGTCGCACTTATGCCCTTGCGGTGAAAGTCAACATCGATTCGCATACGCTTATCGTGTTTCCTTTATCTCAAAGAAATAAAGAAGTTCGACCAGTCGAACCACCCCTTGAAAACCAGGGGCGCAGGACATACGGTTATAAACGGGCGCTTGCGCTTTTGTTCTATATCTGTTAATTTTACGTGATCTTATGATTTTGATTTTAATATATCTGATACGGCATGGAATACTTCTACACCTTGATACGTAAAGACTGACAAGGCTGTTAATGAAAAGAATCCAACAATGATATAACGAATAATCATTGATTGTTACCTCCTTTGATAAACTGTTTAATTAGTGTTTGTCAAAGGAGATTCTCCCAGATAACTCGACTGATAAAATATCGGAGTGAATTGAATTCTGCGAGTAACATAAGGCACTTGAAAATTACTCGAAAGTCGTTGAACCAAATTAATTATAATGATGGCTGAGAAAATCGATAGGAAAATAACTTTATCGTTATAACCACTTTGAGAATAAGATAAATCGACTGTGCTCTGATGTTCTACAATGTTTGCTTTGTCTAGGTTTACGTGACTATGCGAGCCGACTGTTAATTGAGAAATCGGTAATATAAGAATCATTAATGCAATTATTAAATATCGTTTCATCACGTCACGTCCTTTTCATTTATTCTTACAATATGTTGCCGAACCGGATTTAGTACATTTATACGCTTAAAATTTATTAAATGATTTTATCACAATAATATATCATGTATATGAAATTCACACAATGAAAATTATTCCATTTGCAAATAGGAGGAACT
This sequence comes from Oceanobacillus iheyensis HTE831, assembly GCF_000011245.1. Classification (NCBI taxonomy): domain Bacteria; kingdom Bacillati; phylum Bacillota; class Bacilli; order Caryophanales; family Bacillaceae; genus Oceanobacillus; species Oceanobacillus iheyensis. The sequence goes on from NC_004193.1 coordinate 347,466, forward strand.
CGTTGTAAAATTAATTGTAGATAATATAGGTCTATAATAGTTATTTGAGAAAGGGTATTAGCATGAAGTTTTCTAAAGCAACAAATTATGCATTGCACACGATGGTCTATTTAGCGGATATACCAAAGGGTACATCGATTGGTGTGGATCGATTAGCGGAAACGCAGAAGTTGTCTCCGACGTATCTTTCCAAAATATTGACCAAATTAGTGAAATCGGGATTAATAGAGTCTACGCCAGGTGCTAAAGGTGGATATCGATTAGCGAGAAAAGCGGACAATATTACGTTTTTAGATGTTATTCGTGCCATAGAAGGACAAACAGTGTTATTTTATTGTTCCATCGATCATGATGACGATTTTTCTAGAAATGAAGAATGTTTAATAGAGAATGCCATGATTGAAGCGGAAGAAAAAATGAAAGAATCTTTAGATCGTAAATATATTGTGGATATTGCAAAGTTAATGCGCTCTCAAAAAAATCTTTAATGGAGCGTATTCTTTTTTGAATCTATTATAGATATTATGAGTCTTTAATATATTTATTAAAAGGAGTGTATGATAAATGTTAGATAGTATTGTTATTGGTGGAGGGCCCGCAGGATTAAGTGCGGCACTTGTATTAGGTAGAGCTGGAAAAAGAGTGGTTGTCTTTGATGATGATAACGCTAGAAATAAGGTGACCCATGAATCACATGGTTTTTTAACGAGAGATGGAATTCATCCTTCTGAATTAAAAGAATTAGGAAAAAAAGATATATTAAAATATCCTACGGTTAGTATGGAAATGCAACGTGTGAATGAAATCCATAGAGAAAACAATCATTATCAATTAATTACCGAAAACGGAGATTTATATCAAACAAAAAAGGTGCTCCTTGCAACGGGGCTTAAGGATGTTTTTCCACATGTGGAAGGACTCGATAAGTTCTATGGGTCCAGCTTATTCAGTTGTCCGTTTTGTGATGGATGGGAAATGAGAGACCAAGCGTTAGTAGTCATTTTTGAATAAAGATGCAGCATTTCATATGGGCAAAAAGTTATCTAATTGGAGTAAAGATATTGTAGTGTGCACGAACGGAAATCAACTATTGAATGAAGAACAAAAACGCTCTTTTGCTAAAAATGGTATTCAAGTCATGGAAGAGAAGATAGACGAACTTATAGGAGAAAATGGAAAGCTTCAAAAGATAAGATTTAGCAGTGGAGAAGAAATTCTTCGTGAAGGTGGTCTTGTTACAGTAGGTTTAAAGCAGTCATCTCCTTTTGCTGAAAGTTTAGGGTGTGTCATGTCAGAAAATGGTGGGATTAAAACAGATGGTTTAGGTAGAACAAGTATTCCTGGTATTTATGCAAGTGGAGATGCTACGATTTCGACTCCTTCGCAATTAATTATGGCGGCTGGTGAAGGCAATAAGGTAGGAGCGATGATCGTTTCTGATTTGATTGACGAATCGTTTAAACTATAAAAAGGCTAAAGATGCACTCTTTAAATTTTATGAATTAAATTTGTATTACATGGGAATATATAAATAGACATGTATTAATAGACATAGGTATAAAGGAGTGTACACATTGAGTGAACGAATTTTTATAAGTCCAGCAAAATATGTACAAGGAAAGAATGCAATCCAACGAATTGGCGAATACGTTAAAGATATTGGTAATCAAGCAATTGTTATTGCAGATGAAAATGTATGGGAAATAGCAGCGAATGACGTTGTAAAGAATTTAAAAGAAGAGAGTATTGAAGTAGAAGAAGTAGTATTTAACGGAGAAGCTTCCAAAGCTGAGATGGAGCGAATTTCTAAGATTGCAGATGAATCTAATTCTACTGTAGTTGTAGGGGTTGGTGGTGGTAAAACACTAGATACCGCAAAAGCTGTTTCTGATGAAGTAAAAGGTCAGACGGTGATTGTACCAACAACAGCTTCAACAGATGCTCCAACTAGTGCGCTTTCTGTAGTTTATTCCGATGATGGTGTGTTTGAAGGGTATCGTTTTTATGATAAAAACCCAGACTTAGTAATTGTAGATACAAAAATTGTTGCAGGAGCTCCTAAACGTTTCTTAGCATCAGGAATTGCTGATGCATTAGCCACTTGGGTAGAAGCACGGAGTGTGATTGAAAATAAAGGTAAAACAATGGCTGGTGGAATAACCACGATAGCAGGACAAGCTATTGCAGAAAAATGTGAAGAAACGCTATTTAACTATGCGGAATTGGCATATGAATCAGTGAAAGCAAAAGCAGTAACACCTGCTCTAGAGAATGTTGTTGAAGCAAATACATTATTAAGTGGACTTGGATTTGAAAGTGGTGGACTAGGTGCAGCACATGCGATCCATAATGGTTTTACTGCCTTAGAAGGTGAAATTCATCACTTAACTCATGGTGAGAAAGTTGCTTTTGGTACCTTAGTTCAATTGGCATTAGAGGAGCGCTCAAAAGAAGAAATCGAACGATATATTAAATTATATATCGCATTAGACCTTCCAGTAACATTAGAAGATATCAAGCTGAAAGATGCAACTCGTGAAGATATTATGAAAGTTGCAGAAGCAGCGACTGTTGATGAAGAAACAATTCATGAAGCATTTAATGTTACTGCGGATGATGTTGCAGATGCTATCTATGCTGCAGATCAATACTCTAGATCGTATAAAGAAAAACATCAGAAGTAATAATTATTTAGAAAAGGCATATCAACACTAATAGTTGGTATGCTTTTTTAATGTCATTTATTTTCTTTTTGTATAGTGAAACTTTTCTCTTATAAAAACCGTCTAATTTAATACAATCAGATTGGAAGGGAGAAGGAAGCGGTGAATAGTAAAAAGTCATATGTGTTCATGAGTTTGTTATTCATCATGTTATTGACGGGGTGTTCCTTTTTCGGAAATGGATTGATTAAGGGAGAAGTGCAAACCATTCGAATAGCTGAATCCAATGGTTTTGCGTCTGAAATTAGTAATGATTTTTTTAATGAAATAAAGGACGAAGAAGAGATTAAACAATTTAAACATGCTATTAATAGTGCTGTAAAACAACCTGGAGTAGTAGATATGATAGATCCAGTTTACGATGTGGAGTTGATAATCAATGACGAAGCGAGCCAAGAATTATATCTGTGGTTATATGAATCCTCTGGGTCGGTAATGACAGTCGAAGATACAAATACAGTTTATTCAATTTCTGAGAAAGAAGCAGAGAAATTATATAACATTGTAAGGTGATTAAATTAATAATTCAACGCTACTAACATACATCAAAAAAAGTTGATGTAAAACTTGTGGGATTTATCTTAATATTTTATAATCAACATATCAAGAAAAATTGATGTAAGGGACTGATCTATATGACCCAATTCTTAGAGTATGAAAAAAAATTCAAGGCTCTTGCCGATCAAAAACGCTTAGAAATAATGTATGAACTTTGCCAAAGAGGAAGAACCTGTGTATGCGATTTAACGGATATATTTGATGTTTCTCAATCAAAATTATCTTATCATCTCAAGATTTTATTAGACGCAGGGTTAATTACTAAAGATACAAAAGGTAAATGGAATTATTACACTTTAAATGATAAGGAAGTAAATAATCTGTTATCGGAAGAACTATGTTGCATATTTAGAAAAGAAGGAGAAAAAAGTACATGTTAATTTTTAGTCAATACATCAATTTTTTTTGATATAACGATTTAGGGGGAGTTTTTAATGAAGTATGTTCATGTTGGGGTAAATGTAACAAAGATTAATGAATCCATCGAATTTTATTCGAAAGTTTTTGGGGTGGAACCAGTAAAATCTAAGTCTAACTATGCTAAGTTTTTACTTGATAAACCTGGCATAAATTTCACACTCAATTTGAAGGATGAGGTGAGAGGAAACCAGGTGAACCACTTTGGATTTCAAGTAGAGACAGCTGAAGAAATTTTATCTCATAAAAAGAGATTAGAAAAAGAGGGTTTTTTTGCGCGTGACGAGATGAATACAACATGTTGTTATGCAGTACAAGATAAGTTTTGGGTGACTGACCCTGACGGTAATGAATGGGAATTCTTTTATACAAAAGCAGAAAGTGAAATAGAGGATAATACATGTTGTACCGGCTAAAATATACTAAATGATTAGTGTATCCTCGTACTTAGTGGGGATGAAGGGAACTTTTATTAATAGAAGCGAACAATAATTGGTTATTTCATTATATTGTTCGCTTTTTTTGGAATTCTTTTGCAGGTACCTTCTAGCTTTCTACTGTTATATTGCAGATAACACAAAGCTATTTAAAGATTGCCCTTCAACCGGCTGGTTCATAATATCGTAATAACTTTCAACAAGTGTTTGTATCATTGGAGACGCTTCGGAAAATGACTCTCTAATGGAATTTGCATAGGATCTCTCCCAATCTCCATCTTGTAAATAGGTTGCATCGACAGTAGATTGATCAATTATATTAAATCCAGCATCTTCTATGTATGTTTGGATTTGTCTCTTATCAAACAAATGTTGAATATTTCCATCATTGGATACAAAGTTTGAATATAGTGCTAAGATGGATGCTGCAAGAAAGTGTGGACGTTGTTGGATGTTTGCGTATGCTAGATCCCATTCCGCAAAGCATAGCTTTTTTGTGATTCGACGTAATTTACTAAAGTATTTTTGAAGTTGAGATGGGCTATTAAAATACCAGGATGAATGTGACAGTATAGCCATATCAAAGGTTTCATTCGTCTCGAATTCTAAGAAATCGGTATCTAAATAAAATGAAATTCTGTCACCTAAAGGTGATTGTTTGATAACCTGATTTGCCTGACCGAGTGTTAAAGGTGCTCCATAATCTTCTTTTGCAATGTCGATTGCAACAATTTTACCGTTTTCACCTACCGCATTAGCTAATGCAGCTGTTGTATCTCCTTGACCACAACCAATTTCGATAATACGCATTCCTTTTTCTACTTGAAAAGCATTTACTAGCTCCATTCGATGATTTAATTGGATTTGTTGAATAGTATCACCTTTATACAAGTTATATGTATGTATAAAGTGGTTTAGTTGATCTGAAGATTGAAAACTTGTCAATATATTTCCCCCATTCCTTTTAAGAAGGTACATTCTGTAAACCCCGCTGTATAACTTTCAAATTAAGCTTTTATATGTGATAAATATAGCTCTTTCATAATTTCTAACTGACGCCGTGGCTCCACCTCTACATCATAATAGTTAACAGCTTTCATTAATGCTAATTTACGCGCAAATAAACCAAAGTTGTTTATGAAAGATATCATTGTTTCTTTAATATCTATATCCTTACGAATCGAACCGTCACTTGATCCCTCTTGGATAAGTGTAGACATTAAAATATAGATCTTTTCTCTAACTGCATCGTATAAACCTATATCTTCTAAGGGTTCTTTAGAAATAGCAACATAGTTTTCAAATGCATCAATAAACGTTGTAGAGTTTTTAGAAGCATGTGTAACAATTTGACTTAGGAAGTTAAATATTTGTTCAATTTTTTTATATGCATTTTCGCCGTTATTGATAATTAATTGAAACTGATAAAGTTCTTCTTCCATAATGGAAGTTGCAACGGCAACGATAAGTTTATCTTTCCTCGGAAAGTATCGAAATAATGTCGCTACGCCAATCCCTTCTTCGTCAGCTATATTCTGCATCTTTATACTTTCTAAACCTGATTCGGCGAATAATCGTTCTGCAGTTTTAACAATACTTTGATAGCGCTTGTTTTTATTTTTTTCTCTCAAACCTGTTTTATTGGAAACGTCCATAACAATCTCCTTCTTGATAAATCTATAGTTAATTTATACAGGGAATCAATTTGTTTTGCAATTATATCAGAATTCGTATACAATTTAATTAATGATAGTCTTTCTATCAATACTTTATTTAAATGAAGTACAAGATATGTATCTATATATCTTATGGAAATATTCATAGGTAACCTTTCCATAAAGAATGGAGGAATTATAATGGGGCGATTAGAGAATAAGGTGGCAATTATTACAGGAGGAGCAAGGGGTATGGGTGCTTCTCATGTGCGTCTTTTTGCAAAAGAAGGAGCTAAAGTAGTGTTCACGGATTTAAATGAAGAGGGTGGACTTGCTTTAGCAAATGAATTAGGTGAAAATGTTAAATTTGTGAAGCAGGACGTAACAAACGCGGATGACTGGGAAACAGTTATCTCTGAGACAGAAGAAGCTTTTGGTCCTGTAAATGTATTGGTAAATAATGCGGGAATTAGTTTAAGTATTCCATTAATGGAGATGACAGAGGAACAATACCGTAAAATTATTGATATTAACCAAGTATCCGTATTTTTAGGGATGAAAGCAGTAGTTCCTTCCATGCAAAAAGCAGGAAGCGGATCGATTGTAAATATCTCTTCTATGAATGGAATTGTAGCAGGTGCAGTAGGATATACAGATTCTAAATTCGCTGTACGCGGAGCTACAAAAGCAGCTGCTGTTCAATTAGGTGGATTAGGAATTCGTGTGAACTCTGTTCATCCTGGTGTAATTGAGACTCCGATGGTTACAAAAGGTGATGCAGTAGAACAAATTAAAGAATTTGCGAAACAGATCCCATCTAAACGCATGGCACAGCCAGAAGAAGTTTCCAATATGGTGCTTTTCCTCGCATCGGATGAAGCTAGCTACTCTACAGGTTCTGAATTTGTGATTGACGGTGGATTAACAGCAATGTAATAGATGAATTTTCAAAAATACCTCTATGAGAAAAACGATTCTTTCTTATAGAGGTTTTTGATATTTTGGTGAGGTAGGAGAATTCATTGAACGAAATAAATACATACAGCTATTAACGCAGAGAGGATACCAATGCCTCCTGCTTTTAATCCGAAATTAGTTCGATAATGACGTTGTTCCTTTGATTGGGAATAATAATCAGCACGGTTATCAGGACCTGACTTCCATGTTCCCAGTACCAGTCCAGATATAATTAAACTAATCAGCCCTATTAGAAAGAATATATAAAACAATGCCTCTAATAATGTGGATAGCAATTTATTTACCCCTCCTTTTTATTATTTACGCTGTAAATCAAAAAAGGATATTTGAAATAGTATCAAATATCCGCTGTTCCTACCTATCTTATTCAGGATAGGTAAGGGATATTCTTTTTATTGCGAATATTATATAATTACCCTTAATTGATCTATGTAAATCGTAGGAAATCTGGAGGGGGTATTCATGAAGGGTATAGTGTTTAAATCAAAAGTGGATCGAGGCTACAAATTATTTTTATGTGTAGTGACTCTCATTTTATTTATAGTGTGCTTAATCCCGGTAATCATTTTTCCTTTTAATTGGTTAATATTAATTATACTTGTTGGTGTATTTGTTTTATCTACATTATTTATTTTATTGCCATGTTTTAATCTTTGTTATATTTTCTTCTATGACTATTTACTTGTGAAAAGCGGTTTCTTTCGTTTTCATATAAAGTATTCTCAAATGACTAAAATAGAAGCGACTTCTAATTTTTTGATCGGAACAAGAGCAATGATGGCGACAAATGGAATTGTTATATATTATTCGAGTGGAATTACAGGAGAATTAAAATTATCTCCTGACGACCAGGATGCCTTTTTAAAAATTTTGCAGGAACGGGCTCCGCAAGCAAATATTAATGTAAGATAAGATGAATAATTTTAATTAACTAAGGGGAAAAACACATTGTGAACAAATGTCATTTCCATTAATATAAAGAATATACAGTTTTTTAATGAACTTTTTATAGAGGATGATCAGATGAAATTCTTGGGTAGATTTCTATTAATAGTTGGAATAGTAATCGTTGCGATAGCTGGATTTCATTTATATCAGACAGAAAAATCACAAGATGAGGCTTTGCTGGAAGCAGAAATGCGTATAAAGCAAGGAGTAACGGAAGTTGAAGGTTCTACGTCAGTTGACGACATGAAACCAATAGATTTTAAAACCAAAACTGGTGAAGCATTTGGTACTTTAGAAATTCCTAAACTAGATAAAACACTACCCATTGTAGCTGGGACTGATCCAGATTCATTAGAGCGAGGGGTCGGACATTTGGATAACTCTGTGTTGCCTAGTCAGGGAGAGCAAATTGTCTTATCTGGTCATCGTGATACTGTTTTTCGGAATTTTGACCAAATAGAAATAGGGGATCAGTACATTGTTCACTTACCTTATGGATCGTACACATATGAAATTAAAGAAACAGAAATTGTTCCAGAGGATGACACTTCTGTAATCAGGCAAATGGGAGAAGAAGTTTTAGTCGTAACGACATGTTATCCATTCCACTATGTAGGCAATGCTCCGGAACGTTTTGTTACGTACGCTTATCCTGTAGAAAAGCATGCAAATAGTGATTAATGACTACTTTCAGCATTGGTAACAAAAATACTTGGTGTAGACTTTGGTCACTAATTCGGTAAGGAAGTACGATTTTGATTCATTTTCATCACGTGTTGTGAACACGGGAATGAGAATTCCTGTTGAAGGATTTCTCGCTTATTATATGAAGAGGTGGGGAATAAATGGGGGAATCATTTCTATCGATTGATTTAGGAGGAACATATACAAAATATGGATTAATTGATCAGGAAGGCAATGTAAGTAAAACACATAGGATAATTACACCAAAGGACTTGTCTGGGTTATTAGAAGAAGTAAATCTAATGATCAGTGAATATCCAAATAGTAAAGGTATTGCTATTAGCGCTCCTGGTGCTGTTTCGCATTCAGGTGTCATTCACGGGACGAGTGCAATACCATATATACATGGTCCAAACATCAAAGCGTTAATAGAACAATCTACTGGTAAGATGGTTTCAATAGAGAATGATGCAAATTGTGCTGCCCTAGCAGAAAGCTGGAAGGGGAATGCGCAAAAGGTGCAAAATGCTATTGTTATTGTTGTAGGAACGGGGATAGGCGGCGCTTTTATTCATCAAGGAGTTGTACAGCGAGGAAAGCATTTACATGCCGGTGAGTTTGGCTATATGCTCATTAAACATGAAGAGCAGTGGAGTTCGTGGAGCGAATTAGCAGCAACATCATCACTGAGAAAAGAAGTCGCTAGGCAAAAAAGTATTCCGTATGAAAGTATATTTACCGGTGAACAAATATTTGAAATGGCTTCAAACGGAGATCCGGAATGTATACGTGCGATTAAACAGTTCTTTTACTATCTTGCAGTTGGAATTTATAATATCCAACATATGTATGATCCTGATATTATTCTTTTTGGTGGAGGGATTAGTGCGAGAGAAGGTTTTATAACTGAAATATATCGTGAATATGAGGCTCTAACGGAAAATATGCATTTCGAAACAATTCGCCCAAAGCTAGATACTTGTTCTTTTAAACAACATGCGAACCTAGTTGGAGCAGTAAAGCATTTCTTACAATCAGAAGGAAATTAATCAAACGATTGATTAAAATAATCTAGCCGCCGTTGGTTATAAAATAATGATGTTCGGATTATAGAAACAACGTGGCATTCATTCAAAATAGATCAATTCTGAATGAAATAAAGTAAAAATATAAATAAGAAAAAAACTAAAATATAAGGTAGGTCAACAGCATGAGTAAAAATTTAACTTTTAGAAACGCCACTATAGAAGATTTACCAGAGATAGTAGCTATTTATAATTCAACGATCGTCAGTAGAATGGTAACAGCTGATACAGAACCGGTTACTGTAGAAGAGAGGCAAAATTGGTTTAATGAACATGACTCTGTCAGAAGGCCTTTATTAGTAGCAGAATTAGAAGGAGAAATCTGTGGGTGGATTAGTTTAGAATCCTTCTATGGACGTCCCGCTTATAATCAAACTGCAGAAGTTAGTATATATATAGATGAACGTTTTAGAGGAGAAGGACTAGGAAAGAAATTATTAAACTATATCATAGAAAAAAGTCCTTCTTATGGTATCGAAATATTATTGGGATTCATATTTGCCCACAATGAGCCAAGCATTAAATTATTCGAACGCTTCGGGTTTGAACAATGGGCCCATCTACCGAGCGTTGCTAAACTAGATAGCGTGAATAGGGATTTAATTATACTAGGGAAAAATATAAGTAAATAAGTAAAAAGAAGGATTAACTTGTGTAATCCTTTTTTAATGGAAAAATATACCTAAAATTCACTTTACAAGTCGTGTTATTTGTTTTAATATTAATATTCTGATTTTTATAAGAAAAAGGAGATTGGCTTGGGGTGTCTACGAATATGTCGCATTTATCTCATATTGATAAACTAAGGAGAGGTTTTATTTTAATCGCAACGGTTATTATTCTATTTCCTTACATTACGGACTCTATTATCATTAGTTTCCATCGTGTCCAAGCATTTGCGACAGAGGAAAATAATGAAGCTTTACACACTGAGGATATCAACATCTCCATTAAACTAAAACATGATTGGATTCACATAAAACAACTCGTATTAACAGAAAAGGCAACGACGATAAAGTACGAAATAATCCCTGTAAATCCTTTAAAAAGTGAACTAACTTCTGAAGCAATTACAATAAAAAATGAACAAAATGAAGAACTCTCGCCAACTTCAGGAGTTGCTAAAATTTTATATACGAGAGAATTTGGACAACGAAGTTTTGAAGCTATACCTTCCGATCAGGATAAATTAGTTGTAGGTTTCCTGTATTATGGACAAATGGTTGAACAAGAAATTGAGATACATAGATGAGGAGTTTTTAAATGAGATTATTTCATGGAAAGCAAAAAGGGGTATTGTATTTGCTTGAGTGGGGAGTTGTCATTTTGTTTGTGTGCTTCTTTATAATAAAGTGGTTCGATTATACACAATATCATTTTTCTGCAGATGCTGCTTTTGAAGAAAAACAAGATCTAAATTATTCCGGACCATCTAAAAAAGTTGAAAAAGTGGATGTGGATGATCGAGTATTTTACTTGAATACTTTTAATGACCAATTTTCTGTTGGGATACTAAAAAAAGACTTTGGCCTTCTGTGGAAATATGAAAATTCCTTTTACAGTATTGAAAGAGTAGACGAAGAAGCTATAACGTACTTACATGATGGATATATGAAGAATAATGATGTGTATTCTATTTATCTGGTTGGAGTTGTCAATGATCCAGCCATAAAGAAGATCCGACTGCAATTAAAAGGTGAAAAAACATTAGCATATCCAATAAGAGATAATGGTATGTTTGCCTTTTTCATTGAGGATAACCATATAGGGTACGATAATTGGGAGAAATTATCCGGTGTAGATAAAAATGGTAAAGTAGTTTATGAGAAAGCAATATAATTTGTTAGCCATTAACGAAAAACAAATGGTAAAATAAATAATTAGCCATATGGACGATGAAGAAATGAGGTTTATTTATGACAGAAATATACTTAGTTAGGCACGGGGAAACAAATTGGAATAAGGAAGGAAGAGTACAAGGCAGGACGGATATTCCTTTAAATGAAACAGGTAGAATGCAAGCAAAACTTTGTTTTAACGGAGTAAAGGAATTTGAGCCAACGATTCTGATTGCAAGCCCTTTACAACGAGCCAAAGTAACTGCTGAAATTCTAAATGAACAATGGGGTTTACCTATTATTGAGATGGAAGAATTTAAGGAACGATCCTATGGTGATGCGGAAGGAATGACGCTGGAAGATAGAGAACGATTCTTCCCTGATAAAGACATTCCGAATATGGAAATATTGGAAGATGTAAAGCGACGAGGAATTGAAGGAATACAAAAAGTGTGCCAACGGTTTTCTGATGAAAAAATCGTAATTGTAGCTCACGGGGCGCTAATCAATGCGATTTTATCGGTGATCTCTAAGGGAGAAATTGGATCAGGTAAAACACATTTAAATAATACTTGTATTAATAAGCTGACGTTTGCTGATAAGGTATTTGAAATTAAAGATTATAATAACACGGATCATTTAATAGCGGTGAATGATTAATTTATATATTTCCGGATAAGTATGGATATTGCTTATTCGGGATTTTTATATATACCCAGATTTTATAATATCCGTATGTAGGTGGCGGTAATGAGTCGATTTCATAACGATGTACATTCGGAGAGAATTTATTAACTGGTTATTAAGAACTGGTTCAAATGAAGGGAATAACATAATCCAGTTATGATTTTTATAACGAAAACAGTACTATTTACCCTGCAAATAGAAGCGTTGTTTTATTATAATGATGCATAGATATAGGAAAATAAAACCAATTTTAGGGTATTAAATCGGGTATAAAGAGGTGTTAACAAGGTGGATGTATTTACTATTAATGCAGAATTAAGTCGACTACAACATCGTATCTATCTGAATAATATCGACTTACAAACAAAGCAAGAATATTTAGAACGATTAAAGCGTACATTGAACAGCATCGACTCCAAGCTAGGGGATTTTCGCGGAAATAATCAATTATGTACGAAACCAGAATGTTCAAGGTCTACTTTTTTTGGAAATAATGCAGATACTGTTGAAGGGTTACGTGATAGTGACATCGTTCCTAGTTATAAGGACATCGCTGATAATCAGCTATATGGAAAGACAGACCAGATTCAGTCAAAGATTAGGGAGCTTGAAGGTGACATAAGTGCGCTAAACAGTTCGAATAATACCATGGAATCTAGCAGAAGAACATTGATTGATAGAAGGAATGAAATAGGCAGGTCGTCATGAGGTAGAATTTTTACACCTAAAAGCGGAAGCGTAGACGACCTATCTGGATGAGGGGATAGAGAACCCCCTTCAAATCTTGGTATTGTAAGAAGGGGCGGTTGTAATCTACCATTTTGAAGTAGAACTCATTTCAAAAGCTTCCATTTTTTCAATTAAAGTTTTAGGGTCTTGGTCGCTAATAATTAATTCTAAGTATGATTCTTTCATAAATCCTTCTTTGACCGTGTTTTTCAACATGCTTATTAAAGGATCATAAAACCCATTTACATTTAGAAATCCACAAGGCTTTTTGTGGTAGCCTAATTGTAGCCAAGTAAAGACTTCAAACCATTCCTCGAGAGTTCCGGCTCCTCCGGGTAATGCAATAAAACCATCTGCGAGTTCTGCCATTTTTGCTTTTCGTTCATGCATATCAGCAACAGTATGTAATTCAGTTATATCCTCATGAGCAATTTCAACATCAACAAGTTTTTGAGGAATCACGCCAATGACGTATCCGTGATGACTAAGAGACGCATTCGCTAATTCCCCCATGCATCCTACTTTTGCACCGCCATAAATTAGTTTTCGATTCGTTGCTGCCAAGTATTTTCCCATGTCATTGGCTGCTTTTAAATACCGCTCATTGGTTCCATTACTTGACCCACAAAAGATAGCAATATTATTTAAATTCATTGAGTTTTACCTCCTTAATTAGAATTATAGTATAGTTGTATTGCTTTGTATGGAAAAAATCTAATTTTTTCATAGTAGTCCATTTCATGATTGATAGGATTTGATATTTATATAATATTGATCATTACTTTTTGAACTAGTGATGGACATATGTTTATGTCATAATAAAATTAGAATGAATCCATAACTGAACGTTAAGCAAGATAATTAAAAAGACGAAAGAATTACCCAGAAAAAAGAATTGCCTTTGGGATGATAAGGAGAATAACAGATGAATGTCGATTATGTAAAAGTGGAGGTATATTTACCAGAAGAATATATAGAAACCATGAGGAATGAGCTAAATGATCATGGTTTTTTAACCGTTGGTAATTATGATCATGTTATCTCTTATTCAAGGGTAAAAGGGTTTTGGAGACCGCTCGAATTTGCTTCTTCTTTTGACGGAGAGAAAGGCAAAATATCTCATGGCACAGAGTGTAAGATGGAGTTTAGCTGTATGCGTGATCAAGTTGAACAGGTTAGAAAGATAATTATTGATAATCATCCATATGAGGAACCGATTATTTATTTCATACCGATTTTAATTTAATACGTAGTACAGGTAGAAAAGCGCTTGGGGTATAAATAATGTTTTAAGCTAAAAGAAGGATTATTATAATCAAAAATTAGCGTGAGAAATATGCAGAGAGCCCGGATTGAGGGATTTCAGAAGCGGGATTACATTAGGAAATATCTTTTGAAGATACTTATCTTTGTGTTTTTCTGAATATTCTATTTTAAGAGGTGTGAAAGATGTGAAAAAAAGTCTCCTTATCTTTATTTTCGTCTTTGGCTTAATGTTAACTAGCGGTTGTATGGGGGAAAACATTCCGGAATTAACCGTAACTGCGGACAGTAAAGAAGTTGAAGTCCGACTATCTAGTTATAGCTGGAAAGGAACGGAAACAAGTGTAATTGATCCAGTAAAAGTTGCGGAGGAAATGAAGGCGACATTAGTAAGTGAGAGTACGAATATAGAGTGGAGAATAAGTGAAAAAGCAGATTCGTATCGCTTTTCTACTTGGAATGGGAAAGAGTGGATAAATCATAAAGAGATCGATTTTCCTTCTAACAAAGGAAGAACTATCCATATGGTAATTGCAGAGTGGGATAATCAAGATTATGTTAATTATTTATTTGTGACAGAACTAGTTTATTAGAAGTTGGAGGTTATAATGGATTTTGGGTTATTTTTGTTTATTGTTATGAGCGTAGCTTCAGCTATACGTTGGTTATTTCGTCATATACTATATCGCATATTAGGTGTGGAGAGACGAACGCGTTTTATAGATGACGATCATAAGTATAAGAATCATATTATAGGCATAGTCGGAGTAATGGTATTAATCTTTGGCGTGACTTTATTATATATGTTTAATTATATTTCAATATTTGTGATTACTATAATCATAGTATTTGTAATATTTGTTAGTACGAGTATACATCAAATACGCTTAGAAAAAATGCTTGAACCAGAGACTAACAATTATCTTCATTCGATTTATATGTTAATTTTCGACATTATTGTTATTATCGTTATATTTATCCTGCTTTATCAAAACAAAGATATGATTTTACTATTTTGAGAGGAAAATACAATCAATGAATAACGATGTCTTAGGAAATATATGGTTGGATTTAGCGGTTTTTGTTTTAATGATTTTCTTCTTGCATTTCGTTTTTAGTAAACTAATGAGACGATTACTGAAAGTGGAAAAAAGGAAACCGTTCTCCTATAACTATGTAAATGATCAACATAAAAAAGGTGATAAAATAATAAGGACACTAGTTGTTATAATAGCTATAATAGCGCTAGGAATACATTACAATTCTGATGTAACAACAGGTATCCCAGTAGCTCTTATAATTGCAATACTGCTGCAGTTAATTCCTGAGTTATACCGAGCCTATATGGAGAAAAAGTATCAATCGCATTCAAATAATTATAAATATACATTGGCTGAAACTCTATTTTTGGCTTTAATTCTTATTGTCAGCATATTATTAATTTATCGTTTATATCGTTTTTAAATTAGTTTGCTATAATTTAACAATGAGCAGACAGCATATGAATTGGCCAATAGAATGGTTCTATTGTCTATTGAATGTAATAATAAAGGATTCTTCACCATATTTTGTTCGCTATGGACATCTTGGCTTCGCGCGTATAACCGAAGCTTATTGAGGATTGCCTGATCGAATTTTAAGAGAGACCATGCCAGGTGGTTTTTTAACGTTTTCTAATGATTAAACCGTATAGCATTCCTGATTTTCAGGAGGGCTATACGGTTTTAATGGTCTCTCTTCACTCACTTTATCTATTCTTTTTTTGCTGCATACTGATTTTCTTCCATTTCTTTCTCTCTTCAGTAGCTAATTTAGCATTTTGTTTTCGCTCGATATAAGCTAACTCACGTTGTAACTTAAGATAACTATTCCAACGTCCTTCTTCAAGATCACCTGTTTCCAATGCTTCTTTAACTGCGCAGTCTGGCTCCGTATCATGTTTACAGTCTGTAAATTTACATTCAGCTATTAAATGATTTATATCAGAGAAAGTATGGCTTAATGTATCACCATCTTCTGTCCATAATTGTAATTCACGCATTCCTGGAGTATCGATAATTACTCCGCCAGTTGGTAAGTTAAACAGTTCTCGGTGTGTAGTGGTGTGCCTACCACGTTTATCATCTTCTCGAACCGACCCTGTCTTTAAGACTTTTTCTGTCAAAAGTGCATTGATAAGCGTAGACTTTCCAGCCCCTGAACTTCCAATTAAGACGACAGAATCATCTTCGTGAATATTAGCCAAAATGTCTTCCTTGCCTTCTTCATTAGTCGCATTCCATTTGTATAATGGGATACCAAAAGCAATGCTGTCAGCGTGTTCAATGATTGAATCCATATCGCTGGCGAGGTCTACTTTTGAAAATACAATATGTGGTGATGCTCCGCTTTCCCAAACAGCAGTTAAATATCGTTCTAATTTCCGTTCATTTAAGTCTTCATCCGCACTAATGACAATAAAGACTTTAGTAACATTACTAGCAACGATTTGAGCGTCTGTCCTCAACCCAGCAACTTTTCGCACAATACTGCTGAATCTAGGCAGTACTTGATCAATAATCACGATGTCATTAAAGTCTTTTTCTTGTAGGACCACCCAATCTCCAACTGCTGGATAATCTTCTCTAGAAATTGCTTCATGTCGCATTTTCCCTTTTACTACTGCGGGTTTGAAACCATTTATTGTCTGTAAAATGTATCGTTCTTTTTGTTCCATTACTACTCGAGCTAATAAATCTATTTGTCCGTCATAATTGATTTCTTTTCGATATGCATATTTTTGTTGAAATTCGTTCAAGTTCATTTCCTCCTAGTGTTTTGTTGGCATAAAAAAATTCGGATAGGCACTCGCCAACCGAATAAGACAAAACACTAGAATAAACATGTATAAAAAGCTACACGTTAAAGGGCGTCCGACGTAAAGGTAGGCAAGTGCATAAAGAAAATTTGAGAATTTACATTGATCATTTTCATCACACATCACCTTCCTCCACATTATTTTCATTTATCATACATCAATTTGAAAATAATGTAAAGAAAATATTGAAAAATTAGGCGATTATAGTGTTGTTCATGGTAAAGTAAGTAAAAAGAATAAATTAATGGAGGAGAAGAGATTGATAAAGTTATTCGAATATAATTGGCAAGTTCGTGATGAGTGGCTTAATTGGTGTGAAACTATACCTGAAGAAGCGTTGTTTAAAAAAAGAGTTGGTGGAGTACATAGTATCCATTACACGTTATTTCATATTATTGAAGTCGAGTATAGTTGGATAAGAGCTATTCAAGAAAAGCAAGATGTTCCAATAGACTATAAAGACTATCCATCTATCGCTTCATTACAATCCTTATCCAGAGAGTGTCGGGATGAGATAGTGAGTTTCTTTGCCGACAATTCTAACTTTAATAGTAACAAACAAGTTCGGCCAGCATGGGAAGAAACAAGCTTTTCCATACAGGATATCTTACATCATGTCATTGTACATGAGGTTCATCATATCGGTCAGCTATCTATCTGGGCGCGAGAGGTAGGAGTAGAACCTATATCTGCTAGCTTTATTGACAGGGATATGAAGAAGGTATCAGATTATTTGGAGTAGAAGGAAGTGAAAAATAACCTCTGTATGGAGACAAAGGTTAACTTGCTTTCCTATAAATTAGCATGTAGCATGCCATTGTTACTGACTTCTGTAATTATTCTAGTCATTTCTTCTGTTGACTCCTTCATTCCATCTTCTAGCCAACGTTCAATGACGTTAATACTGCCACTAATAACATATAAACTAATATATTTTGAACGGGTTTTATTCGATATTATATGGTCATGGTTTAACGAACTCATGATATGAGATTGAGCAGCTTCCATTACTCTGTGTTGAAAACCTTTGTTACCATGTTCACTAAACAGAATTCGGAAATGCTCACTTCTACTCACTACATAGTCCAGTAAATATTTTGCCATTGCAAACATTTCTTTTTTATTTTGATAATTATATTGCAGTAAACTTTGATCCAGTTCTTCGATTATCTCTTCCTCAATGTGATTAAGTAAATCATATTGATCGGTGAAATGGCTATAAAAGGTAGATCGATTGATATCGGCTTGAGAACAAAGCTCTTTAATAGTGATAGAAGAAATTGGTTTATCATTTAAAAGTTCCATTAAACTGTCTTTTAATACCATCCGTGTATATTTTTTTCTTCGATCTAATTTCTTTTCCATATAAAAACCCTTTCATTTCGTGATTTCCAACATTTTTCTGAAAAGTGTTGTTAAAGTAACATAAATTATACAACTGTTTGTTGTGTAACTAACATGATGTATTTATAATGTTAATGTAAAATCATTAAATCATCAAGATGTGGGGAAATTACATTGTCAAATATAATTATTCGATTTAAGAAATCTGTGGTCATTCTATTCTTCGTATTAATGATTATCTCGGCATTTGCTTTCTTATTCGTAGATGTAAATTATAATATGCAAGATTATTTACCGGAGGATGCTGAATCAACAGTCGGGTTAGATGTAATGGATGAAGAGTTTTCCAGCGGAGTATCCAATACGAATGTAATGATCGAGGATGTCACGATTCAAGAAGCGATGGAGTATAAGCAAGAGATAGAGTCAATGGACGGTGTCACCGAGGTGTTATGGCTAGATGATGCTATAGACCTTCGTGAGCCAATAGAGGTGGCTGATACTGATACAGTAGAGAATTATTATAAGGATAATAAAGCACTTTTGTCGGTTACGATAGAAAGTGGTGAAGAAGTAGCAGCTACTGATCAAATTTACGAACTAATCGGTGAAGAGAATGCCATTTCTGGTGAAGCAGCTAATACAGCGACCCAACAGAAAATGGCTGGTAGTGAAACAATGTATGCTGCAGCTTTACTAATTCCGATTATTATAATCATACTTGTTCTATCGACGAATTCATGGTTAGAACCGGTATTTTTCCTGACGGCGATTGGTGTATCTGTATTAATAAATCTAGGTACAAATATCTTTGTAGGTGAGGTTTCCTTTATCACCCAATCGGTAGCACCAATCTTACAACTAGCAGTTTCGCTGGATTATGCCATATTCCTATTACATAGTTTCCAGGATTATCGTAATAGGGGGAATAAACCAGAAGAAGCTATGAAACTGGCAATGAAAGAATCATTCCCGGTTGTTAGTGCTAGTGCCTTAACTACATTCTTTGGATTTACAGCACTTATGTTTATGGACTTTGGAATCGGTGCTGACTTAGGATTAAGCCTTGTTAAAGGGATTTTATTGAGTTTCATTAGTGTTATGATATTCCTGCCAGCATTAACATTATTACTTTATCCTTGGATTGACAAAACACAGCACAAGTCACTTATTCCAAGTTTTAAAGGTGTAGGAAAGAAATTAATCAAGTTACGAATTCCAGTTCTTATTCTTATAGCACTGGTAATTGTTCCGAGTTTTCTTGCGCAAAGCAGTACGGAGTTCACTTACGGTATGGGCGATCAGCCAGAAAATACTCGTTTAGGTTCCGATATAAATCAGATTCAAGAGACTTTTGGAGAATCAACCTCTGTTGTGTTATTAGTGCCTAATAACGATATCGGAAAAGAACAAGAAATGATTCAAGATATAGATACAATCGATCATGTAACTTCCGTTGTAGGTTACGCTAATATGGTTGGAAGTACAATCCCGCAAGATTATTTAGAAGAAAATGTCACCGAACAATTTCTTTCGGAAAACTACAGCAGAATTATTATTAATACGGATGTTGGTGCAGAAGGAGATGTACCATTTAAGTTAGTAGAAGAAGTTCGCAGTGTGGCTACTTCTTATTATGGAAATGAAGCATTAACGCTTGGAGAAAGTGTTGCGCTTTATGATATGAAAGAAACTGTCACCGCGGATAATAAATTAGTAAACATCCTTACTATTGTAACTATAGCTATCGTATTGTTATTCACATTCCGATCGATATCTATACCGGTTGTATTATTGGTGACGATACAATCAGCTGTATGGATTAACTTATCCGTACCATATTTCACAGATACATCCCTTGTATTTGTAGGGTATTTAATTGTGAGTACAGTACAATTAGCTGCAACGGTAGATTATGCAATTCTTTTAACCGAGACGTATAAACAAAATCGCAAAGATATGGCCGCCTTACCTGCCATTAAAAAGACGATTGATGATAAATTGTTCTCGATAGCAGTATCTGCATCGATACTATCTAGTGTTGGATTTATATTATGGCTAACATCTTCAAATCCGATTGTAGGATCGATTGGTCTATTATTAGGTAGAGGGGCGTTATTAGCCTTTATTCTAGTAATTACGTTATTGCCAGCATTGCTTGTTATTGGTGATAAATTGATTTGGAAGACTACTCTCGGTACGAAAGTTTATAAGGAGGAAAAGCATGAAGATAATTAAATGGTTATGGCTTACTCTAGCAATCTTTTTCTTTCCTGTATTAATTACAAATGCAGAAGCGAATACTTCTGATTCTAATGATATCGATAGTGAAAATACAGAAGCTGGAGAGGTTTCTAGTAAAAATGAAGTTATTTATGCTAATTTACAAGCTGGCGGAAGCATGAAAGATATGTATGTTGTTAATGCGTTTGAATTATCGAAGCCAGGTTTGATTGAGGATTATGGTAATTATCAAGGTGTGAAGAATTTAACAGATACGTCACCCGTGGAACAGAATGATGATAAGGTTTCGATGATTGCAGAAGATGATTCTTTTTACTATCAAGGAAATATTACTAAAGAGTTACCTTGGACGTTTGATATTAAGTACTATCTAGATGGTAAAGAAATGGAACCTGAACAAATGATTGGTGAATCGGGAGAAGTTGAAATAACCATTGATGTTCAAGAGAACGATATAGATACATCTGCATTCTTTGAAAACTATATGCTTCAAATTTCACTACCATTGAATACAGATCACTTTCAAAATATAGAGGCACAGGATGCAACAATAGCTAATGCAGGTAAGAATAAGCAAATTGCATTTACCGTGATGCCTGAAGAAGAAGAACAATTTTCCATTAAAGCACAAACGGATAATTTTGAAGTAGATGGATTAGAAATTTCTGCATTACCTTCATCTATGTCTATAGATAGTCCAGATACAGATGAATTAACGAGCGAGTTTGAATCTCTAACGGATGCTGTTGGAGAGATCGATAATGGTGTTGGTGAATTAAGTGATGGCATTAGTGGATTAGCTTCTGGATTATCTGAATTAGAAAATGGTTCATCCCAATATAAAAATGGGATGGATGAATTAAATCAATCTAGCAGTCAATTAACAAATGCTTCATCTCAAATTAATGACGCATTATCTACGATTCAATCACAAATAGGGCAAGCAAGCGGTGCAAGTGGATTAGATCAATTAGAAGAATTAGAAACGGCTGTCACTGAAATGTCCAGTGGATTAGACGAATTAGCTAATGGGATGGACGATTTAGCTTCAAACTATAGCGATGCAAATCAAGCTCTAGAAAATGCGATTAACCAGATTCCTGAAAGCTCAATTTCAGAATCAGATATTGAAGCATTGTATCAAAGTGATGCAGATCAAGAGGTTGTTGATGAATTAGTGGCAACATACGAAGCAGCTCAGTCGGTAAAAGGAGCATATGATTCAGTTGGAGAAGCGTTCGATGCAGTTGAACCCAGCTTAACTACCTTTAGTGAGTCTACTAGAGAAGTATCAAATCATTTACGTGAATTAGCAGACGGGTTACAAGAATCAATGGATCAAGTAGATGTTGATGAAGGATTAAATGAACTTACAGCAGGATTAGAAGAAATGTCTTCTAATTACAGCCAATTTCACGATGGATTGATGGAATATACAAATGGCGTTAATGAACTAGCTAATTCGTATACTGAAATTCATAATGGTATTGGTGAATCAGCGGATGGTGCAGGTCAAATTGCTGATGGTGCTAGTGAATTAGAAGAGGGTACTGGACAGCTTTATGATGCAACTTCAGAAATACCTGATGAAATGCAAGAAGAAATTGATTCTATGATTTCACAGTATGATAAATCTGATTTCAATCCAATTTCATTTGTTTCCGATCAGAATGATGAAATAACAGATTCGGTTGAATTTGTTATTAGCACGGATAGTCTTATAAAAGAAGAGGCAGAGAATACAGAAGAAGAAACAGAAGAAGAAAAAGGATTCTTAGAAAAACTAAAAGATTTATTTAGATAACAGTTTGATGAGGACTATCAAGTTTAATAGCTTGGTAGTCTTTTTTAGTAAAAATGTAAAGAGGAAATCGGGGTGAACAGTAAGAATTTATAATGATAATTGTATATAAAGGGGGAGAACAAGATGAAAAGAAAATATGGTGATCGAGCTAATTGGCAGAGGATACTAGAGAGAAGTTATGCTCAAGCCTACATAAATGAAAAAGAATTCAAAGGATATATAACATTAATTCATATGAAAAAAGTGTCTCAACCATTGGTTATTCATTATGAGCAAGGAAAACAATTGAGCATTGTTGAGGATGGGTTTATGTGGCTACAACAATTTCCAGATCATGAGCATTTTGCTGTTACGACAACATTTGATGCTAATGGTAATGTAAAACAGTGGTACATTGATATCGCATGGGCTAATGGGGTGGAAGGGGGGATTCCATACGTCGATGACTTATATCTTGATATTGTTCATTTGCCATCGGGAGAAACATTTATGTTAGATGAAGAAGAACTTCAGGATGCCTTATTAACTAATGAGATCAATCGAGATATGTATAATTTAGCACAGAATGAATCTATTAAAATTCAAGAACAAATTAAGAATAATTCTTTTTCAATCCTTTCATTAGTACATCAACATATGGAGTATCTAAAACGTAGATTAGATTAAGTGGTTGAACAAACGTTTGATTTAATTTATTTCGTATGGTAACAAGGAGTAAATTACCTATCTAAAGGAAATAGGACTGACTGGAATTGAACATTATCATTCGATGAAGGAAGAACGAATAGCCCATAAGAAAGAGTTTTATTTCATGAAGTTGAAAAGAAAAGAAGGAATTTGAAAGCGATACAGATGCGGCTAATGCCTTAAAATAGCGGATTTCTTCGCAATGAGTTATAAAAAATATCTAAGAAACTCATTAATTAAATATGGAAAAAATCTTGGAAAATGAAGAGAAGTTTCCCAACTTAATTGTCTATAAATCTAATATTATCAATGATATGATTAAAGTAGAAAAAGTAAACATGTGGTATTAGCATAAAAGCTTCCCCCCACTCACATGTTTACTCTTTTTTATGTACAAGCTATAAGTCACCAATATATTCAATGTTCATACGTTTTAACAGATATTTTTGAGACATTTGAAAGTATATAGAAGCGAGTTTATACTTTCCTCTTGCTTTGAATCCATTAGCAAGCCATCCGGAATATTTTAGACAATGTCTGAGGTCTTGTATTCCATCAAAGTAATTAATTGCAGCGACACCTACCTCTTCCGTTATATATTGATAATCGGCAAGATCTTGATACACTTTTAAATGATGCGTGTATTTAGGATGAGCTTCCGGTGCGCTTTTTATCACGGCAAATCCCTGATCTATCCAATAAGTAACCTTATCCCATTGCTCATATTTTGCATATTCAATTACGATAGAGAATATCGTAACCAGTTTGTTGTTTGCTTTTTGTTTATAGGATAAGCTTTTTTTATAATATGGAATGACTTTTTCTGGTTGTAAATGAGAACTTAATGAACCGAGATTTTGATAAATTACTCCTTTTAAGAGTTCAACTTCTTCTAACATTCGAGTTTCATTTGTCATTTTTAAAGCTAGCTCATAAGATTTAAGTGCTTCTTCAAGGTTATTTCCCTTCTTATAAGCAATACCAATTAGTAGATAACAATCAATGGTTCGATTGATAATGAAGGCACGTTGAAAATACTTTAAGGAAAGTTTCCCGTATTCTATGGTATTAATTACTTCATCACAGGAATTATATGCAATAGCAAGCATGTATTGATGATCAGCTCTCTCCCAACCTTCTAATACGATATCATCTGAAATTACTAAAGCCTCTTTAAAATACGTTAATGCCTGATGAATATCTGCATACGTATGATGGAAAATTGCTTTGCATTGTAAAAATAAAAACTGTTGGTTTGGTGTAAAGTTTTCTTTTTCTTGTTCTAAGTAATCTAGATAAAAAGTACTACGCTCTTTATCTTCAAAGAAAAGTGTTAATCGAAAAATTAATAATTGCAGTTCTAAAAATGTCGTTTTACGGTAGATATTTTTCATGTATTGCAATTCATTTATTTTTTCTTCGATAAATTTAGATTCTCGATATATGCGAGCTCGTTTAGAAATAGCGCGTATTTCTTCAATAAAAGCCTCTTCATTTTTTTCTTGGTCAGAAAGCTCAATATTCAATTTCTGTAGTAAGAGGTTAATAACCTCATCACTTGCTGTAGTTGTATTGTTTTCAATTTTACTTAAATAGGATGTGGAACAAATACCTTTTGCTAATTGAGTTTGTTTAATTTGCTGCTTTAGTCGTTCTAGTTTAATGATATCCCCAATATTATTCATATTTCTCCCCCACCTTGCCCGTATCTATAGTATGATTATTTTTGTATATTAATTAGAATTGTCTGTTATTATTAGTTTAACGGTAATACTATAATTGAACAATAAAAATAGGTAAATTTGTATAATTTTGGGTGAGTGACCAATAAATACTCCTAGAGTAGTAGATTTTGGAGTGGATAAAATTGAACAAATGGATAGGTTCAGCGGCAGTTTGTATAAATAATCAGAGTGAAGTTTTAATGGTTCTGCAAGGGAAGAAAGAAGAAATTAAAACGTGGTCGATTCCTTCTGGCGGTGTCGAAGGTGGAGAAACGTTAGAGGAATGCTGTATACGTGAGCTAAATGAAGAAACGGGATATGTAGGGGAACTAATTTGTTCTGAGCCGATTAGAACGAAAGTCAGTATGGAAAACGAAATACCAGTTGAAGTGAAATATTATAGCGTTAAAATTGTTGGCGGGAGTATGCATATACAAGATCCGGATGGATTAATCTATGATATTAGGTGGATTAATTTACAAGAGTTTCGTGATTTAAATTTAACATTTCCGGAAGACCGCAAGTTTTTAGTAGGACTACTAGAATAAGTTCAACCAGGGGGATAGTAGAATGTTGTACGTAGATGAAGTATATGGTGAGTTTGAAATTGGTGGAGTGCTTGTGGATCTAGTGGAAAGTGAGAAGGAGAGTGAACTTATTGAAGATAATCGAAAAGAATCTGATCGCATCCTATAATAAAATGGCTGGTGAAAGAGATAAGCTTCGAATGAGTGAATGGAAAAAGGGAGAAAGAGATGTATTTGAACGTTTTATACTGAAAAGAGAAAGTAAGAACTTACTAGAAGTAGGTGCTGGAACAGGTCAGGATAGTCTTTATTTTCAAGAATTGGGATTAGAGGTAACTAGCGTAGATTTGTCGACAGAGATGGTAAAGCTTTGTAAGGAAAAGGGGCTAAATGCGAAAGAAATGAGTGTCTTCGATTTGGAGTTTCCGGACAACACCTTTGATGCGATTTGGTCATTAAACTGTTTACTACATATCACGAAGGAAGAATTACCACGCGCTTTACATGAAATAAAGCGAGTACTAAAGCCTAATGGGATATTTTACATGTTAAGAGAGTATAAAAATTTGGAATTCAAATAGTTCGTAGATAGAAATGGCTACGTCCAGCTCCCGTGCCCAGAAACTAGGCGACTTCACGAAATCGCCCTACAATAAGTCATCATCGATTCGTCACCTCACCGTGATTCCTTTATCTCAGTTGATTCGTTCCACTCGCTACGTTTCTAAACAGGCACCTGCGCTTTTGTTATGGGTGTATATGGGGGTAAGAACTCTCAAGGAGTTTGGGAAAAGGATACATACAATCCAAAAAGATTCTTTTCTTTCTACCTCGATGAACAGATTCAAGCTGTTGTAGAAAAGGTTTTTAACGTAGAGTATATCAATATAATTCCTAAAGATATAATTGGTGGAGAGCAAGAGCTAAGTTTTCAATCAATGGTGTTAACGAAATAACAAAGAACCTCCGTATCTATGAGAAGAACGCATGGATTGGAGGTTTATTTTGTTGTATCTTCTTGAAGTTTCTGCTGTTTACGAATAGTGTGTGCTTGTCCCCATTCATGCATTGCATGAAGCAAATCTTCTAAGGTTCTTCCATATTCGCTTATCGAATATTCAACACGGGGAGGAACTTCAGGATAGACGACGCGATTAATGATCTCCTCATTTTCTAACTCTCGTAGTTGTTTTGTAAGCATTTTTTGTGTGATTCCTGGAATACTACGTTTAAGATCACTAAAACGAACGGTTCCTTTTTCCATTAAATGTAATAGAATAATTGGCTTCCATTTTCCAACCAGTATACCTAAGGCATCCTCTACACTACAATGATTCGCATCAATGTTCATCTGCTCATCCCTTTCATATGAACAATAGTATCTTTAAGGAAACTATGTTTCTTCTAGGTGCGTACTTCTAAAATAACACTATATCATTCATAATAGCATTAATAGAAAATGTCGAATAGAGGCAATTAAAACATTAGAGGTGTTTGTAATGGAGAAATATCGTATCAACCCAAACCAGGGATTAGAATTTGGTTTATATACATTAGGGGATCACATGACAGATCCAAATACAAATAAGCGCATTTCTGCAGAACAGCGATTAAAAGAGATTATCCGTCTTGCTCAACTTGCAGAACAAGCTGGAATTGATTTTTTTAGTGTCGGTGAGAGTCATCAAGATTATTTTGCTACGCAAGCACACTCGGTTGTACTGGGTGCCATCGCACAGGCGACAGAGAAAATAAAAATCGCAAGTTCTTCCACAATTATTAGTACATTAGATCCCGTTAGAGTTTATGAAGATTTTGCAACGATCGATCTTATTTCTGGTGGACGTGCAGAGATTATTGCAGGACGGGCTTCTAGAGTGGGAGTTTTTGAGTTGTTAGGTTATGATTTACGTGACTATGAAGAATTATATGAGGAGAAGCTGGATTTATTATTACAGCTTAACGAAAATGAAGTTGTCAATTGGCAAGGAGAATTTCGTGCCCCTTTAAAAGACGCTAGAGTGTTACCTCGTCCGAAAGAAGGAAGTATGCCTATATGGCGCGCAGTAGGTGGACCTCCCGCAAGTGCCATCAAAGCAGGCTATGCTGGTGTCCCAATGTTCTTAGCGATGCTGGGGGGACCAGCACAAAGCTTTAAGACATCCATAGATGCGTACCGTGAAGCTGCACGTAGTGGGGGGCATGATCCTGCCCAACTTCCAATTGCTACAGCAGGATTCTTTTATGCTGCGGAAACAACACAACAAGCTCAACGTGAGATGTATCCGTATATTAACGAAGGAATGAAACTTTCAAACGGAAGAGGGTTTCCGAAGCAACACTTTGCACAAGGAGCAGACCCAAGAGATGTCATGAATATCGGTAGCCCTCAAGAAATTGTCGAGAAAATTCTTTATCAACATGAAATGTTTGGTCATCAACGATATATTGGCCAGATGGACTTTGGCGGGGTACCATTTGAAAACCTAGAGCGAAATATTGAATACATTGGTAATGAGATACTACCTCAAGTACGAAAATATACAGCGAAGAAATAGGAGGATGTGTCGTGAAGATAGTAGGATTATCAGGATCGGTAGTTGGATCAAAAACGAGAACGGTAATGAATTATACGATAGATAAGTTTAAAGAAAAATACCCAGATGAAGATATTTCACTCATTGACTTAGCGGATTATGATGTGCAAATTAGTGATGGAAGAAACTATTTGGACTATACAGGTGATACAGGATATGTTGCGAAAGAGCTTATGGGGGCAGACGTAATTATCATCGGTACCCCCATATTTCAAGCATCAATACCAGGTGCACTGAAAAATATCTTTGATCTTTTACCTGTACAAGCTTTCCAGGATAAAGTTGTAAGTATCATTGTAACAGCAGGTTCGACCAAGCACTTTTTAACGGTAGAGCAACATTTGAAACCAATTCTTGGTTACATGAAAGCTACAATTGTGCAAACCTATGTATTTATTGAGGAAAAAGATTTTTATCAAAAAGAAATCACTAATGTCGATGTGCAATTTCGTATTGAACGATTAGTGGAAGATACGATAGATGTGACACATGCTTTTCAAAAAATTCGAGAAGAAAAAGATGACAAATATGATTTTTAATGAGCGCTACATTGCGAAAAACTTATCTCTTAGGAGGTAAGTTTTTTTAGTTTTTATTCTTGGTAAGGTGAGCGCCTGAAATCCTCATAAGGCCGATGAGTGCCCAAAATCCAGGAGCAGCAGAAGAAAAGGTAACTCATAGGATCGATGAGTGCCCGAAATCCAGGAGCAGCAGAAAAAAAGGTAACTCATAAGGCCGATGAGTGCCCGGAATCAAGGATCTGAAGAAGAAAAGGTAACTCATAGGGCCCGAAATCCAGAAGGCTAGTGAAAATAGTCACTCATTGAAGTTAGCGATTGTATTGAGGATGATAATTAACATGAAAAAATGTAGAATAAAAGAAATGTTAGAAACCTCAAAGGTGGATGAGTGTAATATGAATATATTAATTGTGGAAGACGATAAGACGATTGCGACAGGATTAGAGTACTCGTTAAAACAAGAGGGTTATGATGTGGTAGTTTGTCATAAAGTTCAAGAAGCGCAGAGGAAGATAAATAATGATTTAGATGATATATCTCTTTGTTTGTTCGATTTGTCATTACCGGATGGCAGTGGGTATGAGCTTTGTGAAATGGTGAAGCGAAAAGCGGATATTCCGGTAATTTTTCTTACGGTCGTAGATGATGAGGTTAATGTTGTGATGGGGCTTGATATGGGTGCAGATGATTACATAACGAAGCCCTTTCGAATTCGCGAATTAATCTCTCGAATAAAAACAGTTCTCAGGCGCTATGAAAAAAGCAAACCAAATAAAGAGCAATTATCCAGCGTTATTTCTATCGGATCGATTAACATTCATACTCTCGAGGGGAAAGTTTATAAAGAGACAGAAGAAATACTATTAACAGCCTTGGAATATCGTTTATTAATGATTTTTGTGAACCATCGCGGACAAGTTTTATCTAGAAAACAATTGCTTCAGTTAATATGGGATATAGCTGGTGACTTTGTGAACGATAATACATTAACTGTATATATAAAGCGGCTAAGGAAAAAGATTGAAGAGGATGCACAACATCCAACAGTAATTGAGACTGTTCGTGGGATGGGATATAGGATGGTAGATACACATGATAAGAAACAATGAGGTTCGGAGATATTTATTTTTTGCAATTACCATTCTCATAATTAGTACGGTTTCGATAGCATTTATTTCGTCTGTTGCTGCTGGAATTGTTTTTGTATCGACTTCTCTAATTATTATTGTTTTTCTATGGATGACACACTGGCGCTACAAACAAATGGAAAAACTCTCTCATTATTTAAGGCAAATATCAGCTGGAAATACTTCACTTGATGTACGGGATAATCGTGAAGGGGAGCTGAGCATATTAAAAAATGATATCTATAAAATGACTTTAATGCTTTCTGAGCAAGGGGAAGATCTAAAAAAAGATAAACAAAAATTAACAGATGCTATCTCTGATATCTCGCATCAGCTAAAAACTCCTCTCACATCCATGACAGTTATGGCAGATTTACTTAGTGATGAGACGATGGATGATGAAAAGCGGTTGGAGTTCACGCATAATATCCGTAAACAACTGGAACGTATGGACTGGTTGGTATCTTCTTTGTTAAAGCTATCAAAAATGGATGCAGGTACTATTCCGTTTGCCATGGAACGAATTTTTGTATCTGATTTAATTGATGAAGTCATTGCTCCTTTAGAAATACCGATGGAACTAAAAGACATCGATTTCCAAAAGTTTGGTAATAGAGAAGTGACTTTCTTAGGAGATTCCAATTGGACGAAAGAAGCGTTGATTAATATTATGAAAAATGCGATTGAGCATACGCCTGAGGGTGAACATATTACCATACACTTTCAAGAGAACGCGCTTTATACAGAAATTATCGTACAAGATACAGGGAAGGGGATCCCAAAGCAAGACATTCCTTATATCTTTAAGCGATTTTATAAAGGCGGAAATGCCACGGATGGTAGCGTAGGAATCGGATTAGCAATGGCACATAGCATTGTTACGAATCAGCAAGGCGATATTGAAGTCGTAAGTGAAGAAGGCAAGGGAACAACGTTTACACTTAAATTCTATAAACAAGTTATTTAAAAAGTAGAAGGTGACAATATTGTCACTGAAAAAGTCACTGAGCCGTCATGTTGGACAAGTATGCTAAAGATAAAGCAATAGAAGGAGGAAATTTTACATGGAAATGTTAAAAATAGAAAACTTGTCCAAAGTGTACGGCAAAGGTGATACCGCAGTAAAAGCACTAGATGATATATCATTCTCTGTGGACAAGGGCGAATTTGTAGCGATTATTGGTCCATCCGGTTCTGGTAAATCTACGTTACTTCATTTACTGGGAGGCGTAGATCGACCTACAGAAGGTAAAGTATTCGTAGACGGAACGGACATGTATGAATTGAGTGAAACGCAATTGGCGATCTTTCGGAGAAGGCAAATTGGATTGATATACCAATTTTATAATTTACTACCGATATTAACGGTTGAAGAGAATATTACATTGCCGTTACTATTAGATTCTCACAAAGTGGATCAAAAACACTTTAAAGAGATTGTAGATATTTTAGGATTACAAAAACGTATTGAATATTTGCCTAACCAATTATCAGGAGGGCAGCAACAACGTGTCTCGATAGGAAGAGCAATAATTAGTAATCCTTCTATAATTTTAGCAGACGAACCAACAGGAAATTTAGATAGTGAAAATAGTAAGGAAATCGTGGATTTATTGAAAATGTTTAATCGGACGTATAACCAGACGCTTGTAGTTATTACACACGATGATCGAATTGCACTACAAGCAGATCGAGTTATCTCAATTGAGGATGGAAGGATTGCTAAAGATGAGGTGATCCGTCCGTGAATATCGTCAATAAAGTAACGATAAGGCATTTGAAAGAAAATAAACGACGAACACTTGTCACTATTTTAGGGGTAATTATCTCTGTAGCTATGATCACGGCTGTTGCAACTCTAGGTCAGTCTTTTTTAGATTTAAATCAGCGTCAAACGATTGAAAATACAGGGGAATGGCATTATAGCTATACCAATTTAAATGAACAACAATATCAAGCAGTGAAAGAGCATGATAAAACGGAGTCTATTGGTCTAATGAACGAATTAGGGTATTCACCACTAGACGGTGAGGGAAGTAAACCGTATGTGTATGTTCATCAATTAAATAAAGCAGGGATGGATCAGTTTCAAGTTAAATTGCAAGATGGGCGACTCCCTGAAAATCCAGACGAAGTGGTACTATCGGAAACATTATTACAATCAGGTTATGATAAAGAAATTGGCGATACAATAACATTAGAAGTTGGAGAACG
The DNA here is from genome assembly GCF_000011245.1 of Oceanobacillus iheyensis HTE831. Classification (NCBI taxonomy): domain Bacteria; kingdom Bacillati; phylum Bacillota; class Bacilli; order Caryophanales; family Bacillaceae; genus Oceanobacillus; species Oceanobacillus iheyensis. The sequence continues at coordinate 379,114 of NC_004193.1, forward strand.
CTATTCCTTATCAGATGAGATGGAAGGGGAAGGCCCTCTCAATCAAACCGTGTCAGCAGAAAGAACGGAAGATGGTTTAGCCGAAGAATTAAGAAATACCGAAGAACATACGTTTACGATTGTCGGTACAATAGAAGAACCTTTGTGGGATTATTCTTGGGCACCAGGTTATAGTATGCTTTCCTATATTGATGAAGACATTCTTTCTACAGAGGAAAATGTAACTGTTTATGTGAAAAGTAATGATATCTCAACTTCACTTTTTGATGATATTCCATCCTTTGCCAAGAAGCAAAACATAGACCAAGAACAAATTGAGTTTAATTATAATCTTCTCGAAGCATATATAGTATCTCCAAACCAAGGAGCATTGGCGACTATATTTGGCTTAATAACGATTATCGTTGTTATTATCATGATTGGCTCGATTGCATTGATTTATAACGCGTTTGCCATTTCTGTATCTGAGCGATCTCGTTACTTAGGAATGTTATCTAGTATTGGAGCAACAAAACGGCAAAAGCGGAATTCTGTATTTTTTGAAGGAATCATTATAGCTTTAATTAGTATTCCTTTGGGTGTAGGAGCAGGGCTTTTAGGAATTGGTATTACGCTATATTTTGTTAATCAGATTCTTTCGCAAGCGCAGTTTGATGTGGATTTACAACTCGTTGCATCGTTTGAATCGATAGGGATTGCAGTGGTGATTTCTTTTATCACAATTATGATCTCAGCTTATATTCCAGCAGTTCGTGCTTCAAAAGTAACTGCGATTGATGCTATTCGTCAATCGAAAGATATAAAACTAACGAAGAAAAAAGTAAAAGCAAACCCGCTCGTGCGAAAAATATTTGGCTACGAAGCGGAAATAGCTTTAAAAAATCTTAAACGAAATAAGAAACGGTACAACGTTACGGTTCTATCTTTAATTGTGAGTATAGTTTTATTTTTATCCGTAGGGTATTTTTCCAACACGCTGACAAAATCATTTGAGTTACAATCAAATCAATTAAATTATGATATAGCAGCCTCTTCTGCTACTGGTTATGGTGGAGTGGAAGGATTAAAGCAAGTAATGGATAATATCCAAGGACTTCAAGAAGTAAATGGTGCAATAATGTATCAAACAATGCATATGAGTGGGTTTGTAGAAGAGGAAATCGCAGGAGAGCCAATCAAGACACTGGAAAATGCTTCTGATTATATTAGTGATCAAGGAGTACAATATTTCATTGAGTTTATTGGATTGGATGATAAGGCTCTACAAGATTATGCCCAAGAAAATGAAATCTCTTACAGTGACATAGATGAAGGAGAAGGTATACTGATTAATCAAGTATCCTATCCAGATGATAATCAGGGTAAGTATGTAGAAACAGAAATACTTGATGCAGAGGTTGGAGATTCGGCGATAGCAGCTCAGGAAAATGTCGAAGATACTGGAGAAGTTTCTTTTGAAAGAGTATCGCAAGTAGACATTGCGGGCTTAACCGATCATTTTCCGATGGGGAATTTTTATCCCTCACCGAACACCTTATTCTTTGTGGTTTCTGAAGATACACTGGCTAATATTGATGAACAGACAGAATATCAGCCAAATGCAATGACTTTATATATTGAAACAGAGGATCCAGTAAGTACGCAGGAACATATAGAAGGATTAGAAGTGGCAAATGAACTTCATATTGCGAATCAATTTTATTATGAACAACAAGATAGACAAATGACACTGGTTCTTTCGATATTTGTTTATGGTTTTATTACGCTAATCACATTGATTTCTGTCGCGAATATCTTTAATACCATTTCTACTAGTGTAGCCTTACGTAGAAGAGAATTTGCAACGATGAAATCGATAGGGATGACACCTAAAGCCTTTCGTAAAATGATTCAGTTTGAAAGTGTCTTTTACGGTTTGAAGTCTCTATTATACGGGTTGCCGCTTAGTATCGGTGTGATGTATGTCATATATAATCAATCACAGAATACTTTTTCCTATTCATTCTCTTTACCTTGGATCAATATTTCAATTGCTATATTAGCTGTATTTGTCATTGTTAGTGTAGCGATGTTGTATTCGATATCGAAAATTAAAGATGATAATATTATTGAAACATTGAGACAAGAAAATATATAACGAGAGAGCGCATGTAATATAGTGACCACTTACTATATTACATGCGCATTTTTATTGTCTTCACGCATAAAAAAGAACGTTTTGTGAAGGGAGAGGGATTTATAAGAAATGTAGCGAATATATAACTATATCGAAATGATTGAGGTGATGATGTGATTTTACATAAATGGAAGAATCCTTCTTTCCTTCTTACTTCTATAGGCATTGCGAATATCGGTGATTTTATTTATTTAGTCGCAATTAATATTCTCGTATTTCAAATGACTGGATCTGCAGCCGCAGTGGCGGGACTGTGGTTAATTGGACCTTTGACCAATATATTTGCAAAGTTTTGGACGGGAAGTTTTATTGATTATCGAAGTAAACGAAAAGTGATGATGGCTACATATGTTATACGAGGTGTATTTATATTCATAATTCCATTTATGGATAATTTATTTTTGTTATATAGTGTTTTAGTGATATTAAGTATTGCTAAGGCATTCTTTAACCCGGCGTCGATGACATTTATTACAATAGTCGTGCCGAAAGATATGAGAAAAAGGTTTAACTCTATTCGCGCTTTTGCATCTTCTGGTGCCTTTATTATTGGTCCGTCTATCGGAGGAGCGTTAATCTATGCGACTTCTATTGATATTACATTATGGTTTAATGCGATCTTTTTTGTGCTGTCTGCTGTGCTTTTATGGCCATTGCCTGATGAGCACAAGCGTGCAGATCAAATTCCGAAATTAACAATCAAACAAGTGATGAAAGATTTTACAGTTGTCCAGACCTTTATGAAACATAACCGATATGTAACTGGTATATATCTAGGCTTCATTATTGTATTATTATGTACATTTGCGATGGATGCACAAGAAGTAGTCTTTACCCAACAAGTGGTTGGATTGTCGGAAGTGGACTATACGTTATTGATTAGTATTACAGGAATAGGGTCCGTTACCGGTGCAATTTTGCTATCAATTATTTCTAATAAGTTATCCTTACGAATGATGATCACTGTGGGGTTAATATTTGTATCAATTGGGTATGTTCTATACGCATTTTCTTGGTCTTTCATATCGATTACGGTTGGGTTTATCATTTTAGGTTTCTTTCTTGTATTCTTAAATGCTGGAATGATGACGTTTTATCAAAACAACATCCCAGTCGAATTAATGGGGAGAGTAACAAGTATCTTTGATTTAATTCAAAGCATATTGCAAGTACTCATTGTTCTAGCGATCGGGTTATTGGCAGATATTGTATCATTACGAGGTGCAATCGTTGGTTTATCTATCTCCATGTTTATGTTATCGATAATGTATACGTTTCTAGTATTAAAACCAAGGCATGCCAACCTATATCAAGACGTATCCTAGTTCATTATATTGACTTTCTTTGTTGCATTCGATACTATATTCTTACGGTATATAAAATGATGAATTCGATGACGAGAACGAGTAATTAGGCACCTCTTATCTACAGAGAGTTGACAATAGCTGAAAGTCAATGGTGAGAAGCTTAATGAAAATCATCTCCGAGAAGCAAAGTTGAACGGTAACTGGTAAACTTTGACGGTCTCCAACCGATATCTTGGACGCGTATGATGGTACGTAGTGCTAATTAGAAAAAAACCGCTACGATGGTTTTTTATTTTTGTCTAATAATGGTAATACTCGATTCTACGTGGTGGATTCGAGTTTTTTTAATTTAGTGAAGAGGTGAATGGAATGGATCACGCACAACGTGAACGAAGCATGAGGGCGCATTGGAAAGAAAATCGAACGTTTCAACGCTCCATTGAAAACAGAGAAGGTCAACAAACGTATGTATTTTATGAAGGGCCGCCAACGGCAAATGGAATGCCACATGCTGGTCATGCATTAGGCCGTACGATTAAAGACTTTGTTGCTCGTTATAAAACAATGTCTGGTTATCAAGTATTACGTAAAGCAGGCTGGGACACACATGGTTTACCAGTAGAATTAGAAGTGGAAAAACAGCTTAATATCCGTGGGAAAGATGATATTGAGAAGTTTGGAGTAGAGAGATTTATTGAGAAATGTAAAGAAAGCGTCTTTGTTTATGAAAATGAATGGAAGGAATTCACGGACAAGCTTGGATATTGGGTAGATATGGAAGATCCATACAAAACATTAAACAACCCATATATTGAGTCTGTTTGGAATATCCTTGCAACTATTCATGATGAAGATCTACTTTATAAAGGACATCGAGTAGTTCCATATTGCCCAAATTGCGAGACATCGTTAAGTTCCCATGAGGTGGCACAAGGCTATAAAGATGTGACAGATTTATCGGTAACTGCAAAATTCCGAATTAAAAATAAAGAAAATGAATATATTCTTGGGTGGACAACAACTCCATGGACATTACCAGGAAATGTTGCGCTAGCAGTGAATCCAGAAATGACCTATGTAAAAGCGAAGCAAGGTGAAGAAATCTATGTTGTTGCTAAATCATTAGCGAACACTGTTTTAGGTGAAGCTTACGAAGTGGTAGAAGAAGTATCGGGAGAAGATTTAGTTGGAATTAATTATGAGGCTCCATTTGACTTTATTTCTTTAGATAATGGTCATTACGTGATCGGTGCAGACTTTGTTACCGATACAAGTGGTACCGGTATTGTCCATCTAAACCCAGCACATGGGGAAGATGACTATAACGCTATCCAGGCAAAAGGGATGGACTTTGTAAATGTAGTCGATTCTAAAGGAAGATATGAGGATGTAATCGCTCCGCTTGCAGGACAATTTGTGAAGGATAGCGATGTGGATATCATCAAAATGCTAGCAAAAGACGGAACTTTATACGAAAAGCAAAAATATGAGCATAGCTACCCTCATTGCTGGAGATGTGATACACCATTGCTTTACTATGCGATGGAAGGTTGGTTTATTAAAACAACAGCTGTAAAAGAAAGAATGCAGGAAAATAATCAAAGCGTAGAATGGTTCCCGAATCATATGCGTGATGGGCGTTTCGGAAACTTCCTTGATAATATGGTCGATTGGAATATTGGACGTAATCGCTATTGGGGAACACCGTTAAACGTATGGGTATGTGATGATTGTGATAAACAAAAATCGCCTCACTCGATCCAAGAGCTACGTGCTTTTGCAGATAGTGACGTACCAGAAGATATTGAATTGCATAAACCATATGTTGATAAAATTACATTCGACTGTGAATGTGGCGGTAAAATGCATCGTACAAAAGAAGTAATTGATGTTTGGTTCGACAGTGGATCGATGCCATTCGCACAATATCATCACCCGTTTGAAAACGATGAACTATTTAATAAACAATTCCCAGCAGATGTGGTTATTGAAGGAGTCGATCAGACACGCGGCTGGTTCTACAGTCTCCTAGCGGTATCTACACTGTTTACTGGTAAAACACCATACAAACGAGTATTATCTCTTGGGCATATTCTTGATGAGCATGGGCGAAAAATGTCAAAAAGTAAAGGGAATGCTTTAAGTCCTGTGGAACTTATTGAAGAGTTTGGTGCAGATGCACTTCGTTGGGCACTTCTTGCTGATAGTTCACCATGGAATAATAAGCGTTTCTCGAAAAAGACAGTAAGTCAGGCAAAATCAAAAGTCATTGATACGATATTAAATGTCTATTCATTCTACTCTATGTATGCTGACATTGATAAATTTAATGTTGCAGAACATGCAACTGATGCTAAAACGACATTAGACAGTTGGATTCTATCCCGATTGAATTCGGTAATTAAAGAAGTAACAACAAGTCTTGATCAATATGATATTACTAAAGGTGCTCGTTCCATTGCATTGTTTGTAGATGAATTAAGTAACTGGTATGTACGTCGTTCTAGACAGCGTTTTTGGAGCAGTGGCATGAATGAAGATAAAAAAGCTGCTTTCACTACATTACACGAAGTACTATCAAAACTTACGCAGTTAATGGCGCCATATATACCATTTGTCGCAGATGATATATATACAAATCTGCAAGGGGATAGTGTTCATGTATCGGACTTCCCGAAAGTAGATGAAGCTGCAATTGATGAGAAATTAGAAGCTGATATGCAAGGAGTACTTGAAGTCATTGAAGGAGCACGTTCACTCCGTAATGAAGTAAACATTAAAACAAAGCAACCTCTTGCGGAGCTAGTGGTTGTTCCAAATGATGAACAACTTCAATCTGGGTTACAGGCATATACTTCCATTATCGAGGAAGAGATTAATGTGAAACAAGTTAGCTTTAAGAAAGACACTGCTGATTTCTTGGATACGGAGATGAAACTTAACTTCCCGGTTGCTGGACCAAAACTAGGTAAACAAGTTGGTCAGGCAAAAGGAAAAGTAGAAAACTTTACGGAACAAGAAAAAGAAGCGTTCTTAGTGAACGGTACGATTAATGTTGAACTTCAAGATGGTAGTGAGGTCACTCTTGAAAAAGAAGACATTATCGTAGAGAAAAAAGGACAAGAAGGATATCAATTATTTGAAGGCAATCGTTTTGTTCTTCTATTGGATACCAACTTGACAGAGAAGTTAAAGGAAGAAGGATTCGTAAGAGAGTTTATCCGTGCGGTACAAACATATCGTAAAGAACTTGATCTTCCAGTTGAACAGCGTGTGGATATATACGTGAATTCCGATGAAAATGCAGAGCGGATTCTATCAGAATTCGATGCTCTAATCCATGACGGATTAATCATTAACAGTGTTCAATTTGCAGAAAAAGAGGATATGAAGCAAGTAACAGTAAATGATACGGAAATGGGCTTGTCTATAGTATAAGCAAAAAAGTAGGGGTGCGCCCCTGCTTTTTTGTTGTCTAGAAAATCAGAAAATTTTGGAGCTTTAGATAAACGTACGCTTGTGCTTTTATTCTATTCCTAAGTATATATAATCATTTATAAATACTTCGTTAAAAATAGCAGGAATCTTCTTCATTCATGTCGAATATTATTAGAATTAAGGAGGAAATAAAAATGTCTAAACATATAGGTTCTATCAATAAAGATCAACACGTTTACATTGCAGAAAAGGATGATATGAAAGGCATTGTTCGCTTGTTAAAGGGCGTTTCTTCTTGGTTACAGGAGAGTCGCTTAAAACAATGGGAGTTTTTAAACGAAGGCGGAGAAGATCCTGAAATTAAGCAGGCGATTGAGGATGAGAATACATTTATAGTTAAAGAAGGTGACGAGCTAATAGCAACCTTTACGCTATATGAAATTCAAAATCCTTGGGATAAAAATATTTGGGGACAATCCAGTGACGACGCCTTTTATTTACATAGGCTATCCGTTGATTACGCTCGATTAGGTACAGGACTAGGTCGTGATGTCATAGCTTGGATGGAAACGTATACGAAGACACAGGGAATGAAAAGAATTCGTCTTGATTGTGTAGAGAATAATGAAAAGCTTAATTCTATTTATCAAAACCTTGGTTATGATTATAAAGGCACTAACCACGAACACTGCCGCTACGAGAAGATGTTATAACTAAAACGCATATCCGACTAAAAGGATATGCGTTTTTCTATGCTAGTGCATGGAATTATTCGAGAGTTTTTCCATCGACTGGACAAGCTGCGTACTCTCTTTATTCATTCCTTTAAATCGCACGGTAATATCGTTATCCTCAAACTTTGTTTTAATCTTGTCTAGAGCTCCCACTGCAGAATCATCCCATATATGCGATCTACTTAGGTCAATTTCTACATTACTTCTATGGTCATGAAAATCAATTTGGGATAATAAATCGGTAACAGATGCAAAGAATAGCGGTCCCTGTACTTTATAATAACGTGTATCATAACTTACTGTTGTACTTACTTTTACCTTTGAATTTTTTGCAGCAAAGAATATCATACTGAAAAGCACCCCTGCAAGAACTCCATAAGCAAGGTTATGAGTTAATACGACTGTACCAACAGTAACAATCATTACTATAGCATCGGTACGAGGAATTCGGTGAATGTGTAATACTGATTTCCAATCAAAAGTACTTATTGATACCATAATCATTACTCCCGCTAAAGCTGCCATCGGAATTTGAACAACGATATCACCTAAAATCAAAATAAGGAACATTAAGAACAAACCAGCAACGAATGCAGAGAGTCGTCCTCTTCCACCAGACTTGACATTAATAACGGATTGTCCGATCATAGCACATCCAGCCATACCTCCGAAGCAACCTGCTACAATGTTAGCAATTCCTTGTCCTCGCGTTTCTCTGTTTTTATTACTTTCCGTATCTGTCATATCATCGATAATATTGGCGGTTAGTAATGATTCTAAAATACCGACAATTGATAAAGCGAGTGCATATGGAAAGATAATCATTAAAGTTTCAAGGTTAAGAGGAATATTAGGTAGAGCAAACATAGGTAAAGTCTGTGTTAACTCTCCCATATCACCAACATTTCGTACACCTATATTCATTGTTAATACCATAATTGTAACAACAATAATTGCCACTAAAGTAGATGGCACAGCTTTCGTTATTCGAGGGAAGATGTAGATTATTGCTAGAGTTAAAGCTACTAAAGCATACATCATCCAAGTTTCGCCTACAAAATGCTGTAATTGCGATGTGAAAATAAGGATTGCTAACGCATTAACAAATCCTGTCATGACAGTTCTAGGGACAAACTTCATAAAGCGTGCTAATTTAAAAATGCCAAATAAGATTTGAAGAACTCCCGTTAAAATTGTAGCTGCTAACAAATATTCAATTCCGTGATTAGCTACTAAAGTTACCATTACTAATGCCATTGCACCAGTTGCTGCAGAAATCATTCCAGGGCGTCCACCAACAAATGAAATTACCACAGCAATACAAAAAGATGCATAAAGACCAACCATTGGATCTACACCTGCAATAATAGAAAAAGCAATCGCTTCTGGTATTAAAGCGAGTGCGACAACGACACCAGCTAATATATCTCCTTTGATGTTTCCAAACCACTGTTCCTTCCATGTTTGTTCCATAATTATACCTCTTTCAATCTATTAAAATAAATAATTCAAAAATAAACACCATAATAATTTATAACAAATAGAAACAATGTACAAGATATTATTTAACATAGAGGTAGATTCGTGCTTGTTCATACATCAATTATTAATTATTCTAAAAAGTGTAATAAATAATTGAAAATCTAGTATGATATAGATAAAATAATACTAATCTAGTACAGGGATGGAGTGGGGATGAAGTGACATTTCAGTCGAATCAGATATACATAAGAGAAGCAACAAATAATGATATAGGGTATATGATAAATGTAGAAAATAGTGAAGAGAATAAACCTCACATTCTTCCTTGGACAGAGGAGCAGCATCGTAAAACTTTGCAAGACGAAGACTCCTATTATTTGATCATTGTTGAAAAGGTTACAAATCGAAATGTCGGATTTATTATTCTAAGAGGATTAACCAATACGAATAAAGGTATAGAGCTTGTTCGGATTGCTATAGAGGAAAAAGGTAAAGGCATTGGTAAAGAAGCGCTGAATTTAATTAAAATATGGGCGTTTAATTCCTATAAAGCGCATCGATTGTGGTTAGATGTAAAAACGGATAACAAAAGAGCAATTACTATTTATAAAAAAGAAGGATTTACGTTAGAAGGAACATTACGAGAGTGTTTGAGAGTAGGAAACACATATGAATCCCTTCATGTAATGTCCCTATTAAAACATGAATATGATAATAGGTAGGATCTTTGGAGAATGTCCAGGTGATATTTTATTTCACTACAAAATTTAATAAAGGCGGGAAGTAATCAATAAATTATCAGAAAAGGTTGTTAAATCTAAATATTTATATTACTATAAAATAACAACGTTGTTATTTTATGTTAAAAAGAAGGGAGTAGTTTGTAATCGAAACTTTGTTAAGTAATTTAAAATCAGGCGAAATTGGAAAGGAAACCGGGGATATAAAAATATATAAACAATCATTTTCGCAATACCAAGGAACGTTTCTTGTGATGATTAAAGAAAGCGCTGACAAATTCTTGTTAGCTTCAGGTGAGGGAGAACTTTATAGTGAATTAGAAGGGGAAGAAATCGGTGGTGAAGGTAAGGTATGTCCGTTAACTCACCATAATCGATTAGTGTTAAATCGATATTTTGATTATACAGTCCCGAGTGCATTTGGAAAAAACACAGCAACTATAGGGCTCGGTGATCGACTTGGTATAGCTTCCCCAGGTCATATCGAGGCTGTTAGAGATAGGGATGTAAAACCGATTTTAGGGCAACAAAGTATTCGTGAGTTAACGTTAACAAAACGTACGATGGAAGATATGATTGATGCTGCAACATTTGCTGTATTTCAAGAAGGATATAGGGATGGGTTTGGTATTGATGCTGATCACATCAAAACGGAGGATGATATTAAACGTTCATTAGAAATTGGTGTGACGATGTTGACTTTAGATTGTTCGGATTATATTCAAAAAAACGTTGAGTCAGCATCTGAAAAACAAGTGCAAGATGAATTTGAAAAACTAGATGCAAAAGTAAAAGAGTATTATCTTCATACCTATTGTAACCAGGAGTTTAATATCAAAGAGAGAAAAATAGTTTTTAATGAGCTTGATGTTAAGCGTAACGTTTTAATATATGAAAAAGCGATTGATTACATGGTACATGTTTTTAACACGTATATCCGACATTTAGAAAGAGATTTTGACTTTGAAATATCAATAGATGAAACAGAAGCAATTACTTCTCCGGAGGCACATTTTTTTGTAGCTAATGAGTTGAAAAAGGCTCAAGTTGAAGTGACAAGCCTTGCTCCTCGATTTTGTGGTGAGTTTCAAAAAGGAATTGACTATATAGGGGATATTGGTCAATTTGAAAAGGAATTGAGTGAGCATGTAGATATTGCAAAACATTTTGGCTATAAAATAAGTATTCATTCTGGAAGTGATAAATTTTCGGTGTTCCCCATCATTTCAAAGCATACAGAGAGGATTTTACATGTTAAAACAGCCGGTACTTCTTGGCTAGAGGCGCTAAGAGTAATCGCAAATAAGAATCCATCATTATATAGAAAGATACACGCTTATGCTGAACAAAACGTAGAAGAGGCTTTGCAATATTATCATATTACTCCAGATTTCGGAGCGATTACTCCTCTGGAAGATACAAAGGATTCCATGCTTTCTGAGTACCTTAATGATGATAACGCGAGACAATTACTGCATATCACATACGGATTGGTTTTAACTGCAAGTAAAAATGGCAGTTCCCTCTTTAAGGATCACATATACTCTACGCTTAGTGAATATGAAGATGTTTATCGTGATTATCTTATTAAACATATTGGTAGACATGTAGATACATTAGATCTATAAAGGAGGCTTTTTCGTGAAAAAGTTTATGGATGATAATTTTTTACTGAGCAACGATACTGCAGAAGAGTTATTTCATCATTATGCAAAAGATATGCCGATTATAGACTATCATTGTCATTTAAGCCCAAAAGAAATCTATATGAATAAAAGGTATTCTAACATTACTGAGGTTTGGCTTTATGGAGATCATTACAAGTGGAGAGCGATGCGAGCAGCCGGTGTAGAAGAATCACTTATAACAGGTGATGCAAATGATTATGATAAATTTATGGCTTGGGCTGAAACCGTTCCTAAACTAATTGGAAATCCTCTGTATAATTGGACTCACCTTGAGCTACAAAGATATTTTGGTGTAGATGAAATTTTAAACAAAGAATCAGGACCATCTATTTGGGAAAAGGTAAATAAATGCTTAGCCCAAGATGATTTTGGGGTTAGAGAATTAATTAATCAGTCTAATGTGCAAGTCGTTTGTACTACGGACGATCCAATTGATGATTTATCTTTTCATCAAATGTTGGTTGAAGATGATGATTTTTCGGTTAAGGTGCTGCCCGGTTTTCGGCCAGATAAAGCAATAGAAATAAATCAAGAAGGATTTATTGACTATGTAGATTCGCTTGAAAAAGTCACTTCTCATTCTACAAAGACTTATGACGGTTTTTTAAGGGCGCTTAAGTCTAGAGTAGACTATTTTCACCAAAATGGATGCAGCGTCGCTGATCATGCATTAAATACGATGATGTTTACGGAAACAACCAAAGAAAAAGCCAGAAATTATTATGAAAAAGCCATGAATGGTCAGAAACTTTCTCCTAAAGAAGAAAGTGATTTTAAAAGCTTCACACTAGTATTTTTAGGGGAACAATATGCAGATAAAGGATGGGTAATGCAATATCACATAAATGCACTGCGTAATAATAATTCTAGGATGTACAATAATCTTGGGCCAGATACTGGATACGATGCCATGAATGACGAAGTAATTTCTAAACCTTTAGTCAATCTATTAAATGAGCTTGAAAAAAAGGATAGACTTCCAAAAACGATTTTATATTCGCTTAATCCAAACGATAATCCTGTTATTGCCTCTATCATTGGAAGTTTTCAACGTGGTGGAGTTCCTGGAAAGCTCCAATTTGGAACAGCGTGGTGGTTTAATGATACAAAATCAGGAATGATTAAACAAATGCAGACGTTAGCAGATATTGGTGTGTTCAGCCAATTTATTGGCATGTTAACCGATTCAAGAAGCTTTTTATCTTATCCTAGACATGAATACTTTAGGCGTTTAGTTTGTTCGTTGATTGGTGAGTGGGTTCACAACGGTGAAGTTCCTTATGACCTAAAATCTTTAGGGGAAATCGTTCAAGATATATCCTACTATAATGCAGCAAGATACTTTGACTTTGGACTCCTCTCGGATGAATGAAAAAAAGGGAGAAGCTGGGACATAACAACAAATTCTGATCAAAAGACGACGAATGAAAGCTAGAATAAGCGTAAGAAATATACGGAGACTCCTTGAAAATAAAGATCAATTTTCTGCGTGCGATGTAATGCTGTCGAAGCCTTCCTTGTACCGTGGGAGGAAGGCCTAGTTGAGATCCCGGAAATGCGGAGCATCTGGAGGCTCAGCAGCCGCCGTTGGAAAAGCGCTGTATTTCTAAAGCTGGTTTCCAAGGCTAAACATTCGGATTTATCTTTTGCATGAATACTTTTGTCCCAACCTCCCTTTCTTTAATGTTTACAGATCTGGTTGAGGAGCATTCGCGAGTAATTTACGATAAATCTAGATTTAGAATATAAGAGAAAGTCATAGAAAAAATAATAGAAAACTATCTTGAATTCTTATAAATATCAGAGTAAACTATAAATAAGGTCATCAGATGACCTTATTTATTTTGACATCTATGAAATCGCTTCATTGGGGAGAAAGAGGGGTTTTGATGTATTTACTTATAGCACTAAGTGCGATTATTGCACCGTTTATTTTTTTAGTGTTATTACGTTTTCCGGCAACAAAAGGAATGACGTGGAGTGCGTTAATTGTGATTTTATTCGCAATTACTGTATGGGGGATGGAAGGAGAAGTTATACTATCATCCATTTTCCAGGGGACGCATAAAACATTAACTATTTTATGGATTTTATTTGGGGCACTCGTATTGTTAAATACACTACGTAATACGGGAGCGGTTGATCGAATTAATCAAGGTTTTCAAAGTATTTCAGCAGACATGAGAGTTCAAGTGATTATTGTTGCTTTTTTGTTCGGAGCTTTAATTGAAGGGGCAGCAGGATTTGGTACTCCTGCGATGGTTACTGGACCTTTATTAGTGGCTTTAGGCTTTCGACCATTGGCAGCAGCTACAATTGCCGTGGTAGCTGATAGTGCTTCCGTTGCTTTTGGAGCTGTAGGTACACCGATTGCCGTTGGATTAAGTAATGTTCCTATTGCAAATGCTACGTTCTATGATGAAATCGGTATCATGGTAACGACACTCGATCTTTTTGCAGGAACATTTATTCCATTTGTATTGGTTATCTTACTCACCATATTTTTTGGGAAAAACAAAAGTATCAAACAAGCTTTACCTATGCTTCCATGGTCATTATTGATTGGTCTTTCCTATACAGGGTCTGCTTTATTTTATGCAGTTGTATTTGGGCAAGAATTTGTTGCTATTTTAGCTTCGTTAACAGCATTAGTCATCGCTACACTTACAGCAAAAAAAGGTTGGCTTTTACCAAAAGATACGTGGAGAGAGGCTGTTAGAGAAGGATTTGTCGTCAAGGAAAAGAAATCAGAGATGGGTATTATAGCAGCTTGGGCACCGTATGTAGTTGTCGTTGTTTTATTACTTATGACAAGAATAATACCTTGGCTAACCGAATTTACACAATCAGCTATTGATTTATCTTGGACGAATATACTAGGTGTGGAAGGCGTTTCTTCAACGTGGGAGTTTCTGTACTCACCAGGTACGATATTGGCAGTGGCAGCGGTTCTATCCGTGTTTTTACATAAAAAATCGTTCCATACTTTCGTAAACGCATCAAAAGAGTCATTATCAACGATGAAGACAACATCCATTTCATTAATTGCTACCCTAGCCATGGTGCATGTATTTACGAATTCAGGAATTAATCTCAATGAATTAGCAAGTATGCCACAATACATTGCAGAATCCTTAGCAAATTCATTAGGTTTTATTTGGTTAATTGTCGCACCATTTTTAGGAGAATTAGGTTCATTCATTACAGGAAGTGCCACAGTGTCTACACTTACATTTTCTCCGATTCAATATAGTGTGGCGAATCAAATAGGATTAGATGTAAATGCAGTGCTTGCAGCTCAGGTTATCGGAGCGGGAGCTGGGAATATGATTTGTGTGCATAATGTTGTTGCGGCAAGTGCTGTAGTAGGGTTGAGTGGTAAAGAAGGAGATATTATTCGAAAGACCTTACTTCCTGCCATTCTCTATGGTTTAATTGTTGGAATCGTTGGATTTATTATTGCTCATTTCTTTTTGTAGATTATCGTAGTCCTTGCCATCAGCTTTTCAAACTGGTTCGTTTCCATTAAAATGGTCTCAAGTGATGAGGAGTTGAAATGAATGGAGTACAAACGTATTAAATCCAAAAAAATATATGAACAAGTAGCAGATTCCTTAATAGATATGATTAAACAAGGGCGTATACAGCCTGGAGATAAATTAGATTCTGTAGAACAATTGGCACAAAACTTCGGAGTAGGGAGATCGGCTATTCGTGAAGCACTAAGTGGTTTAAGGTCTATGGGATTAGTAGAAATGAGACAAGGTGAAGGTACATTTATTAATACCTTTAATCCGAAGAGATTTACACTACCTGTTAGTACAGCATTTCTGATGAAACAAGATGATGTAAAAGAATTATATCAAGTCCGTAAGATTCTTGAAGGCGGTACGGCAAGATATGCTGCAACCAGCTATGAACAGGCAGATCTAGAAAAGATGGAAAAAACGTTAAACATAATGAAAAATGCTAAAGGGGATGATGTATTAGCGGAACAAGCGGATACGGAATTTCACTTAGCGATTGCCCAAGCGACACATATGGATTTATTAATTCATTTAATGGGCAGTGTGTCTGATTTGATGTCAGAGACAATTCGAGAAACAAGACAAATATTATTATATTCAGAAGACCGAGCGGATGCGCTATATGATGAGCATGACCGTATATATCAGGCAATTAAAAATAGACAACCAAATGAAGCGAGAGACGCAATGTACGATCATTTAGAAAAAGTAGAAATGCTCTTATTTAAAAATCTAGATATGTAATTCTAGCCTCGGTCATAGTTCAAATTAGAAGAGGTGTAACCAAATGAAAGTATCGTTATTCATTACATGTGTGAGTGATATTGTATTTGCAGATGTAGGTAAACATACGGTGGAAATTTTAGAACGAGTAGGTTGTGAAGTTGATTTTCCAGCTGCACAGACATGTTGTGGCCAACCTGCCTATAACAGTGGTTACCTACAAGAAGCCAAGAAGTCAATGAAACAGATGATTAAGGCATTTAAAAATTCAGAGTATGTAGTTGGTCCTTCTGGATCTTGTGTAGGGATGTTAAAAGAATACCCTCATATCTTTAAGGGTGATCCAGACTGGGAACAACCTGCTATTGATCTTGCGAATAAAAGCTATGAAATTACTCAGTTTTTAGTGGATGTATTAGGAGTAACGGATTTAGGCTCAACTTTCAAAGGAAGAGTTACGTACCATCCTTCCTGTCATATGACTAGGGTATTAGGTGTAAAAGACGCACCACAGAAACTACTACAAAGCGTAAAAGGCATTGATTTTGTTGAACTTCCTGTAAAAGAGGACTGCTGTGGATTCGGTGGAACCTTCTCCATTAAAAATCCGGAAATATCAAGAGAAATGGTAAAAGAGAAATCTCAGCATGTGTCCGAAACAAAGGCTGAATACCTAGTAGGTGGAGATATGGGCTGCTTAATGAACATCGGTGGAAGAATGCGTCGTGAAGGAAAAGATGTAAAGGTCGTTCATATTACAGAAATACTAAATACGCATCGTGAAGGAGGAATAGCATGAGCGTAAAAATTGGTGAGATTTCCTATAAAGAGCGAATTGATAAGGGAATTGATAACGACTTTATGCGTCAAGCCGTTTCTTCGGCACAAGGGAGATTTCGTAAGGGGCGTCTTTCTCAAGCAGAAGAATTAGGAAATTGGGAAGATTGGCGTCAGCTAGGTTCAGAGATTCGAACCCACACGTTAGAAAACATCGATTATTATCTTCACCAATTGAGTGAACAAGTAGAAAAACGTGGAGGGAACGTATTTTTCGCACAAACTGCTGAAGAAGCCAATGAATATATCGAAAATGTTGTGAAAAAGAAACAAGCGAAAAAAGTTGTCAAAACAAAATCCATGGTTACCGAAGAAATCGGATTGAATGAAGCACTAGAAAAATCAGGAGCAGAAGTAGTTGAATCGGATTTAGGGGAATGGATCCTACAATTAGATGAGGATCCTCCATCACATATTGTTACACCTGCTTTGCATAAAAACCGTCAACAAATTCGCGAAACATTTGCAGATAAACGTGGATATGATAAAACAGATTCACCAGAAGAACTGGCAGCCTTTGCCCGTGAGCAACTACGTCAAGATTTTCTAACTGCTGATGTAGGAATAACCGGCTGTAACTTTGCGATTGCAGAATCAGGAGCAATAACGTTAGTAACCAATGAAGGAAATGCAGAAATGGTTACTTCATTACCAGATACACAGATTACAGTGATGGGTATGGAGCGATTAGTACCGACGTGGGAAGACATGGAAGTACTAGTTAGTTTATTAACACGTGCAGCAGTTGGACAAAAACTAACTAGCTACATTACAGCCTATACCGGAGCTAGATTAGAAGAAGAGATAGATGGGCCGGATGACTACCATCTAGTAATTGTTGATAATGGCAGATCCAAGATATTAGGAACAGAATTCCAATCTGCGCTACATTGTATTCGTTGCGCTGCTTGTATTAATGTATGCCCGGTGTATCGTCATGTAGGTGGTCACGCGTATAACTCTATTTATCCAGGTCCTATCGGTGCCGTATTAACACCACTTCTAGATGGATATGACGATCATAAGGAACTGCCGTATGCTTCTTCTCTTTGTGCAGCTTGTACAGAAGCTTGTCCGGTGAAGATTCCATTGCATGAACAATTAATCCGTCATCGAGAAATTATTGTAGAGAAGGAGAAGAAATCTCCAGTATCTGAGAAAATTATGATGAAAGGTTTTGCGCAATGGGCTTCGAACCCAGCAGCTTATAAGTTAAGTACCAAGGTGGCCAGAACCGCATTAAAACCATGGACGAAAGATGAGTTTGTAGAAAATGGACCAGGGCCTTTAAAAGGCTGGACGGATGTACGTGATTTCCCTGCTCCTGGTAAACAATCTTTCCGTGCATGGTGGAGTGAACGCGCGAAGGGAGAAAAGCAAAATGGCAATTCATAATCGAGATAAATTTTTAAGTAATTTAGCTGCAAACCTTGGCCGTCCTCGGAAAACAGAAGGTGTAGAAAGACCGGAATATAGTGTGCAACCACAATATGAAGTTCTAAAAGGAGCTTCGCAAGATGAATTAATTGATGTATTAGAAAAACATTGTGAGGTCATTCATACAGATTTTGTGCGCACGAGTAAACAAGAGCTGCCTCATGTTGTACGACAAACCATCGAACGATATGAAGCGAAGTCTATCATTGCTTCTAATGATAAACGAAATGCGGAATATGGGATGGATCAAGCGTATAATCAGTTTGCAGAGGAACTTGATATGCATATTTGGGACGCTTCGATTGGTAAAGAAAATCAAGTTATTGCGGAGAAAGCAGATGTCGGAATTTCCTTTAGTGATATTACACTAGCAGAATCAGGAACAGTAACATTAAAAAATGATAAAGATAATGGTAGGTCGATAAGTTTAATGCCTAAAAGTTATATCGCTATCATTCCAAAAGAAACACTCGTACCTCGAATGACACAAGCGGCCAAACAAATTCATGATGATCATATGAATGGAATACAGACACCGTCAAGTGTTTGTTTTGTCACAGGACCTAGTAATAGCGCCGATATAGAAATGAACTTAATTGTAGGTGTTCATGGTCCAGTAAATGTTACGTATATTGTGGTAGATTAATAAGAAGAACATTTCGTTTATAATAATTTAATAACATATTGCAAGCATTCGTTTTAATAACAGATGTATGATAGCAGATGAAATATAAATAATTCCTAGGAGTCGAAGATTAATTTTACAAAGCTTTATGCTTAGTAAAAGAGAAGAATCTGGGGATACGAACATATTTCATCTGTTTTTTAAATGGAGATGATTAATCGTCAGTTACCCTGGAAGTCTTATGTTATCTTTAATCCTTTTATTACCACTGTTTTTACAAGTTAATTTCCAATTTAATTGTCTTTCTATTAATCAGTTAATCCAATAAGAACTATTTTTTACTGTGGGCATATGCTGATTTTAGATTCTAAGAAAGGCAGGTTAATGAGTACATGTATTATATTCCTTATTATCCAAATGATCTTCGTTATGCTTCGCAGTCACCCTCTATAACGGAACAGGAGAAAGAAGAGTTAGCAAAAATAACATTAGAGAACTTACAAAAAGATGCTGTGACCATCCAGTTATTAGATCAATTAAGCTCATCTATAAATGAACAACCATTTTTGAATACAATAAATTATACACGTGAGATTAAATTGAGAAACATAAATCAATTGGATTATTTATATAGAAATATCACCGGTAAGGCTCCGCGTTATGAGACAGAAGCAGAAGAAAGAAGCAATTCAGAATTAGGTATACAAGATATTGTGGAACGATGTATAGAAGATTATGAGGAAAACTATAAAGCTAGTCTAAAAAGTAACAGCTCAGCTGTTCAACAATTACATTATCAATTATCATCAGTAGGTTATATGGCTGCAAATCAATTGTATAATTGTTATCATTATTCCAGAAATAATGAATCGACCACTGCTATGAAAAGACAGATTGGGGACTATGGTGGCCATCCATTCGTTATTGATATAGAGGATGCTGCTGAGCAAAATACAGCATATCGAACAGCAATTTGGACTGGAGAACATCTACAAGTCACATTGATGAGTATTCCTGTTGGTGATGATATTGGTTTAGAAGTCCATAACGACCGCGATCAGTTTTTTCGAATAGAGGAAGGTGATGGTTTGGTTCAAATGGGAAGCCGAGAGAATAATTTAACATATCGGCGACAACTGTCTGATGGGAGTGCTGTCATGGTACCGGCAGGAACGTGGCATAATATAACCAATACGGGAGATGAACCACTGAAATTATACTCTATTTACGCGCCCCCAGAACATCCATTTGGAACTGTGCATCAGACAAAAGCGGATGCACTCGCTTCAGAATAAATAAGAATATGCTATAACGCATGAAATTGGAGGAAACTCTGAGTTTATGCGTTTTTTCATTGAAAAGAGAGAATCTAAAACTATTTTGTGAATTATAAGAATATGGAAGTCGCCTTTATGGTATATTTTCTACAAGTATTAAAAAGGGAAAGGAGAAAAGGATGAGTAGAAAAATTATTTATTCACAAATGGTTACATTAGATGGCTATATTGAAGGAACTAACGGTGAACTGGAATGGAGTATACCAGGTGATGAATTATTTGGATTTATAAATAAAAAGGAGGAAAATATAGACGCACATATATATGGTAGGAAGATGTACGAAAATATGTCTATTTGGCCAAGTAAAGGACAAGCACCGGATGCTTCAAAAGAAGAGAGAGATTGGGCAAAGCACTGGATGAAAGTAAAAAAATATGTGATTTCAAGTAAATTAAAGCAAGAAGATCTACAATGGAATACAGAATTACTGAATGGTGATATGGTGTCATCCATCTTACAATTAAAAAAAATTAGAGGCGGGGATATTTCTCTAGGAGGAGCAAGCTTGGCGGAAGAATTTTTTCATTATGACTTAATCGATGAAGTTTGGTTATTTATTTTTCCAATATTGCTTGGTGATGGCAAGCGGATGTTTCCGACTATGCAAAATCAAAGAAACTATCATTTAAAAGAATACAAGCGTTTTGACGATACTGTTTTTTTAAATTATGAACGAGGAAACAATATATTAAAAGGAGATTTATAGTATGGGGAAGGTGTAGTAGATATGATATTTCCATGTCCTTAGATAGGTATATCACTGGAAAAGATGATTCCACACAACAACCACTGGGAATAGGTGGAAAATCATTACAAAATTGGATGTTTCAAGGTTCATTTGCTAGTGAATACAATAATTTTTTTACCATGTCTGAAGTGAATCGACGTATATTTGACCAACCCATACGTTCGATAGGTGAAATGGTGGTAGGGAGAAGAACTTTTGATATTGTAAACGGATGGAATGGTAGTCATCCAATAGCAGGTATTCCTATTGTAGTTGTAACACATGAACCACCGAACGAATACGCGGAACAAGATACAATATTTCATTTTGCAAGTGGTTTTCATAGGGCAATTGATACGGCAAGACAAATTGTTGGAGATAAAGAGGTTAGTATTGGAAGTGCTAGCAATGTAGAAAAATTAGCAGATGAACTACATTTACATATTACACCGGTACTATTAGGAGAAGGTAAGAAATTATTTGTAAGAAGTAATTAACAATTCCACTTAAATTAATAAAAGCAATTAATGGTGATGTAGTCACGCATTTTTTTTACCACGTAATTTCATAGGTGAATGAAAAAAGGCTTATCCTCCTCTCGTATGAGTATATTCCAAAATGCTGAATAGTATGGATGTATTAAACAGGAGGGGTCAAAATATGGCTATCAAATTAAAGCGTAATACTGGAATGATGGGTGGAGCAACTCGAATTACTGTCAAAGCGGACAATGAGAAGTTGACGAGCTTAAAACAGAATGAGGAAAAACACATCGATTTGCCAAAAGATAAAACGCAAATTACTGCAAACCAATGGTTTTTTGGAAGTAAACCAACATCAGTAAAAGATGGTGATAATGTGAAAGTGCGCATGAACAATTATGCTCTTTTATTATATATCTTATCTATGATTGCGTTATTCACTGGTTTATTTACCAGCAATTTAATTCTCCTCATTATTGGTATTTTATTAATTTTTATCACTATGATTTATGCTATTAAAAATTGGTTTGTAGTTAATGTAAAATAGTAACGTACGTATATCGCTTTTACCTAGTGGTGAGTAAAGCTTTTTAATTCCAAACTCCTCACCATAATCTTAATACATTTAATAGGAACCAGCATTGTCTATGAGCAGGAGAGATAAAACCGGGCGGGGGTTGCCCGTTTTTTCTTTTTTGTAATTGTAAGGAAATACTGTACATAATTGCAAAAATATATTAATATCGATAACTGTGCGTAAATAATTTTCTTTTATCGTTTGTTGAAAGCGTATGCACCTTATCAAAGAAAAATACTAGAATAAAATTGCTTCGTGCCTTTAGGAATATGAGAAAGGTTTTACCCCCCTATTCTATCTAACAGGTAATGTAGTATATCTGTAATACATCACGAGCGTAACATAGTACATAGGAGGATATAAATGATTAACATACTAGAAAATATCAATGACGTTCTTTGGGGAACCCCCAGTTTAATCTTACTGGTTGGAACTGGACTATTTTTAACACTTATTTTAAAGGGCTTACAATTCAAAAGACTTGGCTATGCGTTTAAAGTTGCCTTCACAAAAGACAAAGAAGATGATGGAACGGAAGGTGACGTCAGCAACTTTAAGGCTTTAATGACATCGCTTGCAGGGATGGTCGGTAATGGAAACATTGCCGGTGTAGCAACAGCGGTGACGCTTGGTGGACCAGGGGCAATCTTCTGGATGTGGATTGTTGGACTAGTAGGAATGGCGACGAAATATGCAGAGGCTTTACTTGCGATGAAATATCGCGTGAAAAATGAGGACGGGGAGTATTCCAGTGGTCCAATGTATTATATCGAAAGAGGTATCGGCAAGAAGTGGAAACCGCTTGCTGTTGCTTTTGCCTTTTTTGGTGCTTTCGCAGCATTGGGAATAGGAAATAGTGTACAGTCCAATACAATTGCCGATGTGATGGAAAATAGTTTTAGTATAAATGGTTTAACTACCGGTATTATTCTTGTTATATTCACATCCTTGATTATATTTGGTGGATTACAACGTATTAGCTCAGTGGCGAGTGTATTTGTTCCGATCATGGCACTTCTTTATATTGGTGCATCATTACTAATTATTGGTTTAAATTACGATAAAATTATTCCGGCTTTTGAATTAATATTTACCTATGCATTTAATCCGGTATCAGCTGTTGGTGGATTTTCCGGAGTTGTTGTTTCAGAAGCGATTCGAAATGGCGTATCGAAAGGAATCTTTTCAAATGAAGCAGGTCTTGGTACAGTTGCTTTAATTGCTGGAAATGCAAAAACAAGCCATCCAGTTAAACAGGCATTAGTGGCTATGACCGGTACATTTATAGTTACGATTATTGTTTGTACAATGACAGGAATGGTTTTATTAGTTACTGGTTTTTGGGATACAACAGGTGGGCTTCTTTCTGGAGTCTCACATGATGCTAGTCTTGAAGCCGGAGCGCTAACAAGTGCAGCTTTTGGATCAACGCTAGGTAATATTGGAGAATATGTTGTATCTATTTCTGTTGTATTCTTTGGTTTCTCGACCATTTTAGGGTGGTATGTTTACGGTATAAAATGTTTTGAATATTTATTTGGCTTAAAATATGTAAGCATATATCGAACGATTTATATAGGCGCCACATTTATTGGGACCATTGCACAATTAACAACTGTTTGGGCATTTGCAGATATGGCTAACGCGTTAATGATGATTCCAAACCTTATTGGGTTGTTACTCTTATACAAAGTGGTTGCAAGTGAGACAAACGATTATTTCAGTAACTTTTATAAACAATCTACCAAAAATATTGGTTAAATAGATTTTTTGAGTTAAATCCGCATATTACGATATGCGGATTTAATTTTGATATCTATACTATTAAATTAAATAGAGAAGTAGTTATTATGGGATATCATGCGTTGATGGCTAAGTTATTTACGTCTAATTAAACATCTCTGGTATTTATTTTCTGAAATATAAGAATAATACATGTATAATAAAGGTAGTAATTTATAGCATAGCTGAATAATACTGGATTCAAATAAAAGGGTATACCTAACGAGGAGGTAACTGTTTAATGGAGCTAAAAAAACCTACTACCTATTCTAGTATCGCTTCATATCTAGCAGAAGCAAATAAAAATCCAATAAAAAGATGTGGTTATATAGGCGAAAATACGAACGAGATAAAAGAAGTATTAATGGAAGATTTTAGATTAGAAGAAATGATGGTTGCCGTAGACGGAGACGAGATTGTAGGAGTGGTTGCTTTTGATCACGAAGATGGGGAAGCAGAAGTTTGGGGTCCAGTAGTAACAAGTGAAAATCCAATTCAAACTGCAAATAGTCTCTGGTCTCAACATCCGTTCACAAAACAAAAATGGAAATTCCAATTTTTTTATCATGTAGAAAATGAAGAGATGAGATCATTTGCGAAAAACTTAAATGCAACCGTAAATGGGTATCATACCGTTCTCCAATGCAATCAATTTACGAGCACAAGTAATACGAATTATGAAGAAATAGATATATATAATACTAAGATGACCGATAGTTTTAAGGCATTGCATGATACCCTTTTTCCTGGTACATATTATCCAGCAGAGATAATCCTCGATCGTCTAACAGATGAACATCGATTATTAGTTCGAACAAATGGTGACGATGATGTAATTGGTTATGCTTATTTAGAAGGAAATAAACAGTTTAAAGAAGGGAGTGTAGAATTTATAGGAGTGGATTCTGCTTATCGAAAACAAGGCATAGGGAAGCAATTATTACAGCAAAGTATGATACTACTTATGATAGAAATGGAAATACCAACTTTGGATTTGACAGTTAATGACGAGAATATAGGTGCCATTCACCTTTATGAATCAGTTGGGTTTAAAAAGGTGAATAACTTTGTGCACTATGAATTAAGATGATTATTTAAAGGAACTAGTGAGGAGATTTAAATGATACGTCGATTACAAGATGGAGAAAATGTTCCAATGAAACTATTATTAATGGCGGATCCATCTGAGAGTATAGTGAAGAGTTATGTAAGAAGAGGGGTTTGTTATGTATTGGAGAAAAAGAAGCAATTAATCGGAGAATATGTACTTATCCCAACAAGACCGGAGACTATAGAAATAGTAAACGTGGCTGTTGATGAATACTTTCAGGGTCAAGGATTTGGAAAGAAACTTATTCTTCATGCAATTGAAGAATCAAAAAGATTAGGATATAAAACGATTGAAATAGGTACGGGGAATTCGAGTGTTCATCAACTCGCGTTATACCAGAAATGTGGATTTCGAATAACCAGTATTGATCGTGATTTTTTTGTGCGGCATTATAAGGAACCAATTTTTGAAAATGGAATACAGGTAATGGATATGGTTCGTTTATCAATGGATATTTAGAAAGAGGCAGTTGTAAAAGTGGAAATATATAATGAGTCATCTGGTAAAGGAGTAGAAAATATATAGCTAAAAGGGACAGTAACTCGCTTAACCAAGAGGTAAGCGGAATAAACTGTCCCCCAACGTTTCTTTTATGTGGTACTAAATGAAGTAGAGTAGTTAGGCCTCATGCCCACTCAATAAAGTATTACTTTATTCAAACTGTTGAAAGACAGCCTGCTGAGGTACAGGATAAATACTCTTTCCAGCAATTGAATTAATAATTTTTTGATTACGAAGTACAGATAAGCCTAAGTTAGTGGCACTAGAACCATGAGAATGCTCTAAGTTAGTTAATGTATAAATATGATTATGGCGTTCCTTTTTAAAAGCTAAACGATAATCTTTGGTCACTTTATACAGATGTTTATCTTCCCATATGATCTGTTCGGAAAAACGTTGTAACCAATCTGGAAGATTCGGTTTATATCCCGTTGCAAGAATAACTTTATCGGAAGAATGTGTGAATTCCTCTTGCTTTAGCCATTGCTCACAGGTTAGCTGATAAGTCGATTGGGACGTATCTTTATTAATATCCTTAACAGAAGTGGAAGATTGAATAGTAACGGATGGATTGTCTGCGTGAATCGAACGGTTATACATAATTTCATAAATCTTATTTAACATGACAGGGTCGACACCGTTCCGAACGCTATCCAATGTTTTCAGTGATTCTTGTCTTCCTTCAAACGATAATTTATGGAAGTAATCGATAAACTCAGGTGAAAAAACTTCTTTACCAAGGCTTGTTTCATCTTTTTGAAAGAAACCACCCGAACGAGTGAACCAAGTTAAATCATATCCATGCTTTTTTTGATCCTTTAACAAATCATAAAAAACCTCAGATGCACTTTGTCCAGAACCTACAACCGTTATAGATTTGGAATTCTTGATTGAATCCTCAAGATATAAATATCTGCTTGTATGTGTGACATCTTCGTTTGGAAAACCCTGTAAAGGTTTAGGGATATTCGGGATACTTCCCGTACCTAATACGATATGACGAGAGAAGTAAGATGTGGTTGTTTGATCAACGAGGTTCTCCACAATCACCTCATAATGAGGCGAGCTTTCTTCGGTGTGGTCAATAACATCAACCACGCGCATCCCAAAATAACAGTGATTGAGGTTAGATACAACCCACTGACAATAATCATTATACTGTTCTCTTGGTATGGTAAAGCGATTAAAGAAATAAAATTGATACAGTCTATTATGTACATGTAAATAGTTTAAAAATGTATGAGGGCTTGTCGGATTAGCGAATGTTACTAAGTCTGCTAAAAATGGAGTTTGCATATCCATCCCTTCTATAAGCATGCCCGGATGCCAATTAAACTCCATTTCTTGCTCGAAGTACATTGCATCAACTTCTGCTGTTTCTTCTGTTAAAACAGCAAGGCTTAAATTAAATGGACCTACTCCGATACCAATTAAGTCGTGTATTTTCTTGTTCATTTTTTTTCCTCCGAGAAATAGTAATAATTTAGGATAAATCATACGTTATCTATTCCCTAATCGAATACGATATAAACGGGGGAGAGCGGAAAGATATATTAAGATCTCCTAAGGAAGTAGAATATTTTCTTCAATCATTCAGAAGAGTTATGTAAAAATGAGAAGATATTATGAAGATGAACAAGCCTGAAAACAACAGGCTTATTCCGTCTTTATCGAGAAATATACAATTAAGCCTATAGTTGTTGCTAGTAAAATAGCAAAAATAGAAACAAATAAGTATCCGACGGGTATTGATACGACAAAAAAGTCGATAATGAACAATAAGAATACTAATATAATAGAAACTGCATAGGCACTGAGTGTAACTTTTCGTTTATTCATGATGTGTCTCCCTTCGACTTGTCCTTAAGTTCTGTTTACCCGATGAACCTTTTCTTGAAACAACCAAAAAAATGTATTGACCTATACGCAGCGTAAACCTTTAAACTGAAATTATCAGGAGGTGATGAAGTGGATTATACCGTAAAGCAAATAGCAGACTTATCAGGTGTTAGTGCACGAACACTTCGATATTATGATCAAATTAATCTGCTTAAGCCAAAGATGGTAAATGATTCTGGATATCGCATTTATGGTGAGGAAGAAATTAATCGTCTGCAGCAAATACTCCTTTATCGATCCATGGGGATGAAGTTGGAGCAAATTCAATCTGTTCTCGATGATTCTACATTTGATATCCATATTGCTTTGGAAGAACACCGTAAACAACTACTGGCAAAACGGAAGCAAATTGACCACTTATTACTGACTGTCGATAAGACGATACGTTATCAAAAAGGAGAATTAAATATGTCGAATAACGAGAAGTTCGAAGGGTTTAAAAAAGAACAATTGGAAGAAAATGAGAAGATGTTTGGTGATGAAATCCGTCAAAAATATGGAGAAGAGGCAGTAAATGCTTCTAATCAACAATGGATGAATATGAGTGAGAAAGATTTTAAGAAGATGCAGGAAATAGAAGATGAATTGTTTATGACATTAGACCAATTAGATCAATCAAAAGATTTAGATTCCAAAGAAGCACAGCAAGCGTTTGACCTTCATAAGAATTGGTTATTGTATAGTTGGTCAGAGTATTCTGCTGAAGCACACAAAGGGTTAGCGGAAATGTATGCAGCAGATGATCGTTTTAGAAAGTATTATAACGACAAAGCGGGTAAGGAAATTGTAGATTTACTTCGCGACGTAATAGTGAAGTATGCGAACCAACAATAATTGATTATAAAGAGCCTCTAGTCATTGGTACTAGAGGCTTATAAAATTTTTAGAAACTTTTTTAGCGATGAATCGTAAAATAGTTGATAATTCTTTTAATGATGTAAGATGCAAAAGGTCGTGTGTATAATAAATTAGTATTTAAATTGTAGAATTAAATTTGGGGGGGCTATTGTGGAATTTATATTTACTTACCAATGGGAAATATTTATCGTAGCAGAAATCTTATCTGTGATAATGCTCTTGTTATTTGGAATAACAAGATATCTTCTAGATAGAAAACAGCTTAGCGCCATCTTTATAATTTTATTTTTAGTACTTCTTATTATGGAAGCTTTACTTGGTATTTGGGTTTATCAACAAACGGGAGAAATTTCTAACTTTCAAATCATTATTACACTATTTGTAGTTTATGCTTGTACATTTGGTATCACCGATTTTAAACGGTTAGATCGCTGGATGAGAAAGGTAATAGGAAAATGGAGAAGCAAAGAACTATTAACGGAAAGAGATAGAGAGATAATGGCAAAACAACAGAATCCAAAATATATTGCCAAAAAATATCGTTATTCTTCTATTATTCATCTTATTGTTTTTGCTTCTGTTCAATTCATTTTATGGATCTATGGACTAGGTGGTACGGAAAGTATATTGGATTATATCACCGACTTATCGTGGATTGAAAATGGTGACTATAGACAATCTCCATATGCGAACGAAACAGCATTTGGATTATCCATGGTTTGGGGGATTATTTTTATTATTGATTTTATTTATTCATGGTCGTATACGATCTTTCCAAGTAAAGAGGAGAAATAAATCTGATAATTTGGTAAACTAATATGAAGGGGGAAGATAGCATGCAAACAAATCCAAATCATCAGCTATTCATGTCAAAGGCTATTGAATTAGCAGTTAGTAATATCTCTCAAGGTGGGGGGCCTTTTGGAGCTGTGATTATAAAAGATAATAAAATAATTGCAGAAGGAACAAACCAAGTAACCAATTACAATGACCCAACTGCACATGCTGAAGTTCAAGCAATTCGCCAAGCTTGCGAGAAGCTTTCGACTTTTGAGTTGAAAGGCTGTACCCTTTATACGAGTTGTGAACCATGTCCAATGTGTTTAGGTGCAATCTATTGGGCAAGAGTTGATGCGGTATATTATGGAGCGAATCGAAAAGATGCCGCAAAGATTAATTTTGATGACGATTTAATCTATCAAGAAATTGACCTTCATCCTAGTTCCCGTAAACTACCTTTTATCACAATTCCTACAAACGATTCCTTACTTCCCTTTGAAACATGGGAAAAATATACAAATAAGACGCATTACTAGATGTCAAATATGAATTGACATCTTCTTTTTTTGGCGTATAATAATTAGTAATTATAAAATTACAAATTACTTCAAAAAATTGAGGTGAAGTTATGCCCAAATTCGATCAAAAACAAGCATTTTTACAACCGAATTCTTCAAAAAAATATATAACTCCAGATGGGTATACAAGTGATATTGCTGTCTTTACTATCGTATCGAATACGATTGTTGAGAATACAAGTAAACGAAAAGTACTACCAAAAAAATTATTAAAACTACTTTTAATTCGAAGGGTTGAAATAGACAAGCATGGAAATCCAAATGTTGAGGGTGGAAAGTGGGCGTTGCCTGGAGGCTTTGTGGACGCAAAACAGCAAGAGACAGCCCATGAATCAGCGATGAGAGAATTAGTAGAAGAAACGGGTGTTGATCAAGTATATCTAAAACATTTTGGAGTTTATGATGACTGGGGACGTGATCCAAGAGGGTGGATTATATCCAATGCGCACTACGCCATCGTTCCTGAAGGTAAATTAACTAATCGCAAAGCAGCAGACGATGCGGCTGAAGTGAGATTGGTTTCTATAGAAGAAGCGTTTGAATTACCATTAGCGTTTGATCATCGTCAAATTATTGATGACGCCTTAAAGCGAATTGAAAGAGATATGTTGAATACAGATATAGCGAAGAATTTTTTGTTACATGAATTTACATTATCAGAACTCCAAGGAGTATTACTTACGGTATCTAATCATCCGAAAATAGCAAATAAATCTGTTTTTTTCACAAAAGCACCGAAGCTTCCTTTTTTAGAAAAAGTTGTTGATGAAACTGGAAATTGGAAGAAAACAGAGCGGAATTCTTATCGACCATCGCAATTATATCGGTTTACGAATCAAGTAATTGTACCATCTATCTGGGAATAAATTGATTTTGCGCTTATGAATCCATAGAAAGTAGCGCATTCTATAATTTAGGAGGAAAACAATGAATTACATTGATGACAGCTTGGCATTACATACGGATTTATATCAAATTAATATGGCAGAAACATATTGGAATGACGATGTTCATAATAGGAAAGCAGTG
Organism: Oceanobacillus iheyensis HTE831; assembly: GCF_000011245.1. Taxonomy (NCBI): domain Bacteria; kingdom Bacillati; phylum Bacillota; class Bacilli; order Caryophanales; family Bacillaceae; genus Oceanobacillus; species Oceanobacillus iheyensis. The sequence continues at coordinate 409,490 of NC_004193.1, forward strand.
TTTGATCTATATTTCCGCAGCCTTCCATTTGGAAACGGATATGGAGTGTATGCTGGTTTAGAACGGATAATCGAGTATATGAATAATTTTCGATTTACAGATGCAGATCTAACTTATTTAAAAGAGATTGGTTATCAAGATGACTTTATCGAATATTTAAAAAGTATACGCTTCACTGGTACGATTAAGTCAATGAAAGAAGGGGAAATCGTATTTGCCAATGAGCCGATTCTTCGTGTAGAGGCTAGTCTTGCTGAGGCGCAATTATTAGAAACAGCTTTATTAAATATTGTTAATTACCAAACGCTTATTGCTACCAAAGCATCGCGTATTCGCCAGCTTGTAGGAGATCAGCTTGTAATGGAATTTGGAACGAGAAGAGCGCAGGAAATGGATGCAGCAGTTTGGGGTACTCGCGCTGCATTTATTGGAGGCTTTAGTGCAACGAGTAATGTCCGTGCAGGCAAATTATTTGGTATTCCTGTCTCAGGAACCCATGCGCACTCGATGATTCAGGCGTATCGAGATGAATATAAAGCGTTTATGAAGTACGCCGAACGACACAAAGACTGTGTGTTTCTTGTTGATACATACGATACATTACGTTCAGGAGTTCCGAACGCTATTAAAGCTGCAAAAGAGCTAGGGGATAGTATTAATTTCCAAGGAATACGATTAGACAGCGGAGATTTAGCTTATTTATCAAAAGAAGCAAGAAGAATGCTTGATGAAGCTGGTTTTCCAGATGCAAAAATTTATGCATCGAATGATTTAGATGAATATACGATTGCAAGTCTTCTCGCACAGGGAGCGAAGATTGATGTGTGGGGAATTGGAACAAAGCTGATTACTGCGTATGATCAACCTGCACTAGGTGCAGTATATAAACTTGTGTCTATTGAAGATGAAAATGGGGATATGAAAGATACCATTAAATTATCAGGAAATCCAGAAAAAATGACAACACCTGCTATGAAAAAGGTTTACCGAATTATAAATAAGGAAAATCAACATAGTGAAGGAGATTATCTCACGCTGGAAAATGAGTATCCAAATGAACAAGAAGAAGTGATGTTATTCCATCCGGTGCATACTTACTATAAAAAGTTTGTTTCTAATTTTGAAGCTGTAAATCTCCATCATGATATTTTCATTGATGGACAACTTGTTTATGAATGTCCTGATTTGGCAGAGATTCAATTATTTACTGAAAATCAACTTAATTTATTCTGGGACGAGTATAAAAGAACAAACTATCCGGCTGAGTATCCGGTCGATTTAAGTGAAGCATTATGGAATAATAAGATGAATCATATTGAACGAGTGAAACAAGCAGTAAAAGATAAAATTAATAAACGATAAATTAAGGAGGAAAATGCATGAGTGATTTACAAAAAACGATCATTGAAGATTTGCATGTTGAACCTGAAATTGATCCGAAACAAGAAATTCGTACGCGAGTAGACTTTTTAAAATCATATTTAAAAAAGCATACATTCTCAACAGGATATGTATTAGGTATGTCTGGTGGACAAGACTCCACTTTGTTATCAAAGCTCACGCAAATCGCAGTAAATGAACTAAACGAGGAAAACTCTACAAATACATATCAGTTTATTGGTATGAAGTTACCCTATGGTGTTCAAAAAGATGCCGATGATGTGGATGATGCGATTAAGTTTGTTGAACCAAGTAAAGTATTGACAGTAAATATTAAAGAATCTGTAGATGCAAGTGTAAAAGCTTTAGATGGAGCAGGCGTGGAAATTAGTGATTTTCTAAAAGGAAATGAGAAAGCAAGAGAACGCATGAAAGCTCAATATAGTGTGGCAGGAGCATTTAACTGTTTTGTTTTAGGGACAGATCATGCAGCAGAAGCTGTAACAGGTTTTTATACAAAACATGGTGATGGCGCTTGTGATTTAGCACCTTTATTTGGTCTTAATAAACGCCAAGGTAAGCAGATGTTAGTCGCATTAAATTGTCCGGAGCATTTATATAATAAGAAACCTACTGCTGATCTGGAAGATGATCGACCAGCTTTACCAGATGAAGAAGCATTGGGAGTTACTTATGAACAAATTGATGAATTCTTAGAAGGAAAAGAGGTAGCAGAAGACAGTAAGCGAACAATTGAAGGTCATTATTTAAAAACCATGCATAAACGTGAAGGTGAAGTAACGTTATATGATCAATGGTGGAAATAAATTTAGCAAAGAATGAGTTGTTAGAAGCTCATTCTTTTTTCCTGCAGTAAAATAGTATGATTTTGTCTAAAAATGACTAGACTTAGAGTGAAAAATGAAGCTATGAGTTGCGTTATAGTTAACTCTAAGTTATAAAATAATATTATAAAAATGAATAATAGCTTTAATCTATTTAGATTACTAGAAACTTCGAATAAAAAGTAATTAACTAAATGAAAAACTAAAAGGTTGGGATAGAAATTATAAAGCGATTGTTTTTACTGCTGTTAATAATATTATTGGCTTTTTGGACAAAACCATATTGGGAAGATACTGTTCGTGAAATTATTCCTGAATCAGTCAGTGACACCTTTCATTCTGCAACGGATGATCTTACGAATCAAAATATTGATTATGAATTTGACTTTGACTTCGATAGAGTAAAAGATCAGGTTTCTATGCTTTACTCGTCCGTTATTGATTCTATTCAAAATGCAGAGCAAGAACCTCAGACAGAACCAGTAGAAAAGCCTGAATTGACAACTCCTGATGAACAATCATTTTCTGTTGGGAATGTAGAACTAGGAGATACAAAAGCCGTAGTCGAAGAGATGTATGGAGAACCCATGCGTGAAAATGCAAACGAGTATGGAGTACAATGGTCTACTTATCATGAAAATTATCAAAATTTTATGATGGTTGCATATGATGAGCAAGATGTAGTGCGAGGGTTATTTACTAATCAGGATTTAATTTCTTCACAGCATAATGTAGAATTAGGTGTTCCGAAAACCGTTGTAAATGAAGCACTTGGTGAGCCAGAGGAAGTAATTCGTAATGGTTGGTTTAACTATCAAATCAATAGCGAAGGTGAATATGATATCTATCACATGGATGGGAGTTATGTTACTGTTTTCTATGACATTCATGAAAACGATGAAATGACAGCTATTCAATTAATAGATGAGAACTTAGAGTCCTCAAAAAAAGCACTCTATACGCCTAGTAGTGAGTCATTAAAAGAAGGTTTTGAATATCAGTTATTTGACTTAACCAATGCTACTCGCGTAAACCATGGATTATCAGTATTAGAATGGAATGAAAATGTACGGGAAACTGCAAGGGATCACAGTACGGATATGGCAGAGAATCAATACTTTAGTCATACTAATCAAGAGGGGCAGTCACCTTTTGATCGAATGCGAGAAGATGAGATATCCTTTTTAAATGCTGGAGAAAATTTAGCCTATGGGCAGTTTAGTAGTATATTTGCTCATCAGGGTCTAATGAATTCGCAAGGTCACCGTGAGAATATCGTAAATAATAGATTTACCGAGTTAGGGATTGGTGTGGACTTTAACGACGACAATCAGCCGTTTTACACGGAGAATTTTTTAGATAAGTAATATTTTAATCGTTTGGTGTTACTAGCCAAGCGATTTTTTATTACATATTAGGAAAAGAGATTGGGAAAAAGAATATGAATGATATGTTTACAAAAACCCCCCATTAGATTGCCTCGTATCTAATGGGGGTTTTGTGACTACGCCTATGATGTAAGAGAAATAGTCTAATTTACGAATTCATGCCTTTCTAGATAAAAGGCATTTTAACCAAAAATGGTTATATCTTAAAACTCTTCATAAACTGCTGGGTCTTGATCTTTCATACGACCATCCACTTTTGATAGCTGATTAATAATAGACATTTCTTCATCAGATAATTCAAAATCAAAAATAGAAATGTTTTCGAGCTGTCTTGAAGGCGTTGCAGATTTAGGTATTGCAATCGCATCAAGTTGATAATGCCAACGTAAAATTATTTGAGATACCGTTCGGTTATGGTTCGAAGCGAGCTTTTGTAAAACAGGATGGTCTAATACATCATTTGTACGTGCCAATGGGCTCCAAGATTCGGTAGCGATTTGATGTTCTTGATGCCATTTACGCTGGTCTTCTTGGTTAAAGAAAGGATGTAATTCAATCTGGTTTATCGTTGGTAATTCCCCAGTTTCCTGTTTAAGTCGCTCTAAGTGTTCTGGTAAGAAATTACATACTCCGATAGAACGGATATATCCCCTGCGTTTGGCCTCAATTAAAGCTTGCCATGCTTCTACATATATATCTTGGATTGGATTTGGCCAGTGAATAAGATATAAGTCATAATAATCAAGGTTTGCTCGATATAAAGATTCTTGGATCGTAGTAACTGCTTTATCATAGTGATGATATCGACCTGGTAGTTTAGAAGTAATAAGCAGCTGTTCTCGAGGTGTGGAACTTCTTCTAACCGCCTCACCAACAGTTCCTTCATTCTCATAGTTATAGGCAGTGTCGATTAAACGATACCCATGATCAATGGCATTATTAATGGCTTGTACACCATCGTTACCATTTAAACGATAGGTTCCAAAACCTACTTTCGGAATGGTTAGTCCATCATGTAGTGTAACGTTTGGGATTTGATTTACCATGTAATCCTCTCCTTCCATATATAAACTATAGATTACGCTTGCATTATTAAAAATTCAAACCATTTGCATAAAAGTGAATTTGATTATAAAAGGGTGAAGCACGTTTTACTGTATTTAAATTAAACAAACGCTTACCGTTACATTTCGTCCAGGAGGTTCTCTAACTCCTACCCCTGTTACTACCATTCAAATTGACAATGTAACAGGTGTTCAATTCAAGCGACAGACGATCCTGAATCAGAAAGTGATATATTTGACTTTTTACTTTCTCTTGGTTTAACTTGCTTTGATGACGACGACTTCGATTGCAAGAAAAAGAAACTATGTTGTGAGGGAGAAATCTTAAACAATCTAAGGGCTGCACAAACTTTTGCGTTAGAGATTAACCTTCTTATCACCGGGTTGGATACACCAATTGAGAGTGTATTTGTATATAATATCTGTGACTACATTGCGTTTTTTGTAGATGATTTAATTGACCCGACTACAATTTATGCATTTTCCGTATGTGATATTGGTGGATACACTGTACCTTAATAGAAGTGTGAAAAAAGCTAACGAATATTCTAACCTGAAAGGGTTAAGCACCTTATGAACTTTCAAGGAAAACGAAGTATTTATAAAGAAAATTTAATTTATAGATGGAGGATTTAGATTATGGAAAATAATAAAAGTCATAAAAATCATTCATTTACGATTAAATCAAATGTGACTAGAAATAATTCTAATGACGAGGTAACTATCGAAGATGAAGAGCTAGAACAAGAGGTAGTCGATTATATTAAATCGACTGTTGAAGAGTTAAAAAATAGTTTAACTAAGAATAAAACTAGATTTAAATCGTTAATGGATCAAGGTATAACGAGGCACAAAGAAGCGTTTAAGGATTCTGTTAGAAATTCAAAAGATATTATTGAGCAAACCAACAAAAGTGTACAGAAAAAGGTTGATGAAGAACAAAGTGAGAACGAAGAATAGTAATCATATCAAAAGTTATAGGGATACTGTCAACATTCCACTAATTTCATACAAGAAACAAATTTTGACGAGAGTGAAGTCAATTTTTGGTATGTTAAAAAGGTTTGTTTCCATAGTATCCCTTGTTATTAAGTATTTTTTACAGTATAATCAAACTATTCGAAGAAATGAACGGAGGTGAGTAGAGATGTTTATTCATGATATAATGCGCGCAGAATGGATAGAATTCCTTTATTTTTGTCGTGCAAAATTTGCTGTAGTTGCTTACAACGGGATACGTATGCCCTTTTTTAGTAACTTAATAACAGCGAATGAACCATGAAAAAGCATCTCTACATGCATGTAAGAAGTAATTTATAAAATATGAATTTTTGCACAAAGAGACCCCTGCTGCTCTTTGTGCTTTTTTCTTCTTATTGTCATTAGAGGTGACAAGTAAAGGAGATATATATACATGATTGCGTGTAGTATACAAAATATTAAAAAGATGTACGGTGGAAATCTTATTTTTGAAAGAATTAGTCTGGAAATAAATGAAAATGAAAGAATAGGTATCGTTGGCAGAAATGGATCTGGAAAGTCGACGCTGCTCAGGTTGATGGCAAAGATAGAAGACCCCGATGAAGGTAAGATTCATTGGAGAAAGAATACCGAAGTGGGTTATTTAGAACAAATACAAGCCGAGATGAATGGATTAACAGTTTATCACGTATTGAAAAGTGCTTTTGAAACTTTAAACGATTTAGAAATACAAATGCAGGAATACGAGGAAAAGATGCAGGACACTTTAGAAAATGTATCCGATCTTGTTATCCAATATGGAGAGATTCAAGAACGTTTCTCTTTTTTAGGTGGCTATGAAAGAGATGCGCAAATCGAAAAAGTTTGCCGTGGGATAAATATAATTTCATTATTAGAGCTGACATTTCAACAACTAAGTGGAGGAGAAAAGACAAAGGTTGCTCTGGCAACAATCTTATTGAAACAACCCGATTTTCTATTGTTAGATGAACCAACCAATCATCTTGATATATCTGCGGTTGAATGGTTAGCTTCATTTCTAAATGATTATCCAGGAACAGTGGTTATCGTGTCTCATGATCGTTACTTCCTCGATGAAACAGTAACGAAAATTATTGATTTAGAAGATGGGGAAGCAGTTATGTATGAAACCAATTTTAGTAATCACATAAAGGAAAAGGAATCCAGGTTATTAAAAGAGTTCCAAGATTATCAAGAACAGCAAAAGAAAATTAAGAAAATGAGAGAGGCAATCAAACGACTACGTGAATGGGCGAATCGCGCTAATCCACCGAATGAAGGATTGCATAAACGTGCAAGAAATATGGAACGTGCTATAGAACGAATGGAAAAGATCGATAAACCACTACTTCATCGAAATAAGATGGGGTTAGATATAGAAACAGCAGATAGAAGTGGAAAAGACGTTGTTAGATTAGAAGACGTAAAGAAGCGTTTTGAAGAACATCTACTCTTTGAAAATGTTAATATGCACATTCGATATCAGGAGAGAGTAGCCATTATAGGAGAGAATGGAACAGGGAAATCTACGTTGATTAAGATATTATTACAATCTCAACAACCTGATGTTGGAACAGTTTATATCGGTAATAATGTGAAGATTGGTTATCTTTCACAGCATGTTTTCCAAGATATAAATCCAACTAAAACGGTGATAGAGGTTTTTCGAGAGCAGATCGCAGTTGAAGAAGGAAGAGCAAGATATATATTAGCACAATTCTTATTCTATGGATATGCGGTGTTTCGGAAAGTTTCAGAACTTAGTGGTGGAGAAAAGATGCGACTTCGATTAGCCCAACTAATGTATGAGGACATAAATACGCTCGTATTAGATGAACCGACCAACCATCTTGATATTGATTCACGAGAAGTATTAGAAGAAGCTTTAGAAAACTTTCAAGGAACGATAATTGCAGTAAGTCATGATCGATACTTTTTAGATAAGATATTTAGGCGTATATATTGGATAGAAGATAAAACGGTTTATGATTATGATGGAAATTATTCTTGGGCTAGAGAAAAAATGAATGATAACAGGATAAAAAGAAAAGAAATCTTGGATATTCGTAATAATTCTAAGCAGTATGCAACTATCTCTCAACCTATTATTCCTGTGCCATCAAAAAATAAAGAGCAGGAAAACCTATTGGAACAAATTGAAAAGTTAGAGCAAGAATTGGTAACTATCGAAGGAAAGATGGAGAAAACAATGGATGTTGATCAATTAATGGTGCTTCAAAAGAATAAAGAAGAGATAGAACAGTTATGGGAGCACTATTTTCTTTTAATAGAAGAGTAAATTTATAGTTAAAAAGGCAGGTAATGTAGGCTGTTCCTGTCTTTTTATGCTAGGATATAAGTAGGGGTTAAAAGTAGTCTATTATGGCAAGAATAGTTGTTATGTATAATTCTGTTAATTAACATTATTCTGTGTGTTATTGAATTTACTATAAAAGAAGGTGCCTGTTTGGAAATGCATGATAAAAAAATGGGGTTATTTAAGCGTTTTTTTCTTAACAATCGTTTTGTATTGTTTCTCACCGTTCTATTATTAATAGGATTAAATATACTTATATTCACGAATATATCTTTTGTTTTTACACCTTTTGTTGTATTAATAAAGACTGTGATATTACCATTAATATTGGCAGCAGTCGCTTTTTACTTATTAAATCCTATCGTGAACTATTTAGAGAAGAAAAAAATAAAACGTATTTATTCGATATTCGGTTTATATGTTATTATCATTGGAATCCTCACCGTGATAATTGTATCGGTTATTCCTGTTTTGCGGGAACAAATCATGAGTTTGATAGAAAATCTACCACCTTTTATTAGTGATATTGAGGATATGGTTGAGGATTTAATTGGCAGCCAAGTATTAAACCAATCTCAAATATTGAGTAATTTAAATATATCTAGTTTTGTTGAGCAAATCTCTAATAAATTACTAGATCTTGTTGATACTGCATTCTCGAATATTGGTGGAGTAATAGGAACGGTAACGGAAATTGTTTTAGCTATAGTTACGCTTCCATTCATACTTTTCTATTTATTAAAAGATGGAGATAAATTACCGGGATATTTCCTGAAATTCTTACCAGTTTCATTCCGTGATCAAACATATACCGTACTTAAAGAAATGAATAATCAAATCAGTGCTTATATACGCGGGCAAATTATTGTGGCTTTTTGTATCGGGGTCTTAATGTATATTGGGTTTATGATTATACAATTGGATTATGCTCCAGTATTAGCTTTAATTGCTGCATTTACAACTGTAGTGCCTTATATAGGTCCTGCAATTGCTATTACACCAGCATTAATCGTTGCAATTGTAACATCTCCATTTATGCTAATTAAATTAATCGCTGTTTGGACTATTGTGCAGCTGGTAGAAGGGAAATTTATTTCTCCGCAAATCATGGGTAGAAATTTACGTGTCCATCCAATTACCATTATCTTTATCATTTTAACTGCAGGTAATTTATTTGGTGTAGTTGGCATCTTGTTAGCAATACCGGGATATGCTATATTGAAAGTTATTACAACACATATATTTGAATTTATAAAACGACGAAGTAAGTTATATAATGAGGACAATGTTCCTCAGAGTTAAAATTTAAAGGCTACGAAAAGGAAAAGTATATGGGGTAAAGTTCAAAGAGAGCCTCTGTTGGTGAGATGAGGTAACGATATTCCATTGAAAAATGACCTTTGAGCTGCGCACCAAACACAAAAATGTTAGTAGGCTGCGACGAGAGTGCACTCGTTACAACGGCGCCAGTATAGATGTACTGATGGAGGCAAATTGTGAGAGCAATTTGTGAAAATAGGTGGTAACACGGGAAATCTCGTCCTAATCTGATATACAGATTAGGGCTTTTTTTATGTATATATAATGAGGAGTGGTAACTATGGGTATTTTTATTGGTGGGGCATGGCCATATGCAAACGGTTCTTTACATGTAGGGCACATTGCAAGTTTATTACCTGGAGATATTATAGCAAGGTATTATCGTCAGAAGGGAGAGAATGGGGAGATCGCGTCCACTCCCCACATAGTGAATATTTAACTTAGGGTTTCATTGGTCGTTTTTTGCTGGAGTGCATGGAAAACTCAATTAATATTTCAATAACTACTGCAAAAATAAATATAATCCAAGCATATTGAATTCCTGCTAGCATCCAGATAATAATAAATACTCCAATAGAACCGACCCACAGTGCTCCAGACAGCATGCCTCTTTTTGTAGCTTGTTCAGGGGTTTGATAAGTATTGGAATAGTACTCGGTCAATTGAGCTTCTTCTTCCATAACCCAAGGTTTTAATCGTTTTTTCTCCGTGAGTATTAAAAAACAAATTGCTAATAATGCAGGAAGTACAAATGGAATTAATATACCAATTACAGCGACTGGGTCGCTATTTTCCATAAAATATTGGGAAGTAGAAATCGTTGATCCAAAAAGAATGGATCCTAATGCTATAGCGTATATCAATGCACGTCCCTGATGCATAGGGTATTTTCTAGATGTTTCTGTTGTTAATGCTAAATAAACTAAAGCAGCTCCTGCTGGTACAATAAATGGTAGTATAGTGGAAATCGCATAAAATAAATTGTTCGTTGCAAAGAAGGTAATCATACTTGTGATTAAACCAAATAAAAGTACACCTGCTGCTAATGTATATGCAATCGCATAACCTGTAAGGAGTTTTGGTGTAGGATCTACATACATTTTACCTATCAATTCCTTGCGTTTTTCTTTACTAATATCATCAGCAATTTCGGTAATATTTCCTAGTTCAGATACAGCATTAGTAAAGGCGTCTTCCGTTGAATGACCTTTTTTCTGTAAATCATCAATACGATCTTGTAGATTCAAAATAATCTCTTCTTTAAAATCTTCTAATTCAGGTGTGGATTCATAGTTGTGAAACAAATTATTTACATATGATCGGATATCGGTATTCATGTTTACTCCTCCTCCAGAAGTTGATTAAGAATTTTTTGAGTGAATTCCCAGTCCACTTTGTTTTGTCGATAGCGTTCTTTCCCTGAATCAGTGATTCGATAATATTTTCTTCTTCCTCCTTGGCTTTCGTCTCCCCAATAAGCAATAATAAGACCGTCTTTTTCCAAACGCTTGTAGCTTGAATATAGGGTGGCTTCTTTTAATTGATATAGTCCGTCAGTTCTTTCTAAAATGGTTTTATATATTTCGTAGCCATAGTTGTCTTTGTTCATTAAAATGCCAAGGACAATCGTATCTGTATGTCCTCGTAATAAATCTGCAGAAACTCTACCTTTCATGAGTTTTTCTCCTTCCTCTACATCCATCGCTCAATAATTACTATGACAGTCAAAGTAATTATTAGTATTATCATATTACTATGACTGTCATAGTATGTCAACGAATAATGTATAACAAAAAAACCGCCATAAAGGCGGTTTTTCAAGAGTTAGTTAGCGTATTTAATTTTTTTCCATTGTTTTAGGTATAAGAACGAAATTATAATTAAGAAAATCATTAATATAATGGTTACAAAACTTAAGGTCCATTGATCTGAAAAATTTTTAACTGCAATTCCGCTCATTGACCATAGGAAAACAAGTAATATACTCCAATCACGTACCGAGAATAGTATAGCCATACTAATCAAGATAATTACGGTAAGTGCCAGGTAAGCAAGTAATAATTGTGTAGAATCAGTAACTTCCAACGTAGCAACACTGAAATAAATTATATTGGTTGTAAAAGCAACAATTAACCACCCAAAATAAATGGAGACCGGGATTATCATTGAATAACTTGCTCGTTGTTGGCGTTGGTAGGTATATAATATTAATACGGATACAAGATGTAAGCCAAGGATAATAAGTGCTACTCCATCAAATAAATAATGCCAAAATACAATCCAAAGTGCGTTAAAAATACATGTCGAGATAAATATCCACATTAACGTAGCAGTGACAGGTTGCTTGTGTAGGCTAATTCTTATTAACCAATAAAGTAACCCAATATAAATAACAGTCCAAATACTAAAGGTATAGCTTGCAGGTGTAAAATATACATTGTACATGTTGGATACTTCACCTGTGTTATATCCGTTCAATGGAATTATATTAGCTAATGCATTGACTGCAATCATAGCAAAGAAAACTATGTACATAGATATAAGCTGTGTTGTTCGTTTTTCCATCGTATCACTCCAAACTACTTTTCATATGTTTACCCAATTTTTAACAATTTTAATCATCATTGCTAAACCATTTAAGATTATAGGGAAGAGAGTTATAATGTAATAAAAAAGAAGAAGTGAACATCATGTATAGAACAATGACCATTACATTTATAGTTGGATTAATTGGAGCTTTTATATTTTCAGTTATAGGTTTGCCCATGCCGTGGTTATTAGGACCACTATTTTTTGTTTTAATTACTCAATTGAAAGCTCCGATTTCGTTAACATGGCATCCTTTCTTTAGAAATATAGGATTAGTTATAGCCGGTTATGTCATAGGATACGCATTTACACTGGAAGCATTACAGCAAATGATACATTTTTTTCCGTTAATGATAGCTATCAATGTATTATTTTTCCTTTTATTTCTAGTAATTAGTTTTGTATTATCTCGATTATCTAAGATGAATTTAGGTACTGCAATGACGTGCTGTGTCCCAGGTGGATTGCAACAAGTCATTGTATTTGCTGAAGAACAAAAAGAGATGGATGTAACACTAGTGACGTTTTATCATGTATTACGTGTACTTGTTATTGTTTCCATGGTTCCATTTATCGTATCCATTCAAGGACCAAATCTTCCGGTTGAAACTTCTCAAAGTGAAAAATATAGTTTCATCCTATTGGGGTTAATGATCGTAGCATATTTTGTCGGTATGTTGTTTAAATTAATTAAGGTGCCTACAGCTTATTTATTAGGACCAGTATTTTTTGTGATGGTATGTAATCTAGTCGGATGGCAAGTGCCAATGATGCCAGATTCTGCTCTACATATAGCTCAACTGTTTATTGGTATTTATATTGGTTTATTGCTAAAACGAGATAGCATTAAAAAGATGAACAAACAATGGATGTATGCATTGTTATCATGTGTGATCTTCGTTAGTTTTGCACTCGGTATTAGTTGGTTTGTAAAGCAAGCGTATTTTGACTTTTCTACAAGCTTTTTAAGTGTTGTTCCTGGCGGTTTAGATCAGATGGGTATTATTGCGGCTTCTGTACAAGCAGATGTCATGATTGTTACTGCATTTCAATTATTCCGGATTTTATTCTTATCAGCACTTGTGATTCCTTTTGTGCAATATGTGGTTAGAAACAAAAGGAGAAATTACCGAGCAGAACATGATAGCAAGGAGGTTAAATAGATGATTTATATTGGATTAACCGGTTGGGGAGATCATGATACTTTATATACAGCAGACTCAAAACCACAAGAAAAATTACAGGATTATAGTAGTCACTTTCCAATCGTGGAATTAGATGCTTCCTTCTACGCCATTCAGCCACATCGCAATATTGAAAAATGGATAAAAGAAACGCCAGAGAAGTTTCAATTTGTAGTAAAGGCATATCAAGGAATGACTGGTCATCAGCGTGGGGAAAGCCCATTTGAATCCAAGGAAGCTATGTTTGAGGCGTTTAAAGAATCAATGATTCCTTTTCAAAAAACAGGTAAATTAGCAACTGTATTATTTCAATTCCCGCCTTGGTTCGATTGTAAAAAAGAACATGTACAATATATTCGATATTGCAAAAAACAGATGGGGGATATACAGGTTGCGCTAGAGTTTAGGCATCAATCATGGTATAGCGATTCTTTTCGTGAACAAACAATTTCTTTTATGAAGGACGGGGGATGGATGCATTCTATTGCAGATGAACCTCAGGCTGGCAAAGGGTCAGTACCTTTTGTTCCAATTACTACACACCCTGATACAACAATTATTCGATTGCATGGACGGAATTTTCATGGTTGGACTAGATCTGGGAATGAAAACTGGCGAGAGGTCCGGTATCTCTATGACTATAACAAAGAA